>JBBRDM010000187.1:0-10558 GCA_038203935.1 Chthonomonadales bacterium
GGATGGAAAGATCATTCTGAAGAGGTTATAAATCCCACAACGAATAAGAATCTATACATAGCATGGATTGATGCAATTCAATTACCCGATCATTAACTCTACCCGCTATTCATCATTGAGTAAAATCCGAATTAAGGAAGCTTTTCAAGCTTTGCATAGTCCAGCAAAATGTTTTTTATACCCAGGGTAGGGAAGGCGATGTTTGCAGCGGCGTTACTGCCCACTCCTGTGGTAGAGATTACCACTCCTCTTCCAAAAACCGGATGCTTAACTTTATCGCCTACTGCAAATGGTGATGAGCCGGATGGCGGAACCGCACCGGTCAACTCCTTTTGATTTTCCGCCCACTTATACTGTTCGGCTCCCTCATTTTCATCCGGATCGAAGCTGGAAAGGGCCCGTTTCGGTTTCCGAGATGAGTTTCCACTAATTGAGCCAAACAGCTCATCGGGAATATATTTGAGGAATTTTGAGGGAGTATTGTGTGTCAGCATCCCAAAAAGTGTGCGTCGAGACGCATAAGTCAGTATTAATTCCTCTTTCGCCCTGGTTATGCCCACATAACATAGCCGGCGTTCTTCCTCCATCTCTAGAGGTTTATCCAGGGAGCGTACGTGCGGAAATAAGCCCTGTTCCATTCCAACCATGATTACTACCGGAAATTCCAGTCCCTTCGAAGAGTGCAAAGTCATCATTGTGACAGCCTCGGCATCTTCATCCAAGGAGTCGATATCTGCGACCAGAGATATCTGCTCTAGAAAAGTAGTCAGGGTAGGCACCTCCGTCTGTTTTTCGAACTCTCTGGTGACGGTAAACATTTCTCGCACGTTCTCGACTCGCGACCGTGCATCCACCGATTTGTCCGATTCCAGAGCTTCCAAATACCCCGTAGCAGCCAGAATATGTTCCAGCATTTCAGTGACGGAGAGATGATCTTTTTCCTGCTGCAGTTTTTCGATGATATGAATAAAATCTTTCAGTTTAATTCGAGCACGTGGGACAAGTCCTGGAATCGAGTCGATCTCCTGCAGCGTTTCCCACAGTGAAATGCCGCGATCGCGGGCAATATCCTCGATAACTTTTACGGTAGTAGTTCCTATGCTTCGTGAGGGAATATTGATGATTCGTTTGAGACTGACACTATCCCACGGGGTATGTACCAGCCGAAGATAGGCTAGTACATCCTTCACTTCCTTGCGCTCGTAGAAGCGCATGCCACCGACGATCTTATAGGGAGTCACAAAGTTACGGAACATATCTTCGAGCGCGCGTGATTGTGCATTTGTTCTATAGAGAATGGCGAAATCACTCAGCTTTCTTCCCTTATAGCGCACTTCGTCCAGAATCTTCTGAAGCAGCCAGTGTGCCTCCTCTTGTTCGTTGGCGGCTTCATGCAGAAGAAGCAGCCCGCCGTCCGGGTTTTCAGTCCAGAGCTTCTTATCTTTGCGTGTTTTATTATGGCGAACAACTGAATAGGCCGCTTCGAGGATATTCTGGGTAGAGCGATAGTTCTGTTCCAGTTTCAAAATTCGTGCATTGGGATAATCATGCTCAAATTTAAGGATCAGCTCGACATCCGCACCACGAAAAAGATAGATTGACTGGTCATCATCTCCTACCACGCAAATATTCTGCCGTTTTCTGGCGAGAAGATAGAGCAGGCGATACTGCGCGAAATTCACATCCTGATACTCATCTACCAGAAGAAAATGAAATCTTTCCTGTAAAATCTCAAGCACATCCGGGCAGTTCTGCAGCAGGCGCACCGTTTCACTCAGCAGATCATCGAAATCGAGCGCCGAATTCTGTTTCAGCTTTTCCTGATACAGTGTGTAAACTTCGCGGAAACGCCGGAAAAAATCTCCTCCTCCTATCGCAGACCATTCGGCAGGAGAGATCATCTGCTCTTTAGCCTTGCTGATATGGGTCAGAAAGGCACGCGGGGGCTTATCTTTTTCATCGATATTGAGATCACGAAGGCAGTCGCGCACGATATGCAGTTGATCACTGTCATCAAAAATCAAAAAGCTGCGCGGAATAGAGATGCGATCTCCGAACTCGCGAAGAATTCTGGCGCACGAGGAATGAAAAGTACCAGCCCAGATCGCCTTCGATCTGCGATCACTGACGAGCTTTTCGAGTCGCTCCTTCATTTCTTTCGCGGCTTTGTTGGTGAAAGTTACAGCGAATATGTTCCAGGGTGCAACCCCTCGCTCCGCTATGAGATAGGCGATTCGATGTGTCAGGACGCGAGTTTTGCCGCTGCCTGCCCCGGCAAAAATAAGCAGCGGCCCTTCAAAATGAAGCACTGCCTCCTGCTGTACGTCATTCAGCCCTTCAAGGAGTGGATGAACCGTTCTAATTGGGTTATTTTCGGGCGCTGGGATATGATGCGCAGATTTTCCGTCGGGCATAGGGTTGAAAACTCCTAAGTTATTATACCAGTAACGTATGTAGACTCATCCCATTGTCGTCTACTCACCCAGCAGCAATCGTTTAAATTAGCTATTGCCATCACAATAGTTATGAATCAATGCAATGAAGGAGAAACATAGTGTTTCGAATAATATCCATCCAGGTTTCGACTTGAAGATTTTGCAGTAAATTCAGTGAGGAAGAGGATATTATGAGTAATTACACACCGCAAAAAAGCGATCAATTTACATTCGGATTATGGACGGTCGGAAATATGGGGCGCGATCCCTTTGGATTCGAAGTCAGGCCCCCAATGCCGCCTACGAAAAGTGTTCGAAAACTTGGTGAGTTGGGCGCTTATGGAGTCAACCTTCATGATAATGACCTCGTTCCTATAGATGCCACGGCAGCCGAGCGAGACAGCATCGTGAAAGAGTTCAAGCAGGCTCTGAACGACAGCGGTATGGTGGTCCCGATGGCAACTACCAACCTATTTTCCGATCCCATTTTCAAGGATGGCGCTTTCACTTCCAACGATCCGGTGGTGCGCGCGTATGCACTCCAAAAAACGATGAGCGCCATGGATTTGGGCGCGGAACTCGGCGCAGGAGTTTATGTCTTTTGGGGTGGACGCGAAGGAACAGAAACGGATGCCAGCAAAGATGCCCGTGATTCGATGAAACGATTCCGTGAATGTATGAACTTCCTGGCGGAATACGATCTGGCTCAGGGATACAATATGAAGTTTGCGCTCGAGCCGAAACCCAACGAGCCTCGCGGTGATATCTATCTGCCTACAGTCGGTTCCGCTCTCGGTTTCATTGCTACCCTGGACAAGCCTGAGAAGTTCGGAGTGAACCCGGAGTTCGCCCATGATACTATGGCAGGTCTGAACTTCGTCCATGCGGTGGCACAGGCTATCGATGCCGGCAAGCTGTTCCACATCGATCTGAATGGACAGAAACCTGGCCGTTATGATCAGGACTACCGTTTTGGAGCGGAGGACTTAAAGGCGAACTTCTTCCTCGTTAAGATGCTGGAGGACAGTGGATATACAGGAATGCGGCACTTTGACGCCCATGCCTATAGGACGGAGGATGAGGAAGGGGTGTGGGAATTCGCTAAGGGATGTATGAAGACTTATCTCATCCTGAAAGAAAAAGGAAAGCAGTGGAATGAGGACGCGGAAATTCAGGGCATGGTAAAACAACTCAGTGCTGATCCCAATGGTGTCTCGCCGCTGTTTGCATCCTATTCACCGGAAAATGCAGCTAAAATCAAGGCGATGCATGTAGATAGAATTGCTTACGGCAAAAAAGGATACGGCTACGAAAAACTCGATCAGCTGACCACCGAATTGGTGTTGGGTGTTCGATAAATAATTGCAGTCCAGCAGCTTTAATTGATGTCGATGGAGCAGGCCTTGAAATTAGAATCATCGCAAATTGATTTTTTTGAAAAGAATGGTTACCTCGAAGTTGGCGTGGTGCTTTCTGCGCAAGAACTTCAAGAGGCACGAACCGCGTACGACGCCATCTTCAATGCAGAAGAAAAGCCGCAATCCTATCGCAACCTGGGTAAAAAAGATGGGGAAGAGGTTTCTGCTGGTGCAGTGCTGCAAATTATTGATATGTATCGGCTGCATCCAATATTTGAACGCATTATGCAGAAACCGATCGTGCTGGATATTATCGAATCTCTGATGGGCCATCCGAACATTAACTTATATCATGACCAGGCCTTGTACAAGCCTGCGCTGAACGGAGATATTGTGCCCTGGCATCAAGACAACGGTTATTGGAAGCTCGATCCGCCCGCGGCGATGAGTTTATGGATAGCGCTGGATGATGCAGATACGGAGAATGGGTGCATGTGGGTAGTTCCCGGCAGTCAAAAATCCGGGGAGGCAGGTCATCAGCGTGCGGGACAGTATGTGGCGCAGTTAAAAGCGGATGCCGATGAATCTTTAGCTGTCGCGGTACCAGTATCTGCCGGGTCGGGTATGATTCATCACTGTCAAACTCTCCATATGACCAGGCCAAATCTATCTCCCAGGCAGCGGCGTGCGTGGGTTATTCATTTTATTCCAGCGGGAATATTTCAAAATGGAGAATTACTTAAAGATCGGGTAGAGCTGCGTACAGCATAATCCGATAAATTATAAGTCCCTCTTTTGGCTAAGAGGGAATTGATTTTTCAAGCTGCCAGCTGAACGTCCATCTGCCACTCAGGCAGATAGCAGCACTGTTCAGAATCATCTTTCTGCCGCAGCGCAGCCCACTCCTCCATCGAAATTTTGCGGAATGCATTGACCAGCTTCGGGTCAAACTGTGTGCCCGATCCCTGATCCATCTTTTCACATATTTCTTCAAATGTCAGCGCTTTTTTGTGATATTGATCTGTCCACATCACATCCAGCGCGCCAGTGAGTGCAATTAATCGAGCAGAAACCGGAATCTCATCACCCTTTAGCCCGTCTGGAAATCCCAGACCGTCCCAGCGTTCGTGATGCGAACGAACAACAGGAAGCGCAGGAGACAGCAGGGGGAAACGTTCCAGCAGCTGCACTCCCAGTTCAGGATGCTTGGATATTAATTCAAGTTCAAAAGCATCGAGAGGCGTTCTTTTCATAAGAATGTTCATTGGCAGGGCAAGCTTACCTATGTCGTGCAGAAGCGCTCCATAAGTCAGCTCCTGTAGATCACCCGGATCAAGAGTGATATCTCCATTTGCTGCAGCCTCTCTTGCCAGTCTGAGTGCAAAACGTGCGATTCTCTGTGAATGTCCATCTGTCTCAGCATTGCGCATTTCAATGAGCGCATGTATTTGGGGCAGCAGCTGACCGGCCGATTGCTGCACCAGACCTTCAAGCTGGCCCCATTGTGTGCTGTCTGGCGGTGCAAATTGTGCTCTTTGCAGCATATTTGAAGAAGAATCTGTGCCATCTCCAGACTTGATTGCCGCTTCTTCCTCCAATATTTCATCGGAGAAAGCGACACGATTCCGACCGCTCATCTTGGCTACATAGAGCGCCCTGTCTGCCCGCTCGATTACGTTAGGATAGTTTTCGTTTTCCTCTGGATAATACGCTACGCCGATACTAACCGTGATCGAACGATGAGGAAATTCATGGATGGCTATGGCAGATCGCAATCTTTCCGCTAATTTCATTGCATCATCGCTAGAGCAGTTTGGAAGAATTACTCCAAACTCTTCTCCTCCATAACGCGCAACATGGTCGAGAACGCGCACCTTTTCCTGAAGCAGCTTTGCGAACTGGCGCAGCAGTTCATCACCAGCAGGATGGCCGAAAGTATCGTTAAAGTCTTTGAAGTGGTCTACATCTAAAAGCAGCAGTGCGAGAGATAATCCCTCTCTATCAGACCTGGCCTTTTCTTTAGCTAAAAGTTCCTGAAAGGCACGATGATTGGCGAGCCCTGTCATTCCATCTGTGGTTGCGAGGCTTTCCAATCGTGCATTGGTTTGTTCTAAAATCTGATTGGACTCTTCTAGCTTTTCATGAACTGTTTTATGCTCGTTGGCAATTTGCTCCATCTTGAGAGCATGGTCTATTGCCTGCTGTCTATCCGATGTGAGCGAATCGCAAACTTTTCGAAAATGTGTCAGCTGTTTGTTCATACTCGGGATAGCCAAAAGATGTCGGCAGAGCACGAGGCAAGTAACAGTATAAAAAAATAACACGTAGGGTTCATTTATGTGGCCGGGAGCAGTATTCCGCAAGAGAATAACGGGACTTAAAACTACTACGAGAGCCAATAAATAGGGGAGTATGTACGCACGAACGCTGCGTGAAAAACCAAAATCCTCTTGAGGCGATTTAAAAAAAGAACCGATCTTGCCGTAAACTGTCTCTATAAATAACTTCATCGAAATAAACATCTCAGCCAGAAGGCCGCTCATCCAGGAGCCTATCCATTGTTCTGCAAGGAACTCTCATATTGCAAGAGATGCCTTTACCGTGTAACGTGTTTTCAGATCACTCGTCTCGGATCTATCCACACACGTTTAAGATATACCCTTATGGAATAAATCTCAGTGTTATGTTTCCATATTTTGATGATATATACTAAAAATAATTTCCCGGAATTATTGATGATGCAGACTTATTTGAACTATTTCTGTATTGAAAGCCCCAATTTTACCTAAAAAATAAGTAACCGACTCCTCATCGTTATGGGGAGTCGGTTTCTAGTTTGCAGAGCTTCAAATATGGTACATTAATTCGAAGTGAGCAGTCCTCGAAGCGTCTTTCTTGAAACGTCTGATGATGCATTAGTGGATTGTAGATGCTGTTTATCCACCGTCATCTGGAAGAAACAAATACACATTTCATCTGTAGTTTGTTCGCCCCAGCTCACATATTTCGGCGGGTGGGATGGCTGTCGGGGATTCATTTCTGAATTATCGAACGAGGCTTCCATATCGATAACGGTACCCTTTGGCAGCGCTACTGGTTTCTTATACCGGTAGGTCTCCTGCCAGTTGAAGTCCCAATCATTAATGTAAACGAGTGGAATTTTCTCCCCTGTTGGCAGGGTAGCATTCACTTTCATGATACGTCCCAGCATGTGCATATGCGGCGCCACAGAGAATGCATGCACATCTACTGGGAGCGTTAATTTTTGACGAACCACTTGATTTGCAATCCCCGGCTTTAGTGCGAGATAGGGGTAGATCAGCGCGTTGGTGTAGATCTCCTTATCCACCGAAGATTTGTCGGTAAAATAGAGAGCCATCCGTGAAAGGTCTGTCTCCTGCTGACCAGATTTGTGATAGTGAACCTGCAGCACGAGCTTCGCACCTTTTGGCATCTTGAACGCAATTCCAGGAGGCATGAGTCTCGGCGTGTTTCCGGGGGCCCATCCAGCTACCCAGATAGTCTGAAGAAATGGCACGCCAATCGTAGTGCCCGGAACGGAATAGCCGGGTTCTGGATCGGCTTTATCCAATTCCACCGATTTACCACTCATATCGAGAAAGAGAATAATATGGTGTACTACTGCTCGGTTGCCAGCCTGGAAAGCTATCCCTTTGATATACTGGTCTGAAGTTACGTTATACGGAAGAACATAGTTTCTGTAGACATCCGCTCCCTCAGCAGCTAAATGGTAAGCTCCCTCAGGCTTTAATTCAACATCCGGTGTTCCCATTGCCCATTTGCCTGGGGCGGGAAAGCTCGGCAGCGCCGCGCTGCTTCCAATGCTGCCTTGTGGAGCTCCGGAATCGGCCCAGTTGGAAATCATGGCAATCTGCTGGCTGGACAGAGAGCGGGTATCGTGAAAATCACCATATCCCGGCACCGCTTTCCAGGGTGGCATCACTCTTCGGGCTGTATAATCCTTAATAGCTGCAGCCCAGGTTTTTGCTTCCTGATAGGTTGTGAGTGAAAACGGTCCAGTCTCTCCGGCACGATGGCAAACGACGCAGTTCGCATTTAAAATCGGTGCAATATCGTGAGAATACGTATATTTCGAAGTCATCGTAGAGTGCGTTTGAGAGCTGTCACGGAAAATCACACATCCTGTCGCAAGCGTTCTTGGACGGGACACTATTCCGCCTGTAACCACTGCTTCGAGGGCATCGGCGAGATCATGGCGCACAATTTTGTTTCGGTCGGTGTTATCGTCGATGCGGCCACGATAGCGGACAACCCCTTTGGAATCGAGAACTATGGATTCCGGGGTTCGACTGGCATGTAATTTATCTGCGATTGCCGTTCCATTATCTTTAACGACGGGAAAATTGTAGCTGCATTTTGCACTGTACTTTTTTACCATCTGCAGTGTATCTTCTTGGTTCGAATTGACCACAAAAAACTGCACACCGCGCGCATGATACTGCTTTTCCAGTTCTTTTATTCTTGTGGTGTATAGATTTGAGATGGGACACTGAGTGGAGGTGAAAACAAAAACGGTAACGCTATTCTTCGAAAATAGGGCATCTGAGTACTGGTTTCCTGCGATATCCTTCCATACGAGCGCATTGACTGGCTGCTGAAGTGATGCAGGATTCTGCGCGGAGGTATCTGCGTGCGCATTTAGGCTGAACACACAAAGCAGCGCAGGCAGGGATAGTATAAAAAACTGCCTGAATAAACGACTTGCAAACATATCTTTCGCTCCTGGCTGGTACTAAGGAATTTTATTTCGGTGATGCTGATACTTTATATAGTATACGTTATTCATTGCTTTCGATATCCCGGGTACCCGCAATATGAGAGAAATAGTTTAATTACTCGCATGCTGTAGCAGTCTGAGAAAATGCGAGCCTGTCATTTATACTGAGTATTCATTCGCATTGCGGGAGGTATAATAATAGTTCGGTTAACGAGAAGAAGATTATATATTGAGTACCATTTGAGAAGAGAAAGGAACTTCGGATGCATTCCATCACACATTTTAAACGAGCCGCGTTTACCCTTATTGAACTGCTCGTCGTCATCGCGATAATAGCGATACTTGCAGCAATTCTATTTCCAGTATTTGCACAGGCAAGAGAATCGGCGAGATCCACCGCCTGCCTTTCCAACACACGACAGATTGCGCTCGGGCAGTTGATGTATTCCCAGGACTATGACGAGACAATTATTCCCGCACTAAATGTCGATCCTACGCTGGCCAGCTCGACGATCGATATTCAAATTGCGAATGCCTGGACTTCGACGATACAGCCTTATATCAAAAACAACCAAATATTGCTTTGCCCTTCTTTCAGTGCCTCCAACACGGGGATGGCGATGGATCAGTTCGATTGTGATGGCGATGGGAACAGCACTCCGGGCAGCGGCTCTGCAGGCTGGATTCCTCCGAAGAACAACCAGTATCTCTCTCATTATGGGGTGGCGCGTCACTCTATCTACTGGCAGGGCATTTGTGATACGACCGGTACACAGCCGTACGCTTACTATCCTGGCAGTGGATTCTTCACGGACGATGGAACTACCTGGCAGAGTTTTACTGAATCGCTTGCATCTGTAGTGGAGCCTGCAAGGACTTCAAATATTGGGGATGCTCTAACGGTAGTTCGAACAGATGTGAACCAGGTTGGAACGAAGTTTGGCTGCGAAGCACGCTTCCGCCACAAGAGCAGCGGCGGAAATTTCAGTTTCCTGGACGGTCACTCGAAATACCTCGGCGGCAATCCGGAGCGATATCACCTCACGGATTCGAACGGATGCCAGTTTGAACAGTATTTTACTGCAGACCGTTAATCTGTTCGACCGGGCAGGTTGTTTACATTTTAGAGCGAGCATAGTTTTTACATTTACCTGTTCAGACAGAACAGGTAAATCGTTAAAATTGTACGTGCTCGATCTAATTTGTAAGTATAATTTGAAACATAGTTTCAGATGGATGCTGGCCGCACTCTGGCTAATAATTTATTGATCACAGAGTGCGGCCAGCACGATTCGGGGACTATCTTCATCAATCCATAACGTCAAATAGTCACGGCAAAGCGCCATCAGATTACGCAGGCGCACGGAAGCAATTAACGTCCGGATGCACCTCGTTTTAAATTATAAGAGACGGAAGGCGAAGGCTGGTAAATTCGTAATTTCGATTTAGTATAGATTTTTAGACTGCTGTGAACGTTTGAGAAACGTATTTATGATGCAAACAAGTTTATTATCTGTGACTGTGGAATCTATCGAAGCGGCTTATGAGAAGCTTCGTCCGGTGGTTCTGCATACCTTGCTGGAGTATAATCCGCGCCTGTCTGAGCAGTTCGGGGCACAGATTTACCTGAAGCGGGAAGACCTTCAATCGGTGCGCTCATATAAAATTCGAGGCGCCTATAACCTTATGTGTTCGCTTACTCAGGCCGAGCGTGCGCAGGGAGTGGTGTGCGCCAGCGCTGGTAATCATGCACAGGGTGTCGCGCTGACGTGCGAACTCCTGAAGATCGAGGGGCATATCTACATGCCTGAAAATACGCCGCGCCAGAAAGTTCAGCGGGTGCGCAGCCTTGGAGGGAGATGGATACATATCGATCTAATCGGGGATACTTTCGATGACACTTACCGGCTCGCCGCCGACTTTGCATTAGCAAATAGTAAGGTATTCGTGCATCCTTTCGGCGATCCGCGAATCATTTCCGGACAGGGAACGGTGGGAGTAGAGAT
>JBBRDM010000188.1:0-10515 GCA_038203935.1 Chthonomonadales bacterium
GGATAGGAATTCTTATGTGTCTGCTTTGCCTCGCGTTGATATATATTTCAGGACCAGAGCGATCTAAATGCTGCCAAACTATTACATTTCAAGCATCTGCTCTGGTTCGCGATATATCATTTTAGCCGCATCTAACAGAAATGGCAGGGATAAATTACGTTGGCGTTGAATCGTATTTAATTATTAATACTGAAAGGTAAATTATATGTCGTATGAATTCGCGTCTGAGCGTTACGATAAAATGAGCTACCGCCGCTGCGGTAAAACAGGCCTTTTGCTTCCAGCAATATCTCTTGGAGCCTGGGAAACCTTTGGGGGATACCGGGACGCTGAAGTCGCAAAGAATTGCCTGTTCAGAGCCTTCGATCTTGGCATTACGCATTTCGACCTTGCTAACAACTATGGAACCCCGCCCGGGAACGCTGAAATAGTCTGCGGTAAAATCGTCAAGGAGATGCCGCGAGACGAGCTGATCATATCGAGTAAAGCCGGCTATAGAATGTGGCCTGGCCCCTATGGAGAGTGGGGATCGCGAAAATATATGATCGCCAGCTGTGACCAATCTCTGAAGCGTATGGGCCTCGAATATTTTGATATTTTCTACCATCACAGGCCGGATCATGATACTCCAATCGAAGAGACTATGGCCGCGCTTGATCATCTAGTTCGGCAGGGTAAAGTTCTTTACGTTGGTGTCAGCAGCTATAGCGGAGCGCAATTCGCGGAAGCAGTGCGAACCTGTGACAGGATGAATCTCACTCCGATTACGATTCACCAGCCCTACTATAACATGCTGAGCCGAGGTATCGAAACGGACCTTCTTTCCCAGACAGAGCGAGCGGGAACCGGTGTAATTCCGTTCTGTCCGCTGGCATCAGGGCTGCTCACGGATAAATATATTGGCGGGGATATTCCAGCAGAGAGCCGAGCCGCACAAAAATGGGGCAAAGAATGGGTGGCCAATAATCTGAATGCAGAAAAACTTATGAAGCTGAAAGATCTCAATACATTTGCTGCGCAGCGTGGTCAGAGTCTGGCTCAGCTCGCTCTGGTCTGGACATTGCGGCTCCCGTCCATCACCAGCGCACTGATCGGGGCATCCAGTGTCGAGCAGATCGAAGAAAATGTGGCTGCACTGGATAATTTAGAGATCTCACCTGAGGAGTTAAAGAAAATTGAAGAGATACTGAAATAGCGAGACACGAAAGAAAAGTATACAACAATTAAATGGAATAGGAATGATTGAATTCACATGAATGGAATGATCATTGACAATAGCTCGAATTTTACATCATTCCTTAATTGGAAATTAATTGTCATCCATGTATGCTCATATTATTTGCGGTATTTCAGTATTTTAGATTGACTAGATTTCTCAATAAGTAAAATTGTTATCTCACGCGAAGTCCGCGAAGCCGCGAAGAAAGCAAATGGAATTCCAAATTTGATTTTCTACAAGGTTATAACTGAGCGGATAAGTTTAAACCGTTTTTCTTCGCGGCTTCGCGGACTTCGCGTGAGATAAAAATTCCTGACTATGCGCTCCGAGATCTAGTTCACCCCGAATAAACCATATAACCCGACATACCATAGTCGAAACAATCGGATTTAATCCGTTCTAGCAATTACCACTGGTAGTTTACTCTTTCGACCTCTCCGATATCGCTGCTAACTATCAAGAATGCCCGGCATTTATTTTCAATCGTTGCGAGTTCGGGCAGCCAGCTCGCACCTTTTGTGAGAATTGCTGTAGACAACGCATCTCCTTCCGCCGCAGACTGAGTAACCAGTGCCGCCAGCAGCGATCTCCCCTCCGGGTAACCGGTAATCGGGTTGATTACATGGCCATAGCGCTTTCCACCGCTCTCAAACCATTTCCCGTGCGGAGCAGAAACCGAAAGAGCTTCGTCTTTCAGCATCACAGAAATATCTATTTTCGAGAGATCTTCCTCTGGCTTTTGAATGGCAATTTTCCATCCTTCTGTATATGGAGGCGTTCCGATAGCGTAAACTGAACTCGTTCCTCCATGAAGAAGCGCACTGGTAATTTCGTGTTCCTGCAGAATTCCCACAGCCCTGTCTATGGCGTATCCCTTACCGATGGATCCGAGATCGACTTGAACACCTTCCTTATCAAAACGAATGGTGCTTTTCCCTTCATCGAGAATAAGGTGTTTCCATCCAACCTTCTCACGCACTTGAATTAATTCCTCATCATTCGGAACACGCCCTTCTCCGCCAGCTAAGCCCCAGCATCTCATCAAGGGCGCAATCGTAATATCGAACGCTCCGTTTGAAATTTCGCTCAGCTGAATTGACCTGCTTATCAATTGAAACAGCCTGGGCTCCACAGGGACCGCTGCCCATGCAGCTCGAACATTCAGATCGTTGATATCGCTGTCCTGCCTGTAAAAACTAAGCTGCGCATCCAGGCGTTCAATCTCTTCCAGCGCTTCCTGGCCCGCCGAATAAAGATGATCCTTTCTAGGTCCGTACATCACTAATTCAAAACGTGTCGCCATGGCATTAAGCGCCAGAGTCACCGGATCATCTGCATTCATACAGCCAGCCTCGATATCTAATATTTGCTGAATATCTCACAAAACAAAAATCCCACCTCCATGCTTTTTTGCATGGAGGTGGGAGTATTCCATCGTTATCGATTAACCCCAGGCTTTGCGGGTCTTCGCATCGAAGTGCATTGTCTTGCCCTTGCGGTAAGACATTTCACCAAGAGTGATCATTGTCTGAACACGCACTGCCAGATCAATGTTTGCATTCGGAATTTTGCCAGTTCGAATACAGTCCAGGAAGTTCTTCTCGTGATAAGCGATATCTTCACCCGGTCCGTTTACAGGCTCAGTGCTGCCTTCAACCTCGTCGGAATACACTCTTTCCGGCTTGATCTCGACACCGCTTCCGCCGAAGTAGAGCGTCGCCTTGTTACCGCGAATCATATCCTGCCAGCCCTCTTCATTAATGACAGAACCGAGCAGCATCATTGAAGAATCGTTCGAAAAATCTACATTGATGTTCGTGAAGTCCGGTACTTCTCGATCCATCTTGCCAGTTTCCGGGTTGATCTTCTGGACGTAGGTACCACCCTGAGAAGATACTCTTGCCGGGAATCCGTCCAGGCCTTCCTGAGAAAGGTTCATGGCGATCATCAGTGGGTGTAATCGGTGCGGGAACAGGTCGCCCATAATTCCATTACCATAGGCCCAATATTTGCGCCATCGGAAAAATCGATCCGGATCCCATTCTTTTGGATCAGAGCCTTTTCGGAAGATTTCCCAGTTCACATAGGCATCTCCGGTGGCCTGCGGTCCGGCATCTTTATCGATGGTGTAGTAGTTCCACTCGCCCTCTTTCGAGTTTCGGCAATAGGAGCCCTGAGCCATCACGAGATGACCAATCTTACCAGATTTCACCACTCGTCCAGCCACATGCCATTTTTCATCAGAACATCCCTGTGAGCCAACCTGCACCAGTTTGCCGGTTTTCTTGGCCGTATCAAAAAGCATGAAGTTCTCTTCGAGTGTTTTACACATCGGCTTTTCAATATAGACGTTTTTGCCTGCTTCCATCGCTGCGAGAGCGATTGGTGCATGCCACTGGTCTGAGGTGGTTACCCAGACTGCGTCTAAATCTTTGAGTTCTACCAGTTTACGGTAGTCCTCAAAAGTCTGGTCATCCTTCAGCCCGAGATGCTGCTGTCCGCCTTTGAGACGTTTGCGGTAGATATCGCACACTGCTATCTGTTCGGTGTTATTGTTGAGGCTCTTATCCGCCGCACCCTGATTATCGTGCAGCAGACGGACATGAGTCATTCCCTGGCCACCAAGTCCTACATGGCCAATAATAATTTTATCATTGGCGCCCTTGAGGCGCCGCATACCTTCTGCGGTGGTTGGCATTGAAGTGAACGCAGAGGCTGCAACTCCAGCAGCCACTGTTTTTGCTGCGGTGCTGACGAAATCCCTGCGCGTAGGAAGCGCATTATTTTTTTCTTCACTCATAAGAAGTTGGCTCCTTTATATGGCCGTTAAAATTTACAGAACTAGATCGTGAACCACTCTTTATCGAAAGTAATTTTAGACCCTGAGGTGACCGCCTCATGTGCTTTATGTGCAACTACGGTTGCCTGATATCCTTCCAGTGCGCCAGCATTAGGTTTGGTGCCTGTGCGAACGCAATTTAAGAATGAATCGAGAGCTTGATAAAGCGCTGTCTTGGTAAGATCAGTGCCTACATCTGCGGGCTGTTTTCCCTGTTTGATGAGTTTAGTTGCATCCGCAACCAGAGCAATTCCTGTGCCGTAAAATGCCTCTCCCACTCCGAGTTTGTCTTTACGCGCATATACTTCCCAGCCTAGCAGCGGAGCATCTGTTTCTTTGAACATCCATGCCCGCTGATCACGAAGCATCATTGCTGAATCTGCGCCAAGCAGCACTTCATAAGCTCCGTCAAAGGAGTTTGCGATAGTCGCATCGTAAACGAAACGGACGTTTTTAGGATATTCAAAAACGCACTGTACTGTATCAGGAACTTCCATACCGTCCTGATCCCATTGCATAATGCCGCCAAATCCGGACACTGAAACTGGGAGTTCTTTCAAAAACCAGCTGATCATATCGATCTGATGGATTCCAACTTCTCCCATCAGGCCGCTGGATGTATCTTTTCGAATTCTCCAGTTTAGTTCATGCTGACGTTCGTCGGAAGGTGCGGTTCTTTTCCAGCTTCCCTTTTTATGATACTGCCCGCGTCCACCCGCAAGATGCCCCAGCGCTCCCGCCCGCACAAAGTCGAGCACATGCAGCGCCTGTTTGTTGGAACGAGTCTGCAAACCGGCTTGGAATGTCGCTTTGGATGCCAGACCAGCTTTTGCAATATCTCTGGCTTCCTCGATACTTGATGCCAGGGGAGCCTCACAATAGACGTGTTTGCCCGCAGCTATTGCGTCCATTACAATCTGTTTGTGCTGAAACGATGGAGTGGCAATAAATACTGCCTGAACATTCTTATCATTCAGAATCTGCTTATAATCTGCAGAGAATCTTGCACTGGGCGCAACATCCTGCGCTCTTTTAACATACGCCGGAACAGTATAAGTGTCGGAAATGCCTATTACGGGTCCGTTTCCTAACTTTGCAAGGGATGCAAGAATTTCGCGGCCTTGAGGTCCTAAGCCGATGACTGCGCAGTTAACTGGAGGTCCTGCTGGAGCATCTTCAGCTAAACGGGGAACGGCTCTCAGCTCCTCTGCGCCCATTGCCAATGCAAGCGTCATGGCAGCGCCGGCAGTGTCTTTAATGAAATCACGACGGTTCATAATCTAAGGTTATCTTTCCTGAAGTTGAAAAATTTAAGCTCATTAGCTTACGACTTCGGCCACTCTCTTCAGCGCCATCAGAATAAAACACAGACTGAAGAAATCATCAGTTCATTATTGGCCTATTAACGGTCAATATCTAATAAGCATATACGATATTTTACCATTA
Source organism: Chthonomonadales bacterium (assembly GCA_038203935.1). Lineage (GTDB taxonomy): Bacteria > Armatimonadota > Chthonomonadetes > Chthonomonadales > Chthonomonadaceae > JANXSG01. The sequence continues at coordinate 5,505 of JBBRDM010000188.1, forward strand.
ATCAACGTTTTTTCGTGCGGTGTGGGAATATTATAGATGATCGATGCGCAGAAGATGGAAGGCAATATAAAAGTCATACCTTTCCCGCAGCACTTTAACCACAATAAAAGTGCCGCGAGAAAGGTATGTAGCTTGCGTCCTTATTTGCTTTGATCGACAGAAGCGTCTGCCGGCAGCGGAGCGCTTCGCCCTCTGCCTTCGGCTCGTCGTTTTAGCGTATCCTGAAGTCGTTTCTCTCCTTCACCAGGAGGAAGCTTTTTATAGCTCTCAGACTGCACTGCATTACTGTTGCTGCAGCCAATTACACTGCAAAGGATGCATGTAAAAAGAAATCCGAATTTCAGGGATCGAACAACTGATATACGTAACTGCTGTATGTTCATAACGTACTATCCTACCAGTTCTGGGCAACTGTATCAAAGTTATAATCGTATGGCTGGATATTCTTGAGCAGTACCTTCGACATAAACTTCACATGCCCATCAAAAAAGGCAACATTATTTCCATTTGAATAACGGAACGGCACAACTTTCGGAAATCCCGCAAGTCCCCAATCCGCGCCAGGGACATTATAGAATGATGTCCACGGAATAGACATGTTGGGATCTGATGGCTGGGCAATGGTGGAAAGTCCGCCATCCGTCGTGTAGCCCACTTGATAGCCATTGGACATCCATTCTGCCAGGCCTGTTGCCTCTATGAAGATGATCTCTTCAGCTGGATGCGTGATTGAACTGGCGGACAGACCTGAACCCAGAAACTTATCAAGTCGATTGTAGTTCTGCCCGTCTGACCAACCGGATTCATTCATCAGGTAAGACATCGAATACCCACCGGTCAAGCTGCTATCCCAGCCTTCTGCATCCGCAGTTCCATAGACATTCTGGCTTACAACCACTTCGCTTCCAGAGCCGGGGGCCTTCCAGATATCCTTGCTCTTGATATAAGGATTTAAATAAGGATGAAATGTATGATTGGCATCAAATGCGGAGGGTGTGGTTTGACCTCTGAAATTGTTGAAGGGCCATTCGCAAATGTAACTCTCATCGTAATCCTGCGCGTACATAATCAGCGCCAGATCCTGCTGCTTTATGTTGGATAGGCTGGAGACTTTACGGGCCTGGGCACGAGCCTGGGCGAAAACAGGGAATAAAATCGCGGCGAGAATGGCGATAATCGCGATTACTACGAGAAGCTCGATCAGGGTGAATCCTGTCGAATTTTTACGCGCAAAATATGAACGCATCTATGAGTCCCTCGATTCTGGAAATTATGCAAAACATCTCTATAAGCATTCTGCAAGTATACCATGATCACAGTAGTTTGGCAACTATAGGAAGTGTGCCCATCGCCGATATATATTGGCTAAATATGCCTCGACTAACGGGCATAAATTATATTTTTGTAAATACAAAAATAGCCTCAAGTGCAGCTAATTCGGGCAGGATCATCAGCCGATTAATGCACCGCCTATGTGCCCCGTGAGCATCAAAACACCCAGAGCAACAATGCTCAATACTACATAGGGAGCCGCCGGCCAGGGTGATTCATGGCCGGTAGTTTTTGCTCGGATACGCCAGAGAATCAGGGCAAGTACCGCTGTTGCAATTCCCAGCAAAAGGTGCGCCAGCAATATTCCTTGAAAAGCGACACCACCATATGCGAATTTCCAGGCAAGCAGGCCGGTGACCACAGCTATCGGCGCTGTTATGGCGGCAGCAACCAGATTGTAATATCCAGCTTCGGCGAGGGATCGGTTCTTTTTCCAGTAAGCAAGAAAATCGAATAAGACGCTCAGCATAAAGCAGGCAATCGGAAAGTGCACGATTACTCGATGCTGTGCGTGTTTAGGAAATAGCAGTGTACGCAGATCGAAGAGGCCAGGTTCTCCTGCATTATCTTCTTTAGGTGCATCCTTTTTCATATCAGGCGCGCCAGATGCAGGTTTGCTGGCAGGATCACCAGGAAGTGTATCGGCTGTGATTTCAGCAAGATTGCTAAAGCCATCTCCATCCGCATCGCTCGCATCCAGCGAATGCAGCACTGCGGATGTCAGTGTTTTTTCACCTGATTTTTTTATTGCATCTTTTACCGAAATCCCATAAAGATTCAATTTAGGTGGCCCTGCCGAATCATGGCAGAACTGGCACGATTTCACCGCAGAGGAATCGGTGCCGCCCGCTTTGAGAGTGAAGGTCGATTCTACGATAGGGGGGAAATTAGGTTTTGCTGACAGTGGAGCTTGAATAGCTGCAAGTGCTGATACCATCAAAGCAAGGTGGAGCAGCATCGAAACAAGTATAGATTTTGATATACGAAGGAACACAGTTAATCTTTCTATAGTCCTACCTACAAAGGCATACGCATTACAGTTCTCGCAGGAAGACTATATGACGCTCGATCATTTATATAGTTACACCGATCTATACAGAGGTACTATACGAATCATCAAATGTCACCAGAAGTTACGTTAAAAAGCAGCCCGTTATAATAACGGACTGCAGTTTAAAGCTTTTTATTCCTGATAATATATGGAATGTTATTGGCTGACTCGGCGTGCTCCACGAAATCTCTCCTGGTAGTATCCAGAGTTAAGATTATCGACACGCACACCGCCAGATCTGCGGCTGGAGGCATGCACAAAGCGTCCGTTACCTACATACATCCCAACATGGGAAATACCTTTAGTAACCGTATGAAAGAAGACAAGATCGCCTGCTTTCATACCATTCTTATCGATATGTTCACCTTCCTGAAACTGCCCGCGGGCAGAATGAGGAAGTGAAATGCCTCGTTTACCATAGAGGTAGCTTGTAAAACCAGAACAGTCAAAGCCGCCTCGGCTTGCGCCACCGTAACGATAGGGCGTACCGCGGAATGCATATGCTGTTCGCACGATATCCTTAGAAGCGGGAGGAGCCGAAGCTTCCTCTGTATATCGTTTTGCATGTCGGACAGAGTGCTTGCTGTAGGATTCTGCTCGTGCTAAACGTATAGAGTGGTGCCGATGTCGGCGCTCGGCAGCTGCAAGTTCTTCGCACAGATGTTTTTTATGTGCTTTTGCGATGAGCTCTTTAGCGTGTTTGCTATGCTTGATTTTCTCCATGCGCGCTTCTCGCATGGATTTAACATGTTTTGAAGGATTAGAAGCAGTTCTCCTGACGGTATGGCTTCGATGTGAATCGGATGCCGGTCCGCCAAGCGCTAGATGTTTTGCGTTTCCTGCTATGTGAATGAAATCCTGGCGAACCCAGCCAATATTTCCATCAGGAAGTATTACCTGTGCCCAGCCTGATTTTTCGGCAGTTACGACAACGTGAACACCTTTATCGAACATGGTAATACGGCGATTGCTTTCGCCCGGTCCGGAACGTACTGCTATTCTGTCACCATTGATAGATGCTGATTTATGATTCGAAATTGGTACTTTAGTTATTCTCCGCTCCGTCGGTATGCTGAGGACGGTAAAATCAGGCACACTGTTCGGATTAGTGAGATGATTAGCAGCGGTGATATCTAGTACTGTGAGATGGAATTTGCGAGCTACTGATGAGATTGTTTCACTCTTCTGAAGAGTGTACTTTTGAGTGGCATAAGCTGCGCTGCCTGCCTGTATGGCGACGAGGGTTGCTGTGGATGGTAGTACACAAGCACGTACCCAGCGAGTTCCTTTTGGTTTCAACACGGTTAATCCTCCGAGTTTTAGCATTAGGCTGCGTGGGGCGTGGCATTCAGGCGACTCGACCCTTTGCCCTGCCGGCAGAACTGTCTATTTTGTATTTTAGAGACGATAATTAAATTACTTCCCAGTCTGTAATATATATCATTTCAAGCCTGTGAAGTTTTTCACACATCGCTCCTTACCCGGTAATATTATCGGATTATTATCTCGCTTGTCAACCCCTATTTTACATAATTCCCAAAAATTTCTGGCCATTTGATCTCAAGCTAGCCTTGAAAATAAATTCAAATAAGCATATTTTAATCTCTCAATACAGATAAATTAATGCAATTTCATGGTGTATGTGGAAGGGGTTTCTTACCGGCATAGATTTGATCCAATCCTTGAAAATACTCCATTGAGAATTTTTTCTGAAGCTCTTTCAAGCGAAGCAGCCTATATAAATTCGGTTACCAAATGCGTCTCAACGACTCGATTTTTGGTGTTTCGGTATCAAGGAATCTGGAAGCGCCTGGAACCGTATATGCTCAAGGATCAGATACCATCGACTACACTTCAGGCAGCCAGACTGCGGTTCCAAAACCTGCTTAACTGGCTTTATTATGCAGTCTCAGCTTTGCCGGGACAAGTGCCCTGCTTGCCCGAGGGAGCAATGTCAGTAAGTAATTAAAAAATTGCATAGATTGCTTGGAAATCAGTCCATTATTCGTCAGCTGGCTGTTTCGGTTTGGTGCTGTGTATGCTATACTAAGTACGGCGTAAATCGGACGAAAAACCATTCTTGTCTGACAGTATTGAGCGCCAGGAGCAGGCTTAAATGTGGGTGCCTCAGGCTCTCAAATCGATCATTTCAGGCAGCACCTGGCTGGGGCTCGTAGATGTATTGGTTGTCGCATACCTCATCTACAGGCTTCTCGTGCTCGCGCGCGGCACCCGCGCGCTTCAAATATTAGGCGGACTTGGAACGCTGCTAATCGCTTTATATCTGAGTGACAGGCTGCATCTCGACACTCTGAACTGGCTCCTCAAACAGATTATCCCTCTTGGCCCTGTAGCTATCGTTATCCTATTTTATCCAGAACTTCGCCATGCCCTCGAAGAATTCGGCCCCAGATTTTGGAGTCGAGGACTCAGCTTACTCAATAGAGAAAACGTCACCGAGATGATCGAAGCAGTAGTCTCCGCGGTGGGTGTGCTCTCCGCTCATCGAGAGGGCGCACTTCTTGTTTTTGAGCGGCAGACAGGATTGGATGAGGTAATCGCAACAGGAGTGCCGCTCGATGCCGCTGTCTCCATCGAACTGCTTCTTACAATTTTTTATAAAGGCTC
>JBBRDM010000189.1:0-10189 GCA_038203935.1 Chthonomonadales bacterium
ATACACGAGCAGTGGTGGGTGCCATCGAAGATATATAATCTCTTCTAATCGGAGAGGATCCGACACGCATAGAATATCTGTGGCAGATGATGTATCGCCAGCACTTCTGGCATGGTAATGGGATCGTACGCGGTACGGCAATCAGTGGTATTGATCTAGCGCTATGGGATATTCTTGGTAAAATACACGGTGTTCCCTGCCATAAGCTATGGGGAGGGCCGGTGCGGGACTATGTCCGTCTCTACTGCCATCTTGGAGGCGGCAGAATGGAAGATTTTTACGAAACTTCGCCCGCAGATGCCTCTCGATTTGCTGACCTTGCCCAGGAAGCTGTTTCGGAGGGATATACCGCCTTCAAATCGATGGCCGTGCCAGAGACCGCCCCCATAGAAGGTCTGCGGCCCATCAAATACGCAGAAGCAGGTGTAAGATCGATGCGTGAAGCAGTGGGTGATGATATCGACATAATGGTGGACTGCCATGCCCGTCCGTCACCCAGAATGGGACTGCTGTTCGCGAAGGCTTTGGAGCCTTACGGCCTCTACTGGTTTGAAGAACCCTGCTGGCCCGAGAGCGTGGATGATATTGCGCTCATACAGCGTTCTGTTTCCACTCCTATTGCGACTGGCGAACGTCTGGTTTCACAATACTCTGTGCGTGAGTATCTAGAAAAGCGGGCATGCAGTATCCTGCAGTGTGATATCACTCACTGCGGCGGCTTAACCGAAATTCGTCGAATTGCAGCGATGGCGGAAGCCTATCGTGTTGCTCTTGCGCCGCACAATCCCCAGGGGCCAGTGAGTACAGCTGCTTCGCTCGAACTTGGATTTGCAACGCCCTCTTATATCATTTGTGAATCTGTGCATCTGGATGTACCCTGGCGTGCTGATGTCGTCAGCGAAGGGTTTGCAGTAGAAAAGAAGGGGCGTATCGTGCGTCCTGGAACTCGGCCTGGACTGGGAATTGAAATCAACGAAGCGGAAGTGGCGAAGCATCCATTTCAGCAGGAGGTGCTGCAGCGCAGCTTCTATGCGGATGGAGCAGTGGGAGACTGGTAGAGGAATTTATATCTCCAGGAACGAAATTATAAGAAATTTAAGATGGAGCAGATTTGACCAATTCAGGATATATTCCAAAAACATCGATGGGTACAGCAAAACGCAGAGAGACTATTACTGCTCTGCTTTTTGCACTGCCATGGTTCATCGGGTTCTCTGTTTTTCTGCTCTATCCGCTGCTGGCTTCCGTCTATTACAGTTTTTGTGACTATTCGGTGCTGCGTCCTCCCGTTTTTATTGGAGCTGCAAACTATTCGGATTTGTGGCATGATGAAGTCTTCTGGAAAACCCTTCAGAACACTTCGATCTACACGCTGTTTGCACTTCCTTTAGGTCTAATCGTGGCACTGGCGCTGGCGATGCTCCTTAACACGAAAGTTCGCGGCCAAACCGTTTACCGAACTGTATTTTTTGTTCCCTCGCTAGTTCCTCAGGTCTCGCTGGCGGTGTTATGGCTCTGGCTCTTCAATGGGGAGCATGGAATCATCAACTTCGTGCTGAATTTTTTTCTGCATCCGCTTCATATGAAAGGTCCAAATTGGCTGAGCGATCCGGCCTGGGCTAAGCCTGCAATAGTGCTTCTGGGAGTTTGGGGTGTGGGGAACGCGATGGTCATCTATCTTGCCGGGCTGCAGGATGTGCCTCAGGCTCTGTATGAGGCCGCCGATCTGGATGGCGCTACCTGGTGGGCTAAAACCTGGCATGTTACTCTGCCAATGCTCTCCCCGGTAATTCTATTCAACCTGATCATGGGTATTATTGGAACATTGCAGGTTTTTACTGTTCCCTACGTGATGTTTCCAGGTGGTTCACCGGCGCGATCTACCTATTTTTACACCATGTACCTGTTTGATAATGCTTTTATCTATCACAAAATGGGGTATGCCTGTGCCATGGGATGGATCATGTTTGTGATCATTTTGCTGCTGACACTTTTTTCTTTAAAAATGTCGGAGAGGCACGTATATTACGGTGGAAGTTAACCGGTCAGGGTTTCTGGTGAGTTACCACGGTAGATTTTAGTTCTGTATCCATGGTTTCGAGTTCGTGCTTTGCCAGCTGATAATTAGGATCATAAAAAAGCGAGACTGCCAGAGAATTCCTCGCGTTGGATATTTTGCCTGCTTTATGGTAGGCCGCCCCCAGGTGGTAGTGCATGGTCTTTAATTCGGCCCGGTTCACGAGCGAGTTATCATTCTGGGACGGCAGACGCCCAATCGCACGATTGAGAATATCTATTGCCATTTCCGTTTTACCCGATTTCAAAAGTACCCACCCATAACTATCTTCGATACCTGCTAATTCCAGCTGTTTTCCTTCTGAATCCGGCTCCTTATTCGTCGCGGCCAGCGCTTTCTCAATCAGTTCCTGTGCACGTGTGAGATCGGTATTGTTATCTGCTAGAAGATAACCCAGAGTATTCTGAGTGACCGCCATATTTGGCGCGAGCTGCAAAGCACGCTCAGCCGCTTCTATGGCTTTTGTTTGCGGGCAAACGGAAATGGTTTCTGAGAGAGCGATGGCGATGCTGTCATAGAGAACAGCTCTCTCCTCCGCAGGTGCATATTTACAAAGCTGTACGCCGCGTTCCGCATATTCGTTGGTTAAATCCCATTCCTGAGCCTGCTGACACCAGTCACAAATTCTTAAAAAGGTTACCGAAGACTGCTTATTTTCAGCGAGCATAGAATCAAAAAGCTGGTGGAGTTTATCAAGGTCATGGGTTTTGAAGGCTTTTTCAATATCAGTTGGTGGACGATTTACGGAGGGTCGAAATAGGCCGGGAAGCAGCTGCCATCCCAAAAAAACACAAGCAATGAGAAAAAAGAAGGAAGAAACCAGTTCTCCTCGATAATTCCGCGTACTAGGTTGCATACCTGGCATCACTCCCGATTTGGCTTCTATTCAGTCCGTCAAAGTCAGAAGCTGAATTCGTTTTTTATCTATACGGCATCCTGCAGATTAATGTTCTCAAAAAAGACGATTGATTATGCAAGTGAATCACATATCCGAGTTTCTGCCCGCAACCATGCGCTCTATTTGAGCGAGATCTTTGTTTATAATGATATCAACAAACCCCACGCTTTCAAATATCTCCTGTACGTCTTTTGCCTGTCCCTGCCCCACCTCAACGGCAAGCCATCCATCCCCTAGGAGCGCTCGCTTCGACTGTTTGGCAGAATTCCTGTACGCTCCCAGACCATCATAATCGCTTCCAGCCAGGGCTATTTTCGGCTCAAAGAGGCTAACTTCGGGCTGCAGCGTGGATATTTCCGAAAGAGGTATATAGGGAGGATTGGAGACTATCAGGGACACGGAACGGGGTTTTATTCCTGCAAGCAGATCTCCCTGAAAAAACGATGCCTGCCTCAGGAGCTGATGCCGAGCAGCATTCACCTTCGCCGTTTCGAGCGCGGGCATGGAAATATCAATTCCAACAGCTTTCACGTCAGCACAATACTTTAGAATAGATAAGAGAATACAACCGCTCCCTGTTCCAACATCTAAAATGGGATAACGGCGCATATTGTGTTGATTCACCGGATTTTGAATTAGGGAGAGAGCAAAATCTACCAGCAGCTCCGTCTCGGGGCGAGGTATAAGCACATTTTCATTGACCTCGAATTCAAGACCGTAAAACTCCTGCGTGCCGCGAATATAGGCGAGTGGGATTCTGCGTGATCGCTGAGCCAGAATGTCGAGGAAAAGATTCCATTGAACGTTGGAAATTGAAGGGAAAATTCGCGCAATCACCGATGAGCGGCTAACTCCCAGAGCCATACTTAAAAGAAGCTGTACTTCAAAACGTGAAGATTCGATGCCAGAATCGCTCAGTATTGATTCAGCAATTTGCAGGGAGCGCACGATTTCTGAATCGTTTTCAGGGGGATTATGCGGCAGACTATCAGTCATTTAAGAGATTTATTGCGATGAAGAACGGGCGTGACAATCATTACAGCCACCGCCGCTTTCACTAGATCCCAGCAGAGGAATATGAGCAGACCCTGCAGCGCCCCGGACAGCAGAGACTGGTGCGTAGCTCGTGTCAGCCACATCGTCCCAAAAATATAAACTATTGCTAATCCAGCAATACTGGCAGTAAGGCGCCCTGCGAATAGCTTATTTTCACTTACCGATACGGAAATTTTTTCACTCAGAAAACCGGTCACGAATGCTGCAATAGGATAGCTCCACAGGTAGCCGCCTGTAACTCCGAGCATGACTGCAAATCCGCTGAAACCGAGCGCGAACACCGGCGCCCCCAGACAACCCAGGACTAGATACTGAATTTGCGCCAGGGCTCCCCACCTGGCTCCCAGCAGCAGACCGCTGAGCAGTACTGCAAACACCTGAAAAGTAATAGGGACAGGAGTTCCGGGAAGAGGCGCTGAGATTCTCGCTCCGATTACGGTCAGCCCGGTCATGAACAGGCTGAACATCCATTTTTGAGAGCTTGACAACTCCGTGCTGTTGATACTATTTTGAGTGCGAAGTGATTGAGAGTTCATTCTATTCCTGCATGCTGTCGCGCATTTTTTCTGCTTCATCCGCCGCGATAAGATCGTCTATAAAAGGCTGAATGTCCCCATCTAAGACGGCGGGTACATTGAAAATTGTTCGATTAACTCGGTGGTCAGTCACGCGGCCATCCTGATAGTGGTAGGTACGTATCTTTTCTGACCGTTCACCCGTGCCTACCTGAGCGCGGCGAACACCGGTGAGCTCATTGGCAGCCTGCTGCAGTCGCATCTCATAAAGACGGGCACGCAGCACATTTCGAGCCTTTATTTTGTTTTGTAACTGGCTGCGCTCATCCTGGCACTGCACCACCATTCCAGTGGGAATGTGAGTCAGACGTATCGCAGTTGCCACTTTCTGTACGTTCTGTCCGCCGGCGCTGGAAGAGTGGTAGATATCCTCTTTGATCTCGCTTTCATCCAGCTCGATATCCACTTCATCCACTTCCGGGAGCACCGCAACTGTCGCCGTAGACGTCTGCATTCTGCCGCTCGATTCCGTCACAGGAACCCGCTGAACACGATGCACGCCGCCTTCGAATTTCAGCTGGCTGTAGGCGCCTTTACCGTCAATTTCAAAAGTTACTTCCTGCACTCCGCCAATACCTGTCTCCTGCAGGTTGAGTAGCGCCGTCGTCCATCTTCGACGCTCGGCATAACGCACGTACCTTCGAAAGAGTTCACCGGCAAAAAGCTTTGCCTCTTCTCCACCCGCAGCCGCGCGAATCTCCACAATAACATCGCGGTCATCGTTCGGGTCTTTCGGAAGCAGCAGCTTCCGGATGTTTCCGTCCAGGCTCTCCTGCTGACCTCGTAAGCTTTCGAGCATCTCCTGGGCATCTTCCCGCTCGCTGCCTTCCGACAGATTTACCATCTCTTCCGCTTCAGCAATGTCCGCAAGATTTTGCTTGTACTCTTTATAAGCCGTAGCGACTGGTTCAATATCGGGTTTCGCTTTTGCAAGCTGCATATATTTCTGATAGTCGCTGCTGATCTCGGGATCGTTCATCTGGGCTACGATATCGTCATATCGCCGTTCTATCTCGTCCAATTTTCCTTTGGCGGGGCCAAGAGACAAAGTTGTTCAACCACCTTCCATCGTAATCTAACGTGCAGACTGCTCTGCACAGAAATCACATTGTACTCTATAGGGATGCAATTTGGGAAGTGGCGTACCGACGCCTTCTCCTATTAATTCAAGAGCGAGCAGACCGCCATCAGCAAATAGAGAGTCAATACGATTTCAGTGTGATGACGGCGCTTTGAAATTATTCTTAATGCCTTGCAGCATTGTTTCTGAATAGGAAGTAATTGGGTTAGGGATCTGCAGCCATCCACTACCAAAGGTTATCGTGTCCAGTATACACTGGATTTGGAACTCCCAGACGCAATCTTCTGTGCCAGGATGCCAACCTGGGCGAAGTAATTCATGCTATAATAATTTCCTCAAGGAGCAGAATTATGCCAGAAAAATACGATGTAATTGTTGTCGGCGGGGGGCATGCGGGCTGCGAAGCTGCGCTGGCTTCGGCACGTATGGGATGCAGTACTGCTCTAGTCACCCTCAATTTTGAGCGTATCGGGCATCTTCCGTGCAACTGCTCTATCGGAGGCCCGGCAAAAGGTCATCTGGCTCGAGAGGTAGATGCTCTTGGCGGCGAAATGGGAGTCAATACGGATAAGACTCTCACCCATATTCGATACGTCGGGACGGGCAAAGGCCCTGCGGTGCAGACGCTCCGCGCCCACGCAGATAAAAACCTTTATCCAATCGCCATGCGAGCCGTGCTGGAATCCACTCCGAATCTCACACTCCTTCAGGCATCGGTTGAAGACCTAATCGTGGAATCGGCTGCAAATTCTGCTCAAGTCTCAGGAGTCATACTGAATGACGGCAGTGAAATTACAGCGAAGTCCATAGTCATTACCACGGGGACATTTCTGAACGGTTTGATGCATTGCGGAACCACTCAAACTCCCGGCGGCAGGCATGGAGAAGCTCGAAGCGAGGGTCTTTCCGGGACACTTGCACTACTCGGATTTAAAATTGGCCGGTTCAAAACGGGCACCACGCCGCGCATTAACCGTCAGACAGTAGATTTTGATCAAACACTGCCTTCTCCTTCTGAAGACTGTGAACCTTTTTCATTCCTGCACGATTCGTTGAATCCGGGCCGCCCACTGCTTCCATGCTGGCAGATACACACCAACGAATCCACACATACGGTAATTCGAGAGAATATTCACCTCTCGGCCATGTACAGTGGACAGATTCAGGGGATCGGTCCTCGATTCTGCCCAAGCATCGAAGACAAAATTGTTCGATTTGCAGATAAAGATTCACATCCTGTTTTCCTTGAACAAGAGACATGGGATGGGGACTCGCTATATGTTCAGGGAATGTCGACCAGTCTGCCAGCCGAGGTGCAGATCCAATTTTTGCGCACTCTCCCCGGACTCGGCAATGTAGAGATGCTTCGTGCGGGTTATGCTGTAGAGTACGACATGGTCTTTCCGGATCAGCTGCAGTCTACCCTCGAAACTAAGTCGGTAAAAGGACTCTATCTGGCAGGTCAGATTAATGGCACAAGCGGGTATGAAGAGGCCGCCGCTCAGGGAATCGTAGCGGGAATCAACGCTGGGCTGCGGGCACAGGATCGTCCGTCTATTGTATTCGAAAGGCAGGGCAGCTACATCGGCGTCCTCATCGATGATCTGGTTACCAAGGGAGTCAGTGATCCCTATCGGATGCTTACATCGAGGGCGGAGTACCGTCTGCTTTTGCGGCATGATAATGCTGATTTGAGGCTCACTCCTATTGGCAGGGAGGCTGGAATCGTTTCTGAGGAACGTTGGAATCGTTTCACGGAAAAGCGAGCTGCCATCGAAATAGAATCGGCCTTATTCGCGAGCACTTTTCTGCATTCCAGGGATAAACACCATTTCGCCGCATTGAATACAGCCTCGATTACTGATGGGAAAGTATCTTTAAGGATGCTTTTGAGGCGGCCAGAAATGAATCATGAAATTCTATCGACTTTCGCGAGAGAGAAAGGTCTATTCACCCAGAATACCGAAGTTTCGCCGTCCGTCGCGCAGCAGGTAGAACTGCAGGCAAAATACGAAGGCTACATCACACGGCAGGAGAATCAAGCGGCACAGTCGATAAAGATGGAGACGATCGACATTCCGGATGATGTCGACTATACCGTACTGCCTTCGCTTTCCCATGAGGCACGTGAAAAGCTTGGCCGTATCAGACCACGATCCCTCGGACAGGCCGCTCGTATCCCGGGTTTGAGGCCGGGCGATATGCAGATACTTTATATTCATCTCGCTCAGCGGACACGATTGAAAGCGGCTTCCTGAATTCCTTGACAATTTCCACTTTATGCCCCATAATAATTGAAATCAAATAGTGATCTGCACTCACTGTAGACAGTTGGCATCCAGAATAATCTGGATTTAATCCCTTCGGGAGCCAGCCGAGGTCGAGTCAACATCCAGATATTTATGAAGATTTGTGTCTTCATGGAATTCCGGGATTGCGGCTGTCTTCGTTTGTCCGACAGACCAAAATCGCCGGTTTTTTAATGCCTGGATTACATCAGTGAGCGCAGTGCAAGTTTCTATTAAGAACGAGGTAAAACGTATGCCCAATCCTCAGAAGCAGTTAGTGGTATCCGAACTCAAGGAGATTTTATCCAAAAGTACGGGCGCCATTTTTACGGACTATCGCGGCATGACTGTCGCGGAAGTGACCACGCTTCGCCGCAGGCTCCGCGCCGTTGGCGCTGAGTACCATGTGGTCAAAAACACTCTATTCAAACGGGCACTAGGCACAGAACTTATTCCCGAACTGGATACTCTCCTCACCGGCCCGACTGCAATAGCATTCGCCGGCGGTGAAGTGGTAGCGCCCACCAAAGCAGTCTTCGACTTTCTTCGTGAGCTGAAGAAGCCTGAAGTCCAGGTGAAAGGCGGCTGGATCGACGGTAAAGTATACTCTGTCGCCGAAGTCACTTCCCTTTCCAAGCTGCCGCCGCGCGAACAGATACTCAGCCAGCTTATCGGTGCCCTTAATGGCCCAGCGAGCGAATTCGTCGGTACACTCGACGGTATACTTGGCGAGTTTGTTCGAACCGTTCAGGCAATCGCCCATCTGCCCGCAGCAGCTTAACAGTTAATTTGTGATTATTCAAAATCCGGCATGTTCCGGATAAATTTACGCAGGAGATATTTAGATGGCAAAACTTAGCAATGATGAACTGGTCGAAGCGATCTCATCACTTTCCGTACTCGAACTTTCCGAACTTTCCAAACTGCTTCAGGAGAAATTCGGCGTCTCCGCAGCAGCGCCCGTAGGCGTAGCCATGGCCGCCCCGACCGGCGAAGCAGCTGCTCCCGTAGATGACACTCCTACCAGCTTCGACGTTGTACTCACCGAAGTTGGCGACAAGAAAATAAATGTTATCAAGGTAGTCCGTGAAGTGACCAGCCTTGGTCTCAAAGAGGCCAAAGATCTGGTAGAAGCCACTCCTTCCAAAATCAAAGAAGGACTGAACATGGACGACGCGAAAGCCCTCCAGGTCAAGTTCGAAGGCGAAGGCGCGAAAGTCGAAATCAAGCCCGCTGGTTAATTCCCTATCTAAAAAGACCCGGCCCGCTTATGCAGGCCGGGTCTTTTTTATTTGAAATTGAAAAATGTCTTCGGTTTTTATTTTCTAAATTGTATGTAAAATCTCCGCCCTCTGCATAATTCGCCAATGTTCATTATTTCGGCGGCGGAAAAATAGTTTTTGGTAAATAAATTTCCTGATCGGGAAACAATCTACCAGGGGAAAAATATTCCTACAATAATCACGCTCACTGCTTTAGACTAAGTGTAATCCAGCTCTTTAACTGTTTTCAATATATCCGCCAGAATTTGGCTCACGGTAATATCATCTGCAACCGCGGCATAGTTCCGGACAATGCGATGCTGGAATACAGCCTCAGCATTTGCGCGAACATCCGAAGTGGATGGAGCTGGCCTTCCATGAAGCAGGGCTCTGGCTTTCGCCCCCAGGACTAGAAATTGTGATGCTCTAGGACCTGCGCCCCACTCTATATATTTTTTTGCGAGCGAGTCATTCGCCGCATTCATGGGCCTGGTAGCTCGGGCTATCGTAACTGCGTATTCTATCACATGCGGCGATACGGGACATTGGCGCACTAGCTTTTGGAGGTCGAGAAGTTCCTGGCGTGTAAAAGCGGGTGTGATTTTAACGGCCTGGTTTGAAGTCGTCGCTGCTACAATCTGCTCCTCGTCCTCCTTGTCAGGATAGGTTAGATTCAAGCTGAACATGAATCGATCCAACTGCGCTTCCGGCAGAGGGTAAGTTCCTTCCTGTTCAATTGGATTTTGTGTCGCGACGACAAAAAATGGAGACGAAATGGGCAGGCTTTTACCAGAAACCGTCACCTTCGATTCCTGCATTGCTTCCAGAAGCGCAGACTGCGTTTTGGGTGGAGTTCGATTGATCTCATCTGCAAGCAGCACGTTGGTGAAGATCGGTCCGGGATGGAATTTCATCTGTCGGTGTCCGGTATCTGGATCAGTTTCCAGTATTT
>JBBRDM010000190.1:0-10159 GCA_038203935.1 Chthonomonadales bacterium
ACATAGTTCATATCGTGTGACTGCACCATGGCCGCGAGAGCTGTCTTCGAAAATCCTCGCTTGCGACTGAGTGGCAGTTGGCGGATATCCACAACCGTCTGCACCTCCTCCGATTTTAGCAGATGTATAAACTGCTCTGTACTCATGCCTTCGTATCCAATTGTCATCAGTTCAGTCAAGATTATTATCCTTCGAATGGTAATTGTGAAATGAGCATTCTGGCTTATGCAATATATCTCCTGCTCAAGAAGTGATGGAGGGGAAAGGAACAGCTGACCGTTTATGTTGCATCAGTTTACCGATTAAGTTTCATCAGTCGGGCGGAGGAGTTCATCGGTGGGAGTAGATGGGTTGATTATGGCGGGTCGAAGAAGAGTTTTAGTAGATGCAGATTCAGGGCTCGCACCTCGCAGCAAACTCATTTTCTCGGTATGGTCGTTAATATGAATTTCTAGATATTCAAGGCAATTCTGTGCGGCATCTCGGACTTCCCTTTGACGAGGTGTACGGGCTTTCATCTCGGCAAGGCGCCGGACTACAGGTAAATCATCCTTGTCTCCGACCTGTTCCAGGGCTTTTAGAATAGCTAGCTTGAGCGGTAGACTCTCTGGAATTAGGCCAAATCCTTGCCGCTCTACCGATATACGTTGATGTAATTTCCGGCGAATCTCGGGAGTGAGCAAGTACGAGTCATTAGCTTTGATATTTTCGAGAAGATGCACAAGGTTAACATAGAGAGCACCTTTATCGGATTTTGACATATTCAGTGGTAACGCACCAATGAGTATATCGATATCTTTCACTCCGGCAAGTTCGGACATTTTATGTATGTTGAAAGGAAGTGGCTGTTTGTTCTCCCGTTTGCTTACAAAATGGATCGTAATCATTATGGGGATCATACTGAAAGGGCTTAGCCATAGCATAAAACCATCTCTGGGTTGGATTATAGAGATTGGTATTGCTGGGAGAAGCGATATCAGCATAAATAAACCGAATGATTTCAAGGCGTATCGCACATTACGCTGAAATAATCTGTTCTTAGCTTCCGTTATCATGTTGTCAATAGTGGTGGTTTCATGTACATCAGTTTCCAGGACGGCTGCACGCGAGTTTGTGATCAACTCAGAATCAGTTGCGGATGTTTTGGAAGTATCTTCGGGCAGGAAATCTTGCGGCATAACCACCTCTGGATTAACATGACAATCGGTGACAGTACTTCCTCATTATAATCTGCGATGCATGAAAGCACAAGAGCGATGATGATCCATACTTATTCCTCATCGGTCGGGCGCAGGAGTTGTTCAGATAGGGTCTCATTCTCTGGATTAGCCGGTCGCAGTAACGTATTAGAAGGAGTTGGTTCTGAACTGGAACCTCGCAGTAAAGTGGTTTTTGCGCTGTCGATACCCAGGCGTGCTTCAAGATGCAACAAACAATCCTGAGCAGCTTCCTTTATCTGGCGCTGGCGCTCAGTACGCGCTTTCATATTGGCAAGGAGCTGAACTGTCGGTATAGATTCCTTGTCTCCCACCTGTTCCAGGGCTTTTAAGTGGGCAAGCTTTAGCTTCAAACGCTCTGCAGTAACTCGCACGCCTTGAGGTTCGGGGGTTAGCCGGTACCGTATTTGTTGATGATGTTCTGGAGACAATATATGATCGTCACTTGCTTTAAGCTCAAGCAGGAGTGGTATTAATGCCGAGTAGAGAGCTCTTTTCTGAGCGCTGCAGATATTCATTTCACAGGCTTCCATCAGCGTCCCAATAGCTTTTATCCCTCCGATACGTGTGAGCTCTTCAGTATTGAATGGAAAAGGCTGCAAGCTGTCCCGGAAAATCAGGATGCAGGCTGCAATAAGGAGAATAGTCACATGCGCTATGTAGGGCCCAACTATACCATCCATCTTGAATTTATTAATAAAGATTGGAAGCACAGCAAGTATAAGAGTCAAAGGAGGAATGACTGTAAGATTAAAACCGAACCGCCATATTCGTTTAACTACTTTTTGCCCGGCTTCTGCTATCACAGCGTCGATAGCAGCGTTTTGCTGCTCCTCAGTCTTACGCTTGCCCTGATGCCTTTCTGGCGATAACTCGACATGAAATGTCGTTTCCGTTGATATTGCGTGATGTTTGAATTCGTGTCGCACAGCAGCCTCTGAACACATATTTTGGACAAGCATCGCACACATTCATTGTAACGATCAATGCAGGATATGTCAACCTCGGAAAAAGTGTGCAGTATAGACGAAATATCTATCATCACTCACCACAAGCAGCGCCTGGCAAGCGCCGCCTCACCTACAGCCGTCATCCGTTGTGATAACACAAATTACTCGTACTGCGACAATTATCATCCAAACGAAAACAGTATCGATAACGCTCCTGTCTCCCTCCGAGGAACGAGGGAACCAGGGAGAGAGGCCGGGAGTGAGGGTCCAACGCATCTTACTTCGCTCGTCTGTAATTACGGGAATACTAGGCAGTCACCACATATTCGCTCACGGAACACTGCGCGGATGACAATAGATTCATCGGCGCAAGGCGGTGAACCTGCCCTCCATATTTTCGTCAATATATTGGTTCAAATCCATATACCACCTGGTATGCAGGCAATATGCGGGAATGATTCGCGAACCATGCACCAATCATGCACCCATTGTAAACGGTGTACGAACGGCGAATGAACGGTGAACCAACGGTGATATACGCTCGCTAACACTTCACTTACGCCTACCGTCAGGCTAATATAAACCAGTCAATATGCAGTCAGACATTTTTGCAAAATTTTATCACCACTGGAACTACCTATTTTTCCTGTTCGTAGAAAAGCATGCTGAAAGTGATTCCGTTCCATTGGTAGATAAAATCGGTTTGGGTGTCAGCCACCATTGCAGCACTGAGTACGCAGCGTCGCGAGCTCTAGATTTAAAGCCATAGTTAGAAGGTAACTTATATGTGGATTGTACAACTTGCTTTGCGACGCAAGTTCACGTTTATCGTCGTTTCGATGTTTATAGCGCTGCTGGGTATTCTCACCATTTTCCGCACCCCCACAGACGTATTTCCGAATATCGACGTACCTGTCGTCAGCGTTATCTGGCAATTCGGCGGAATGCCCCCCAAGGAGATGGAAGGGCGCATCATCACCGTCAGTGAACGCGCCATGACCACCACCGTCAACGATATCGAGCACATCGAATCGCAGATTTTTCCCGGCGTGGGCGTTATCAAAATATTCTTCCAGCCCGGCGCCAACGCCCAGGCAGGCGTTGCGCAGGTCACCGCGATCAACCAGACCCTCCTGCGCGCCTTCCCTCCAGGAACCACGCCGCCATTCATCATCCAGTACAGCGCCTCCAGCGTTCCAGTTCTTCAGCTCGGCCTCAGCAGCAAGACCCTCTCGCAGACAGAGCTGTTCGACTTCGGTATCAACTTCCTGCGAACCAGGCTGGCAACGGTGCAGGGGGCTTCCATTCCCCTCCCCTACGGAGGCTCCGGCAAGCAGATATCTGTCGATATGGACATGGCTGCCATTCAGGCAAAAGGACTCTCGCCGAGCGACGTCATCAATGCCGTCAGCGCGCAGAACATCATATCCCCATCCGGTACCATGAAAATGGGCGAGCGTGAATATACAATTCGCTCGAATATACAGCCGGATACCATAGAAGACTTCAACGATCTGCCCGTCAAAATTATTAATGGCGCCGTCGTCAAGATGCGCGATGTAGCCTTTGTTCATGAAGGGCACGCCATTCAAACCAACATGGTCACGCAGAATGGCCAGCCAGGTGTTCTAATCGTCGCTCTCAAGAGCGGCAATGCCTCTACGATTGACGTCGTGAAGCGTCTCAAAGAGGCTTTAATTGCTCTCAAACCGACTATACCTCCCGGCATCAATATCGAGATGCTGTTCGACCAGTCGATATTTGTAACCGCCTCGGTGCAGGGTGTCGTTCGCGAAGCGGTTATCGCCGCCTGTCTCACCGCCCTGATGATCCTGCTGTTTCTTGGAAGCTGGCGCAGCACCCTGGTGGTCGCCACTTCGATCCCTCTGTCCATTTTGAGTTCCCTGATACTGCTCGGGGCGCTCGGGCAGACCATCAATATTATGACCCTGGGAGGGCTCGCGCTCGCCGTAGGTATTCTCGTAGATGATGCCACCGTCGAGATCGAGAACACCAACCGAAATCTCGCGATGGGTAATAAGACACGTACGCGCGCCATTCTGGATGGAGCCCAGCAGATTGCCGGTCCGACATTCGTAGCTACCACCGCGATCTGTATTGTATTTATCCCGGTCGTCTTCCTATCCGGCGCTGCTAAATCGCTCTTTCAGCCGCTAGCGATGGCCGTTGTATTTGCAATGATGAGCTCCTACTTCCTCTCCAGAACACTGGTTCCGGTGATGGTGCAGTTCTTCATGCGCAAAGATGCCGAGCGCATCATCGCCGAAGAGGGTGAAGAGCATGCTGAATTCGCCAGCCCTGTCGACGAGCCCGTCACTCCGGCGGATGAGAAGAATAACCATCACGCCCCTCAGAACGGTTCTTCGCCGCATCCTGCGCCCGCACCCATCCGGAAAAAAGAGCTTCCACCCCTGCGTGGTATCGAAGGTCTTATATGGAACGTGCACCACGCCTTTAACCATAAGTTCAATCAGTTCCGCGCTGTCTACATCCGCGCGCTCACCTGGGCGCTCCATCACAGGGCTGTCACCGTGGTGTTGTTCGTACTGCTGTTTGTAGTTTCAGGATGTCTGCTTCCCTTTATCGGCGAAGACTTTTTCCCCACTGTCGATGCGGGCCAGATCGCCCTCCATGTGCAGGCCGCTCCCGGTACTCGCCTTGAAGAGACCGCCCACCTATTCTATCAGGTCAGAGAGAAGATTCACAGTGTCATCCCTCAGAAAGAGATACGAACAGTTCTGAGCAATATCGGCCTGCCGCTCGGAGGCGTCAATCTGGCTTTCTCCAACAGCCCGACTATCGGTTCGCTCGATGGGGACATCCTCATCGATTTGAAACCCAATCACTCTCCGACTGCAGACTATATTGAAAAGCTGCGTGATCTGCTGAACAAATCTTTCCCGAACGCAACATTCTACTTCGTGCCAGCAGATATCACCACCCAGATACTCAACTTTGGGCTTCCTGCCCCAATAGATATTCAGGTGGTTGGCCGGGACCCCAGCAACTTCGCAGTGACGCAAGAGATTGCCAGACGTGTTAAGTTGATACCCGGAGCTGTCGATGTCCACGTACACCAGGTGACTACAGTTCCGCAGCTCGATCTGCACATCGACAGGGAACGCGCGCAGGTATTCGGCCTCACCCAGAAAGACGTCGTCGGGAATATCCTGACTTCACTCGTTGGAACGGGCCAGGTCACGCCGAGCTTCTTCCTCGATCCGAAGAATGGAGTCAGCTATTCGGTGCAAGTGCAGACCCCTCAGCGCAGTATTAACTCGATTGATGCACTGCAGAATACGCCCATTATTCCGTCCACACAGGCAGGCGCTACGAGCCTGAGTTCCGCCGCGCCTACTCAGCTGCTGGGTAATATTGCAACGGTGAGCCGCAGCGTTGGGCCACAGATCGTGAACCACTACAATGTGCAGCCCACATTCGATGTCTATGCCAGCGCATCCGGCCGTGATCTTGGAGGCGTCTCACGCGATATCAACAAGATACTTGCACAGATGCAGAAGACGATACCAAAGAGTACAACGGTTGTAGTGCGCGGGCAGGTTCAGAGTATGAACTCCTCGTTCCTCGGGCTGGGCCTGGGTATGATCTTTGCGGTCGTGCTGGTCTACCTGCTGATGGTAGTCACCTTCCAATCCTGGCTCGATCCTTTTATTATTATAACCGCGCTTCCTGGTGCGCTGTCCGGCATTCTGTGGATGTTGTTCGTGACTCAAACCACCTTCAACGTCCCCTCTCTTATGGGCGCGATCATGAGTATCGGCGTCGCAACGTCCAATAGTATCCTGCTAATTACGTTCGCTAACGAACGCAGACTGGCCGGAGACACCGCCCTGCACTCTGCCATTGCCGCAGGTTATACACGATTGAGGCCGGTTCTGATGACGGCATTCGCACTCATTCTGGGCATGCTTCCGATGGCGCTGGGACTGGGTGAAGGCGGCGAACAGAACGCACCCCTTGGAAGAGCGGTCATCGGAGGTTCTACACTGGCCACTTTCACCACACTGATTTTTGTACCGCTGATCTACAGTATTCTGCGCAGCCGAGAGACGCCGGTTGATGAGGAGCAGGTTGAGATTGACCGTTACATAAAAGATCAGGAGACGCAACGCCAGAAGCATCTGGATGATGCAGAAGCCGAGTCGCTGCACCAGGCTGAGCTTCGGGATAAAGCGATTGCCGAGGAATCAGGCAGTCAGGATAAGCAGGATGCAGTTCCAGCTTAGTTTGTCGAGCTGAGGTGAACATCGGCACCAGGGTATCGGTATATACTTTATCGGGACAGGTTAGATTTATGACAAGTCCCGGGCAATCCGTGAGATAGGAAATTCACAACATGGCAGATAATAACACTCCCTCAAATGGCCGTCCCAAAGAAGGCTACACAGGAAACACGAATGGCAGTGGATATGTACCGGCTGCAGGGAATGGCTCGCGCAAGAACGGCGGCGGCAGCGGTAAAGCAACCATTGCAGCGATATTGACTATCGTGCTCTTTGGATGCCTGCTGCTCGCGGGATTAATTCCACGTCTGCGCCAGAATCGTAAGATTGAAGCGGCCGCACAGGCCGAGAAGACGGATGCGCCCAAAATACTGGTCATTAAGCCGCAGCCAACATCCGACTCGACTCTCAATCTGCCAGGTACCACGCAGGCTATCGAAGATGCCCAGGTAGGCGCTCGAACCACGGGATACGTCATTAAGAGGTACGTAGATATTGGGGCGCATGTCAAGGCCGGACAAGTGCTTGCTGAGATCGATTCACCCGATGTCGATCAACAGGTGGTGCAGGCTGCCGCACAATCAGCGCAGTCCAGGGCGACTGTAGTACAGTCACAGGCCGATCTCGCTGCAAAGAATGCCACCGTTGCGCAATATAGAGCCAATGTGGGTCAGGCGGAGGCCACTAGGGAGCAGACCAAAGCACAGTTGGCCGATGCGCGCGCGCGCGTTTCGCAGCTGCAATCTGCAGAGAAGGCAGCAGAGGCACAGCGCGATCAGGCAGTGCAGCAGGTAGACGTTAAAAAGGCCGCGCTGCTGCAGGCGAACACCTCCTCCAATCTAGCAAAAGTCACTTATGAACGTTACAAATCCCTGCTTGATAAGGGATATGTCTCCGCTCAGGATGTAGATCAGCACAAAGCGGATTATGAGAACTCACAAGCACTGGTTAAATCTGCTCAATCGGATGTGACTGCTGCCGAGAAAGCGGTCGAGGGCGCTGAATCGAACATAAGCAGCGCAAAAGCAAATATAACATCAGGTGAAGCGCAGGTGAACGCTGCTCAAAAGACAGTTGCTGCCGCTTCCCAGGCAGTCTCATCCACCCAGTCTATTGTGTCTTCCGCAAGGGCGAGTGCAGAAGGCAGCAAATCAGCTATCGAAGCAAATCGGTTTGCACAGACCGCCAACCAGGCAAACGAACGGCGATATGGAATTCTGCGATCATTTGAGAAAGTAGTGGCTCCGTTTGATGGAGTTATAACTGCCAGGAATATTGATGTGGGTTCGCTGGTAAATTCGGGGAGCGGAGCTGCTTCGGGAGGGAGCTCAGGCGGCAGCACCAGCGCGACCAGCTCTACGAATATCGGAAGCGCCTCTTCCGCCACCACGTCATCGAATACCGCAGGAGCAGGCGGGCTGTTTGGTATCGCCCGAACTGATGTCATGCGCATTCTGGTTCCCGTACCGCAGGTATACGCAACGACAATGCGGCCCGGGCTGATGACGCGCGTCACCATGAGGGAGTTTCCGGGACAGATATTTCAGGGAACGGTAGCACATGTATCTGGTGCTATGGACAGTGTTTCCAGATCGCTGCTGACTGAGATACATCTGCCCAATAAGGATGGAAAGCTGCTGCCGGGAATGTTCGCACAGGTTTCCATTGACCTGCCGACAAATAACTCCGGCCTTCGTGTTCCAGCGACTTCAGTCCTGTTTGATTCGCAGGGTACTCGTGTTGCAGTGGTCAATCCGGACAATACTATTCATTACACTAACGTAAAGCAGGGTCGTGACTTCAATACCCAGGTCGAGATAGTGGATGGACTATCTCCGAATTCCGTCGTATTGGTGAGCCCTTCTGACGATCTGCTGGAGGGACAGAAGATCGTTCCGGAAATGTCGAAGCCTCTGCCACAGCCCGGGGCCGCTCCGGCAGGGCCGGGTGCTGCTCCCACTGCACAGCCAAAGACTTCTCAGAAGCCATAGACCACAGCTTAACAGAATAAGGATGTTTGTACTCGCGCCCATCGATAAGCATAGTGCGGAGTTCAAACATCGTTATTCCATAGTGAACCCTTTGAACAAAACCTCTGATCGTTTATGCAGAAGTGGAGACTCGGTTCATTAGCATGTTTCGAAACTCCGAGAAGACTCTTAGCATATGCGGCCCTTTGTATGGGAATATTTCGGGCTGATCCATATTGTGTACTACGAGAGCATTATCCGCTTCGAATATCAGTAGTTTGCCGTCCTGGGTCTCTCCGCAGTCTATGCCGAAATACTCCAATTCAAGAATGTCTGCCATCGCATGGATAGAGTGCTGATGACGGGCAGCAAACTCTTCTTCAAAGTGGTTCATGAACTGTTCTTCTTCAGCACGTTTTCCAGCGTCTTCCATCATCCCGGCATTGACATAGTGGATCATCCAGTTCGTTGAAATCCCCATATGACTTGGGTAGGCTCTGCCATCTATAACCGCGATTCGATATTTGCGGTAAAGACCATCTTTACTGCGGTAATCTATGAATCGGGAGATATAGAAATCAGCTTCTTTCCTAGAAGACATGTACGTGTACAGTTCCGTTTTGTCCTCTATTTTTGCAAGCCCATGTCCCGCGTGCGAATCGAATGGACGTATTATCATCGGGAACTCGCCCTCAGGCAGTATCGAGCCAGGTTTCGCGACACCTGTACAGATATTCTCGAGATGCTGCATGTCGACATGAACAGTCGCTGGTATGACGATGCTGTTGATTGGAGCGAGCAGCTTGTAAAGCTGTTCTCTGCCCACTCTCGGAATGCAGGCAGGATTATTAATAATAGGTTTTGGCCAGTTGGAAATTATGGTTTCCAGCTCTTGCAGCGTTGCTCGCGATTCCTCACTCTCGGATACCAGTACAAACGCCAAATCGTGCTCCGGAATAGGCGGCAGCGGCATTCCCGGTACGACGTAGACTAGATACAACGTAATGTCAGAATCCTCAATCAGAAACTCTATAGGCGTATTTGCGCTGATATTTCCAGCTGTGGCAAAACCAACAACTCGCAATCGTGAATGGTCCGAACTGGAAGAAAGCTGATATAACCGGCAGGCAGCAAGGGCATGCTCCTGCAGAATGAGGCCTCTCGCTGCATTATCGTGCATCTGGTCAATGAGGCACATATCCATTAACGCGGCAGTATCTTCACTGTTTTCCACAAAGCGTGATGTGAGCTCGTTCCATATCGGAGCCATATCGACGCCATCGAACCTCAGTTTCCCTAATTTTGCAAGGCCCAATACGGGAGGAACGGAATCTAAGGAGGCAATTTGTGTAATTTGCTGCAATTTTAATCCAATCTGATATTATTTCAGGCAGCTCGCTCAGCGAGTGAAGGCATATCTCGGCTGATCATAAGGATTTTGGTAAGTATGGATATTAATTCATTCTCTTCCACATCCATATTAAGAAAGCAGTTTCCATTCTGTCTGGACCATGCATCGCAAACTGTGCGCGCGCTGGAGCATATTCGAACTACTCCCGTGCTGCCATATCCTGCGGCTGTCAGGTTCACCGGCTGCCCGACATGGCATATTTCATGTGCACTTTTAATATCGCGACCCGATAAAGATGTCCCGAGTGGCAGCACACTATTCTGATTTAGCAGGCGATATATCTCTGCTGCTGCTTGCTGAGAGACCACGATATTCGAACGCATGATTAAAATTGGGAAGATGGTTT
>JBBRDM010000191.1:0-10124 GCA_038203935.1 Chthonomonadales bacterium
ACGCCTCAGATCACACAGCTTGCTCTGTGGTACGGCGCTGATGATGTCGATGGGACGGTCCAAGAATACGAGATCACCTACAAAGACGGGGAACAGGGTAATAAATCCCAGAGCCTCACTCGTAAGTCGATGGTGAAAATGATTGAAGAATCCGGCCGTATACCGATCGAGCGGGACAGCCACTACCGAGAAGTGGCCTCAGTTCCTGATCAGGAATCTTTAAGCGAACGCACCTTTATTCCCATCCCTGTACTAGCTTAATAAATTCAGAGCGAAATCGGAATTTATTCCGCTCCAGCAAGTTCTAATCTATCCACCATATCAGCCATTTCAGAAATACTTTCGAGATACTGAGCCCATGTTAGTACGTTCCATCCTTTATTATCGCGCAAAATAACATCGGCTCCCGCATCCAGCAGTAGTTCCACACCTTCCAGCCAGCCAAACCTTACAGCAATCATGAGCGGTGTACATTCATCTCCATCACGTCCATTGACATCCGCGCCTTTTTAAGCAAGAGCCTCATACTTGCGCTAATTCTCTCCCATGTAAAAGCAATCAATGGAGTACGAATTGAATGGTCAAATGTGTTTCGGGAAGATCCGCCGAGACTGATATCTGCTCCATGATCGATTAGCAATCGAGTCATTGCCACACTGCAGGCGTATAAAAGCGCGGCTTCTCCGTTATAGGGGATAAGATTAATATCTGCGCCTCCTTCCAGAAGTACCATCACAGTATCCAGGTGATCTCGCCATACAGCCTCGACCAGCGCAGAATATCCGTGAATATCATACATATTCACATCGGCGCCGTACTGAATTAAAATCCGCACTGTTTCCGTAAGGCCCAGGTTAGCGGCGAGTATTAACGCAGATCGATCGAATGCACTGCCTGGACACTTAAATCCCTCGACATTTTCACCCGCTGCCAACAGTTCTTTAAGACGCTCGTTAGCTCCTACAGCAGCCGCTGACCTCACATTCGGCTACACTCCTGCTTCAAGTAGTATTTGAACTACCTCGGTCTGCCGATATGCGGCTGCTATAACGATTATTGCTTCGCCATTATCTTTCAGATTGACATTTACACCCTGGCTTATCATCGATTTTACGACTTCGATATTCCCGGTATATACTGCTTCAATAAACATTCGATTTTTAGGGTTATTGCTCCAAATTAGATAAGGCTGCATTCTTTTTACTCCATGCGCTCCGTTATGGAAACTGCCTAAGAATTCAAGAAATTGATGATATCTTGATATCTATACATACCCCATTATCTCACTAAACAACGCTATTCAAACCACATTTGTATAATTTCAGTCTATTATCTAACTACTCATAAAAATGAGTTTTTTTTGTCGAAAACGACTTCCCATAACCTGGTGATTCTGCTATAATTGCTTCGCTTGCATAATTGAGCAGGCAGATTGGGAGTAAATTTCTCCCAGAATTATTACGGGAAGGATGAACTCGATTCATGATTCGAAAAACACTCATGACAGTGGCCCTGGCTGCCCTGACAGCAGCGGGAATTAATCTGCCCTCACAGGCGCAGATGTTCAGTACACAAACCGTTATGGTAGGTCTGAACAATCCTCGTGGACTCGCATTCGGGCCGGACGGCTCTCTTTATGTAGCCGAGGCAGGGCTCGGCGCAAATGGCGCTGCAAACGCGCCGTCATTTATTGACGGAAGCCAGTCGACTGTATTTTATGGCGAAACAAGCGGAGTATCTAAACTCAAGAACGGGGTTCAAACGCGTGTTATCAGTGATTTGCCTTCCCTGGCAGATGCTAGTAATGGCGGTGCAGGCGGTCTCAGCCATATTTCGTTCGATGCAAGCGGAAATCTCTTTGGCGCAATAAACTTTGGAGGGGAAGGAGCTGCGCGGACCAATCTCCTAAACGCAGGCGTCACGAACGCGAAGTTTTTAGGTACGATATCCCAGCTTAATTTAGCCGGCTCTCCTTCAGCATCGGTAGTCACAGATGTGACTGCATATGCGGTGGCGAATAACCTGGAAGGTCCAACTCAGCCAGGCAAACCTTTCGAGACCAATGCCTATGGATTGACGACACTCAAAGGCGGAGGATTCGCGGTTACTGACGCTGGTGGAAATTATGTGGCGACCGTCGGCAGCAATGGAATCGTAAACGGAGTAGTAATGCTTCCGAATTTTCCGAATTCATCTTTCCCAGGTTTGGGCGGGCCAACCTCCCAGGCGGTTCCAACCTCAGTCAGTGAAGGTGATAACGGCACGCTCTATGTATCTGAATTGGGTGGCTTCCCATTCACTCCAGGCGATTCTCATATCGACGTGATATCGAATGGGGTACTAACGAATCGTTTTGGTGGATTTACCACACTGGTGGATGTCGAATTCTATGACGGCGAATTGTATGCTCTGCAGATGACAAGCAATGGACTTGCGAGCCAGAATCCGGGGCCTGGACAGCTTTTGGAAGTTGATCCTCTCACCGGGCAGATTACTGTGCTGTACAATGGTCTATTGCTGCCAGGCGGACTTGCCGTCCAGGACGACCATACTTTCTACATAACCACAGGCTCTGTTTTTCCCGGAGGCGGTTCCGTAATCAAGCTGACCTCCGTACCGGAACCATCCACCTTCGCATTCCTACTCGGATTTACCGGTGCCGGTGCAGGCTGCCTGCTAAAACGACGCCGTAAATAGACGGCTGCTTAAACCAGATTATCGAAACAGTAATTTGCCGGATTGAATTGCGGACGAAGATTCTGTCTGCATCTTCACAATCCACGATCTAATCCGACAAATTACTGTTTATAAAAGAAAAATATCAAATATTTCCACTTACCAGGGATATGCCTCTGCCTCCAGGACAGCGCCAGCCAAATTCCTTCTCAGAGTGACCGTATCGATGAGCGGTATCTTTAACAGTCGTTTGAGTATTCCCATATGAACCCGCCTTGCGTCGCCTTCGCTAATCGCACATAGAACGTACCGAGCCCATTGTTCCACTTTAGCAGAGGCATCCGCGCCAAATACCTGGGCCGCAGCAAGACCGAGTTCCTGTTTGGACGAGCTGGTGGATTTAAGCTTTTGAAGACGTAAACACGCGCTTTCCAATGCAAAAAGACTTGCAGACATATCGGCGATCGCGGCGACTACTTCCTGTTTCTCAATTAAGTTTTGTCCCAGCGCTTCATAGGCCTGGCCCGCTGTATAGAGTGTGATATTTCTTAGCTGGCGTACCCAACCAGCCATTTCATCCAGAGGATCAAGGTTGAGATCCGGCATGGAGGGAGGAGCGCTCAAAATGGTGTCTTTGAGTTTGGCGGCAGCCTGCGGAAGCGCCAGGCGGCCTTTTAAAGCCCTCCGGAATGCCTGGTCCAGCACTGTCAGCCGGTTGATCTCGTTGGTGCCCTCAAAAATTCGATTGATCCGTGCGTCGCGATAGGCACGAGCCAGAGGAAACTCCTCCGTATATCCAAATCCCCCGTGAATCTGAAGTGCTTCATCCACTACATAATCCAGTACTTCCGAACCAAAAAACTTCATGATGGCGCATTCAATGGAATACTCTTCGGAAGCTGCGCGGTATTTATCCGCGGAGTCTTCATCGTCTATATCAATGCTCCCAAAACGTACATCGAACCAGCCGCCGATACGATAGACCATACTCTCAAGCACGAAGCACTGAAGCGCCATCTCACCGAGCTTGTGCTGAATCAACCCAAATTCTGATATCGATTTTCCAAACTGGACACGCTGTTTTGCATACTTCGAAGAGATCTTGATCGCTTCTTTACTGTAACCCAGCCCGCCTACTCCAATGCTGTACCGACCGATATTCAACGAGTAAAGGGCCGGGCGATGCCCTTTGCCGATCTCACCAAGCACATTTTCCACCGGAACCTGCGCATTATCCAGCACTATACGACAGGTAGACGATCCTTTGATACCGAGTTTATGCTCCTCTTTTCCTACAGAGACACCAGGATAGTTGCGCTCCACCAAAAAAGCAGTAAAATGTTCTCCGTCCACTTTGGCGAAAATGGTGTATAGATCAGCAAATCCACCGTTGGTAGTCCACATTTTGGTACCGTTGAGAAGGTAGTGTTTTCCATCCGGCGAAAGCACTGCTTTTGTTTGTGCCGCAAGCGCATCCGAACCTGAATTTGCTTCGCTCAGGCAGAACGCGCCAATTAGTTCGCCGCTGGCCAGTTTGGGAACATACTTTTCCCGCTGTTCCGGCGTCCCAAAATAGAGTACTGGAAGCGTACCAATGGAAGTGTGCGCTCCCACCGAGACTGAAAACGAAGCATCTAGAGAAAGTTTCTCAACGAGCAGGGTAATATGCGACTTTGGAAGGTTTAATCCGTCGTATTTCTCAGGAATAGAGGTGCTCAGCAGACCAAGTTCAGCCGCCTTTTTAATCAACGATTTCATCAGACCTTCTTCATGTGCTTCCGTTCTCGAAGAGAGGGGAACTACCTCTTTCCGCATGAAATCTTCGACCGTTTTGGCCATCAATCGAGCGTCGGAAGGCAGCTCTTCTACTGTGAGGGTTTCTTCAATCTTACCATCTTCAATAAGGAAAGCGCCGCCGATTGGCGCAGTTAAAGGCTGCATTGTCCACTCCTGTAAAATATAATATGGTGAATAAGTTTCCAGGCAGTAAGCCTGCATCTGAACAGCATCCACCAAATTCAAATCAACCATTAATTCGAAAACAAGGGCGCAGATATATTCATCTGCGCTACCCGCATCATTATGCTGCGTTTATCCCTGGATTATCGGATTGAACCGCACTCAAAAGCAGTTCCGCAATATCCATTACCTGCGGTGCGTTATCGCCTGCGACCTGTGAAATACTGTCTCCGACCATAACCTTACAAAAAGGACAGCCGACGGCTACAGTCTTCGCGCCAGTGGCTATCAATTCTTGCGCTCTTTTGAGGCCAGGACGTTCACTCGGACTGTCTTCCATCCACATTCGGCCTCCTCCCGCTCCACAACAGAACGTCTTACTTTCACGCTTTCCTACTTCC
This sequence comes from Chthonomonadales bacterium, assembly GCA_038203935.1. Lineage (GTDB taxonomy): Bacteria > Armatimonadota > Chthonomonadetes > Chthonomonadales > Chthonomonadaceae > JANXSG01. The sequence continues at coordinate 5,037 of JBBRDM010000191.1, forward strand.
GTCAAAGGAATACGTATCGCGGTATTGAGCAGACTTCGGGGCGCTTCCGTCTCTCCATTGACTCGCGCAAGGAAGCAGGGATCGTGATAAGTGACAGATTCGCTAAGCTTGTCCGGCACTTTCAAACGCCCTTCAGCTACAAGTTCATTGAGGTACTGCGTATGGTGCAGAACTTCATAGTTCCCCCCGAATTGCGGATACTCATTCTTCATGGTATGAAAACAGTGCGGACACTGTGTAATAATTTTTTTGGCTTTAACAGTATTCAGAGTGGTTATATTGGTTTCAGCGAGCTGCTGAAACAAGAACTCATCCCCTATTCTTCTTGCCGGGTCGCCAGTACAGCGTTCCTTCGGGCCGAGCACCGCGAAATTTACGTTTGCCATCTGCAAAAGCTGAGCAATCGCACGCACTGTTTTCTGTGCACGCGGCTCAAATGCTCCAGCACATCCTACCCAGAAGAGCACTTCTATTTCTACATCCGCCTGAACTGTCGGAATATCGAGGCCCTTCGTCCAGTCCAGCCGCTGGGAAGCCGGAAGTCCCCAGGGGTTTTCCCGGCTGGATAGCTGTCTCAAGGCGGTTGCGGCCGGCCCGGAGAGTCTGCCTTCTGCAACTCGAAATCGCCGAATTCCATCGATAATATCGACATGGCGGATGAGAGCGGGACATTCTCTCACGCAGGCATGGCAGTTCGTGCAGGCCCATAGGGATTCATCTGAAATCACATCCGTGGATGCACTTGCCCCTTCAGCCATCAATTTACGCATATCTAAAACGATATTCTTAGGATTCAGCTGTTTTCCTGAAGCGTTGGCGGGGCAGGCATCCGTACAGCGGCCACACTCCATACATCCATCGAAACTCATGAGCTCCCAGGAACTGAGATCCCCCAGAATTCCTAATCCGATCCGCCCGGTATCCTCGACTTGAGACATTGTGACCGGTTCGAGAGTACCCATAGAACGTTCAGGCTGCGTCACAATAGTTATCGGAGCAACAAAAAGATGCAGCCATCTTCCGTAAGGGAGCGCTGCGATGACGCCCAGTACCAGTGGAACATGAATCCACCAGATGACAGCGTAGTTTAACGAATTAATTCCATGCATCCCAGCAGACAATAAATTTGCAACCGGCGAGAATGCGGCGGATGCCTGGCGCGCTGGATCTGCTGCGATTCCAGCGCCTTCCAGTAAAAATCCTGTGAGAGTGGCAGAGAAAAGCAAAAGAAGAAATGCGCCATCAAAACGACTTTGCCCAAGTGAGGGAGGCTTGACAGCATAACGCCGGAATAGCGCTAGTGCCGTTCCGATTAGCAGCCCCGCTCCAAAAATTTCCAGCAGCAGTTTGCATAGCAGGTAGAAGCTGCCTTTGTAAAGCCAATGTGCACCGAAAATTAGCGCTCCGTAATGTTCTACCGCAACGATATTCGTTCCAATGAACAGCGCCACCATACCAAAAAAAATCAGCGCATGCATACTCCCAGCATAAGATCTCCGGCGAATACGTCGATGCGCCAGCATCTGATCTGCCAGAAAGGAGATTCGTTTGGGCCAATCGATGATTTTTGGAAACGGGCGTCCATTTCGCCATAGTTTCACCCGCCGTACAAATCCCCAGCCGCAAACTATCAGGCTGGTGATTGAAAGCAAATAAAAGAAAACCTGCATAACAGGTGAAATATGAAAAAAGATTGTTCTGGTCGGAGGCATGAAGTTATCTGGAATTCAAATACTATAATTTTGATATCAACTCTGGGATTGCTGTATGCAAATCAGCTATTAAACCATAATCGGCTATGTCAAAAATCGGTGCATCTGGGTCTGTATTCACAGCTACAATCACCTTCGATTCTTTCATACCTGCCATATGCTGTACACTTCCAGAAACCCCAGCAGCGATATACAGTTCTGGAGCAACAACTTTGCCAGTCTGCCCGACCTGTGATTCATTGGGAGCAATTCCGCTATCGACTGCGGCTCGGGTCGCGCCGGTCGCGCCTCCCAGTTTGTCAGCCAGTCCGCCAATCAATTTCTCATAAGTTTCCGCATCTCGCAGCGGTCTTCCGCCTGTCACTACAACGCGCGCATTGGTCACATCAGGGCGGGTTTGTTCCGGGCTGTCGAGGCTGATCCACTTAGATCCTTGCGGCAGCTCAGAAAGATTTAAAGCAATCGTTTCCACATTGGAAACTGCGTCCATAATTTCCGGCTTTTCAAATGCGGTTCCCCGTACACTGAAAATACCTTTATGACCCGATATTTTTACGGTAGCTATTACATTTCCGGCAAAAGTCGGGCGTTTAAATATCAAATGTGTTTCTTCAATATCGATACTCATTACGTCCGTAACCATGGGCAGATCAGCTAATCCCGCTGCTCTTGGAAGAATATCACGGCCGTAAGTCGTCGAAGGTCCTGCAAGGGATGAGCAGCCAGCCATTTTCATTACCTGTAATATTATCGCGGCTGTCTTATCAGCAGTACAGTGCAGCAGTTCCGGACTGTACGTTCCGTAGATAGTGGCGGCGCCAAAATGATCCCACTCGGAAATCAACGATTCAAGCTCTGAATCACCGATCACGAGAATATCATAGGCATCTCCAGTAAGTTTGGACCATCTTTGTGCAAAAGTCAGTACGGAGAGCGTGGAGGGAAGTATTTTAACTCCATCAGTTTCAGCCAATACCAATAATCTGTTCATATTACTCATTTCAGTGCAGTACTTTGCTTTCATCTCTCAGCGCAGTAATGAGTTCGTCGACGCTTCCAACTATTCGACCACCATTTCTGCCAGTTGGCGCAGCACGTTTAATAACCGAAATTTGTGGTGAAGGCACCGGTCCGAAATCATTTGCCGTCATGCGTGATATCGGTTTAGAACGCGCTTTAATTATGGCTGGAAGCGCCACATAACGCGGTTCATTCAGCCGTAAGTCTGTGGTAATAACTGCGGGCAGTTCTATCTCGACAGTTTCTCGTCCAGAATCAACTTCTCGGATAACCCTGGCAGATTGTCCGCCGTTCAATATCTCGATACTCGATGCAAAGGTCGCCTGGGGAATATTCAATCTGGCGGCAAGCCACTGTCCGGTCTGGCTATGGTCGTCATCTATTCCCTGTTTTCCCATCAACACTAAATCCGGCTGAATACTTTTATAAATTTCTGCAAGCAGAAAACTGACCATACCAGGGTCCAATTCCCCATTAATTTCCAGGAATATACCTCTATCAGCACCCATTGCCAGCGCAGTTCGAATCTGCTCCTCGCACACAGATTCTCCGATGCAAACTACAATAATTTCGCAGTCGGTTCCCTGTTCACGCATCCGGACAGCTTCTTCCAGGGCGATCTCATCGAAGGGGTTTATCACCCACTTGATATCACCTTCGTCAATCAAACCGTCAGGGGTTAATTTTATACGGCCATAAGGATCCGGCACACGTTTTATTGGTACAAGTATCTTCATAAATTTCAAGGCTCCGGATTAAGTGGCGTTGTCATATTTCATAATCAGCATGGTGGAAACGAGCACGATAACTCCTCCAATGATCGACAAAATCCCAAGGTGTTCACCGAGAAAATGGTATGCCAGCAGCACACCAAAGAGTGGCACCAGATACAGGGATGCTGATGCTACTGTCACAGAAAGATGATGGAGTACATAGAAAAATAACAGCATGGACACGCCGTACAAAAAGATTGCTAAAAAAGCAAATGCCAGCCACCCCTGCCTGCCTATACTGTAGAGTGATGTTATGTGAAATGGCTCCGCCCATATAAGCAGCGGGATGGAACTGAGTGAGGCGGTGATATAACTATAGATAAGTATCTCGATCTCTTTAAAACGGCTGAAAAGCCCTTTACAGTAGACATTGTAAAAGGCTGATCCCAGACATCCCAGCAGGATCAAAAGATTCCCCTTCAGTATTAGATTGTTGGCTGTAAAAAAATCTGCATTTTTTAAGTCGGATGTCGAGAGCAGACAAACTCCAGCCAACCCTATAACCAAACAGACGACTCGCAAAGGAGTCATGCGTTCCTTGAGCATGACAGCCGCAAGAAATGCAGTGAAAACTGGAATCATCAAGTTTAAAATGGCGAAGTTAGAAGCTGGAGCAAATTTGATGCCCCATGTCGATCCCAGCTGAGCAGCCACCTGTCCGAGAATTCCAGCCCAGCAAAACATAATCCAGTCTTTTCCACTGGGCCGGACATAATCTGGATTTTTCTTATGCTCGATATAGAGCAGAGGAAGAAGCAAAATCGTCGCGATATAGAATGGCAAAAATGTGATAGCAATGGGGCCAAGCTTTTTCTCTAGAAACTTAACGGCAATGCCCTGCCCTGCCCACATCAGATTCGCGAGTGCCAGCAGGAAGAAAAACCACATTGCTTTAGTTCGGCCAAATACTCCATTTACGCTGGTGCTCACTGCCAAATGTCAATCCTCCAAAGTAATCACGCCAAACTTATCTGCGCCTATAGAGCTGCCTTCGAAAACATAAGGGTTTATCTTTTGCGATCTGCCATATTTGGCTATCACTCGATCAAAAGCAGGTTTTGCTGACTTCAGGCCCAGAACCACTACGGTTCCACCTGCCCCGCCGCCGGTTATTTTCGCTCCACAAAGACCGTTTTCCGGCCCTTCTGAACGTACCAGTTCAACCAGCTCATCTGTTTGTTCGCAGCCCAGGCCACATTCAGTATAGGCATAATGAGATTGATACATGAGATCACCCATAAGTTCGAAGACTTCCTGAGAATCCGCTTTTGCAGCCAGGCTGGCAAACATTCGAACGCGCGCGTTCTCCTCAATCGCATATCGGGTGTTAGCAAGTACGTGATATTCATACTCGTGTTTTATCGTGGTAAATGGATCGATGTGCGGCCTATCATTCTCAGAGTATACAGATCCCCTCATTGTTTTGGGCAGCATAGATTCATACTTCGACCGGAACTCAGATGGACTAATATTTGCGAGATAACCGTTCCATCGATTATCTGTCCAGCGAGGAATTGCTCCAGCATCATCGTAGCAGATGTCCAAATGTTCAGTCTCGCAAATAAGCCGATATCCCATAAATG
>JBBRDM010000192.1:0-10085 GCA_038203935.1 Chthonomonadales bacterium
CTGTGGTTAATAAAGGCGGACAAAGTGAATCCAGAAGTTTACTTAAATGAATTGGGTTTGGGAAGCAGTAACAAAAAATATATTCCTCTCGTTTGTAATTTTAAGACGATGGAAGCAGGAGAGCTTTTTTCCAGGTGCCAGGAAGGTGTTCAGAAAGCAGTGGAAGAGCTTGTGAGCCGCCACCGCCGCACCATATTTAGCTCGGCGTATCGATTAACTAAAAATTACGATACTGCGGAAGATGTTTCTTCAGTAGCGTGCCTTCGCATTGCGCAAGGCATTAAATCATGCAAGCTGGAGGGGGCGCTGCATGCATGGATGAACAAGATAGTCCGGAATGTATGGCTGGATAATGTCCGCAGAGTACGTTGTCGTTCTGAGGTAGCCCTGGAAACCTATTCGGGATTGCTGATAAGCGGCCTCCATGATCTCTATCAATCCAACTCTACTATGACGCTGCAGGAGCGTGTCGAGTTTAAAGAGAGAAGCGGAATAGTGTTCAATGCAGTCTCCAGGCTGCCGGAAGTGCAGTGTGAGATGCTGACGCACTACTATTACGAAGAAAAAAGCTACACAGAGATTGCAGAAATAATGCATATTCCGGTAGGCACCGTAAAATCTCGTTTAAATAGGGCACGGGCGCACCTTCGTGATAAGCTGGCCATCTTTATTCCAGCCATTTTGAACTGAGCCAATAATAGAATGTAATGTGTTATTAAAATTTAATACATGTAGATTATAGTCTGTCAGCCTATTGGCTAAACTATATACAATTTTTAGACAAACTTTACAACAGGTGCAAATAGTGTTATAATCTTAAGCAGATGATTAACAGTATTTGTACCTGTTCGCTTGTATAGACTAAATATTGAGTATTTGTTGCAGCTATTAAGACATTATTATGTCATGCCAGTGAAGTATTATAGCAGGCGAAGAAATAGACGGCAATGATTTCTAATTGGCAAAAAAAATTGGAACAAACAGGCTCGCTGGACGATAATAAAATAGTAACAAACTGTTAATATAGCTTGGTGCCATGATGCAAAGAGATTGGAAAAGCATTCGTTAATATGTAAACTGTTTTTTTTATTCCGTCAGGGTCTCGCTGCCTTGATTATTTTGATGTCTTTTTAAGCCAAAACATTCGCTGGAGAAGTATTATGCAGAATAATCCGATCCCTACAGAAATTGTGTCCTGTCCTGATCCCCCTCTCAATTATACAATTCCAAATCCATTGAAGGCGCTCTCCAGCTTAGAGTTAGTATTGCTGTGTAAATCTGGCCATGAACGTGCGCTTATCGAACTGATGCGACGGCATCGGGGCAGTGTTTTTAAGGCCGCATATCGGCTGACCAGAGATTATGAAGAGGCGGAAGATGTTGCCTCCAGTACATGTCTGCGAATTTGCCGCGGCATAGTATCTTGTAAGCATCCAGAAGCGCTCGCTGCCTGGATAAATAGAATAGTGCGCAATGTCTGGCTGGACAGCCTGAGAAGGTCCACGCGGAGGTCGGAAGTTTCGCTGGATTTATTGGAAAATATCAGCTCTGAAGGCCGAAAGTACTTTTTGGATGGGGAGTTAAGTGTGCCTGTTTATAAACAGGCGGAAGAGAATGAGAGGAAAAAAATCATTTCCCGCGCTATCTCCACACTGCCAAGCTGCCAGATCCGAATTGTAAATCTCTTCTATACGGAGAATAGGCCGTATGAGGAAATTGCCGAGATCATGGATATTCCAGTGGGAACCGTTAAATCACGATTGAGCAGAGCCCGTAACACACTTCACCGAAAACTTTCCATTCATCTTAGTGCGCTTATGGATTGAACAGAAGCTCGAAAAAATTCAGGAAGACGCGCATTGAAGGAACATTATATACTGTAAGGATCATTTGAGGGAATGTATACGCCTCCGGTTTAATTCTTTCGAAATTTTAAATAAACTTTCTGCAAAGAGGAAAAGCGCGCAAGCGGGATGAACATCTTGTTCATATATTGCGATCTATCGGAAACAGAATAGAAATACAAATCTACGAGATGTGCCCTGAAGTTTTTAGCTTCATCGCACATCTCGTTTTATCGAGAGGCTGTATACCATGAACATTGATCAGTTTATAGCTAAGCCGGGTAACAAGGTTCGATTGAAAGATTACGACCCGGGTTTTACCGGGCAGTATAAAAACAAGGGCGAAGCCACCGAGAAGCTGGCAGCAGATATTCAAAAGCTTGCAAAACTTCAGGATATACTTTATGCGCAGAATTCACAGGCGCTGCTTATTATTCTGCAGGCATTGGACACAGCAGGGAAGGACGGCACCATTCAGCACGTTATGTCTGGAGTAAATCCTCAGGGCACTCAGGTGCACTCCTTCAAAGCGCCTTCATCGGATGAGCTGGATCACGATTTCCTTTGGCGCAGCGTCAAAGTATTGCCGGAGCGGGGGAATATCGGTATCTTCAATCGATCTTATTACGAGGAAGTGCTGGTCGTGCGAGTGCATCCCGAACTGCTGGAAATGCAGCGGCTTCCGCCGGAAGCCCACGGAAAAGAACTTTGGAAACAGCGTTTCAACGCGATCAATAATTTTGAAAAATACCTGGTCGACAATGGAACTCAAGTTCTTAAATTTTATCTCAACCTTTCCAAAGAGGAGCAAAAAAAACGGCTGCTGGCCCGAATAGATACTCCGGATAAAAACTGGAAGTTCTCGCTGGCTGATGCGAAAGAACGCAGCTTTTGGAACAACTATATGGATGCCTTCGAGGATATGTTCAGCAATACGAGTTCGGCCTCTGCTCCCTGGCACATTATCCCGGCGGATAACAAGTGGTTCACTCGCGCAGTGGTCGCTGACATTATTGTTAGTAAACTCGAATCGATGCAATTAGAGTACCCGGTTGTCAGTGACACACTGCGCAAGCAGCTGCAGGAAGCACGAACAATATTACAAAACGAAACGTCTTAAAGGAGCATGTCGATATTCTTTGCAGGTGCAAAGAACTTCCAACCCACCTGGCTGACTTGAAATATTTAGCTTGGCTGAACAGGAGAAATGACGATGGAAATTGATGCCGTGCCGCATCCTCCGATCGTTTCAAAAGAAGTTTGGCGCAGTAAGCGTCTTGAACTTTTAGCGCAGGAAAAAGAGCTCACTCGCCAGTATGATCGAGTAAATGCGGAGCGTCGCAGACTTCCTATGGTCCAGATCGAAAAAGAGTATATTTTCGATAGTCCAAAGGGCAAGCAAGATTTAAAAGATCTATTCGAGGGTCGGCGGCAGTTAATAATCTATCATTTTATGTTCGATCCCTCATGGGATAAAGGGTGTTCTGGCTGTACTGGATTTATAGATGCTCTTGGCGATATTACCATGCTGAGGGCGAAAGATACTACTTTTGCTGTTATTTCACGTGCTCCGCTTGCTAAGCTGGAAGTATATAAAGCGGAAAAAAGATGGGACATCCAGTGGTATTCTTCATTCAACAGTGACTTCAATTACGATTTTCATACTACCCTGGATGAAAAAGCAGCGCCTATTGAGTATAACTATAGCTCCAAAGAGGATTTGCTGAAACGGCGGACACTCGATGAGATATCTGGTGAAGATCATGCACTCAGTGTTTTTTTCCGGCTGGACGATAGAGTCTTTCACACCTATTCCACATATGCCAGAGGAACTGAAGCGCTGACAGATAGCTACAGACTCCTGGATACCACCCCCTATGGGCGTCAGGAAGATTTTGAAGAATCTCCACTGGGATGGCCGCAGAAACCAACGTATGGTTAAATAGTGTAATTTCTATGTTCGAAAGTTTATATAATCTCCCACAAAATATTATGTTACCATGATCTCTATTTGCTCGCTCTCAATTTCGGATAGAGCCTGAGATGAGAATATCCGCACTTGGGGCTATATTTATGACTATTTCAGAACCTACAAATCGCAATGATCACGGAAATACAGCGCATCCAGACTCGGAACTGAACGATTTACGAGAGCTTCTTCCTGACGAATCAGAAATGCCTGCGGAGCTAAATCAAATTGAATTTTCTCGCGAGACGATTAAATTTGCAGGCGACACCTTATTTATTCTCTGGTTAAAAATTGGTGCGACACTCCTGCTCATGCGCTTTATTGGTGTCATCTGGCCTGTAATCGTCCTCATCATGATAGCTCTCATGCTGGTAGCTACCTTGAACCCGTTTGTACGGAAACTTCAAAAAAAACTGACGAGAGCATATGCAATTTCGGTGGTAGTTTTTGGTATCATCGCAACTCTAGGCGCATTGCTCGTGCTGATGATTCCTCCCCTTGTCCTGCAGGCACAAAACCTTCTCACCAAGCTGCCGCACTATCTCAGCCAGATGGAAAATGCTTCCCATAGAATGGGGATCCCAATTCGTCTTCACGGATCCAGCCTCGACTTCACACAGCAGGCATCAAATCTCGGGCCGGAAGCATTCAATGCGCTTTTTAGTATCTTCAGTGGAATCACAGCTGTGCTCACAGTCGCTGTTCTTACCACCTACCTGCTGATAGATGGCCCTTCGGTCACGACCAGTATTCTGGGCTTGCTTCCTCGCCACCAGAGGCTGCCGATAAGGCAGATGTTCGGAGAGATTGGGGTGCAGGTCGGCGGGTACATGCGCGGACAGCTTATTACCTCCCTGGAGGCAGGGATCTTCAGTTATATCCTGCTCATGATTGTGCATGTGCCCCAACCTCTGGCACTGGCAGTGCTGATGGCGGTTGCAGATATAATACCCATGGTTGGGCCGCTCGTGGGAACGGTGCCTGCTGTTTTAATGGCGCTGACCTTAGGGCCTTCGACCGCGTTGATTGTGCTGGTGGGCTATATGCTTTATCATCAGGTGGAAAGCCATATTCTCGTGCCCAGGATATATGGAAAAGCGATGAAGCTTCCACCTTCTATAATAATATTCTCAATTTTGATAGGGGCCATGCTATTGGGAATTGTGGGTGCGCTGTTTGCACTTCCATCAGCGGCGGCAGTTCCTGTTGTTTACCGATACGTCCAAGAGTGGCGGCAGCGTGAAGATGAACGTAATAACGCGCCGGAAAAGCCACTGCCATAAGAATTGAGCGTTCTGCAGAAATTATCAAGCGAAGAGTAGAGGCTTATGTGCTAATATAGTCTCGGCGATTATGGAGAATAGATTGATTCTATCACATTTCGAAAACCTGCGCCGACATAAAGAATATGTTGAGCAGAGAGATTTGACCATTCGTAAAATATCGGATGAAACCCGGCTCTCACAGGGAGCTATCCTGCGTGTTAAAAATGCCACAATGGCACGTGTTTCGCTGAGCACTCTGGAAAAACTGTGTCATTATTTCCAGGTAAATAGTCTCAGTGATCTTATAGAGTACGTCCCTGAAGACGGCCGTATGAAGGCAATTCAAAAATAGTTACTATGGGGAATTCGAGTTGACTTTGATCAGTGCTGCTGCTGAAATAGATCATCCATATAGAGTAAATCGATCCTACAGCAGGGAGGAAGCACGGAAGTATTGTGAGAAGCTTGCGACTTCGCACTACGAAAACTTTCTTGTTGCAGGAATATTCTGCCCGAAAGAGCTTCGTCAGCATTTCTACAATATCTATGCCTACTGCCGTATCAGCGATGACCTGGGTGATGAGATCGGAGATCCCTCAAAATCGCTCATTCTGCTTGACTGGTGGGAAGCCGAACTGGATAGTATGCTGGAAGGGTCACCCCGGCATCCTGCATTTGTTGCGCTGGAAGAGACTGTTGATAAATTTCAGATTCCTTCTGATCCGTTTCGAAACCTGCTGACGGCTTTCCGCCAGGATCAAGTAACGCCGACTTACGAAAGCTATCAGGATTTAATGGGATACTGTATCAAATCGGCCAATCCTGTAGGACGGCTTGTACTCTATCTTTGCGCAGCAGCGTCCGATGAAAGTTTTTTCCTCTCGGATAAAATATGTACAGCGCTGCAGCTTGCAAATTTCTGGCAGGATATTACGCGTGATTTGGTGAAAAACAGGGTGTATCTGCCTCTGCAGGATATAGAAAATTTTGGCTATAGTGAGCAGAAACTGAGAGCGCTGCAATTCAATCCTGAATTCGCTGCTCTTATGAAATTTGAAGTAGATCGTACACGAGATCTTTTTAACGAAGGGTCTGCTCTAAGTAAATTGGTAGACCGCAGGCTCCGCCTCGACATAGAGATGTTTTCCAGAGGCGGGCTGGAAGTGCTGCGCCGTATTGAGGAACAAGGCTACGATGTTCTCACCAGTCGGCCCTCTATTCCAAAAAGCCGGCAGTTTGCTATGTTGTTTGGCCGCTTCCTGAAAACATTCTCATTTTCGCAGGTTTAATATAGGCAGCAGTTATGTCGTTTCCAATGAATGCAAATACTCTCCTGAAACCCATACTGCCTGATAACAACCCCGAACGACTGGCGGCCTCGTATCAGTATTGCGAGCATGTCGCAAAAACTCAGGCACGCAATTTTTACTACTCTTTTGTGCCGCTTCCTCCTGAATTAAGAGCTGCGATGTGTGTCATCTATGCGTTCATGCGGTACTCCGATGATGTTTCTGATGAAGCCGCAGAGGATAGCTCTAAAGCAGAGCAGATGCAGGAATGGCGGGCCGCCCTTGATCGAGCTTTGGCTGGCGAATACGGAGAGAGCCTCATACTACCAGCCTTCCACGATGTGGTTGTCCGATTCAGTATTCCTGCGCACTACTTCCACGAATTGATCGACGGCACGGAAATGGATCTCACCAAGAAGCGCTACGAGACTTTCGAGGAGCTGTATGAATACTGCTATAAAGTTGCAAGCGTGGTGGGGTTCGTATGCATTCATGTGTGGGGCTTTGACCGCTCACACGCCAACTCATTGCGATATGCGGAATCATGCGGACTGGCATTTCAGCTCACCAATATTTTGCGCGATGTAAGCGAGGATGCAGCTCGCGACCGTATCTACCTTCCCAGGGAAGATATGGAGCGTTTCGGCGTTACTGAGAGCGACCTGAAATCTGCCACGATGTCCAAATCCCTCAAGTCATTAATACTTTTCGAAGCAGAACGCGCAGAAAGCTACTACAGCCAGGCCCACCAGCTTCTTCCACTGCTAGAACCCGCGGGAAGACCGACTTACAAAATAATGCTTCAGATATATCATGGAATTCTGGAAACCATCTTTCGCCAGCGTGGAGATGTCTATAGAGTTCGTGCCCGCCTGAGCACCCCTCGTAAACTTGTAATTGTGGCTTCAGCGTGGATCTCCAGCCGATTGGGCAGGTGATTTTATTATGCCTGCCGAACAAAAGAGGGTGGTGGTAATCGGTGGCGGAGTAGCCGGAATCACCGCCGCAGTCTCTCTCGCAGACAGTGGGCTGCACGTAGAACTGGTTGAGAAACGTCCTTACCTCGGCGGAAGAGCCTCCTCGTTTCTGGATAAACAGAGCGGACAGCTTGTGGATGAGTGCCAGCATGGGACCATGCGCTGCTGCACGAACCTGGCACAGCTTCTAGAGCGTCTGGGTGTTCTGGATAAAATTAACTACCATGAATCAATAGAATTCCTCGATTCGGATGGTAAGCGCTCCTCGATTCAGGGAAGCAGGCTGCCTGCTCCCTTCCACACCGGGCCCTCCTTTCTGCGTTTCCGCTCACTGAGTCTCCCGGATAAAATAGCCATTGGCAAAGCCATGATTCTGATGCTTGTCTCACGGCCATCTCCGGAATATGAATCCACTACCATCGAAAGCTGGTTTCAAAAAACTGGGCAGACAGAGCGGGCTATAAATCGATTCTGGCGCCCCATCCTTGTAAGCGCCTGCAACGAAGAACTCAGCAGAATTTCCTGTCAGCACGGCTTTAAGATCCTACGAGACGGCTTCATGCTGAATGCAGAGGCGTATCAGTTCGGGGTGCCAAGTCTGCCGCTCGCGTCTCTCTATACTCAGCCCACGATTGCAGCCTTGAAGCAAAACGAAGGATTAGTGCGCACGAAAACCAGGGTACAGAACATCGAGTTCACGGAAGACGAAAGTGCTAGAGTTTGTGGAATAAGGCTGGCAGATGGAGAGTTTATTCCTGCAGACTATGTCGTGAGCGCCTTGCAGAGTGATCTCCTGTGGAAAATGCTGCCGCTCTGGGCTCAGGAAAAATTCCCTTATTTTTCAAAGGTTGTGGATATCGAATTCTCGCCTATCTGCGGAGTGCATCTTTGGTTTGATCGGTACATCGATTGTCCATCCGCGTTGGCGCTCCTCGACACGCAAACCGAGTGGATTTTTAATAAAACCAAAAATTTCGATTGCATAAATTCATCAGAGACCTACTTAAGTACCGTGGTGAGCGCATCCCGAATGCTGAAAGATTTTTCCAAGGAGGAAATTCTTGCATCCACATTGTCGGATGTTTATACCGCCCTGCCGCAGTTCAAAGAAGCGGCACTTTTAAGATCTCATGTGGTGCGCTGGCCAAAAGCGACTTTCTCGCCATTGCCGGGGGTGGAAGCGCTGCGGCCTGATCAGAAAAGTCCGATCGAAGGCTTCTATATTGCAGGTGAATGGACGGATACAGGCTGGCCTTCGACCATGGAAAGTGCGGCGAGAAGCGGATATCGCACTGCAGAATACATACTGGAGCATTGCGGTCTCGCTCGCAAATTGGTTGCAGAGGATTTAAAACCGGGCAGGATAGCCAGATTCCTGGATGGATATAGAAGAAACTAGTCGAGTACTAAAATTTATCAGTACTCCAAATTCCATGTTAATTATAGGTGTATTTGACAGGCAGGGAAAATATATGATAATATCGTTACTAGAATTGTTTTAAAATTATTATTGCTCTTCTTTATTAAATAGTTTCAATTCTTGATTTTAATCTCGAAAACTTAATTGTTTAACATCACTGGAGGTATTTTTGATGATAACGATGAAGCGGAATTCGATTGTAGGTTCAGCCGCTGTATGCTCCCTGTTTGGTTTATCGCAAGCGGTGCAGGCTCAGACCAACGTGATTGGACTTATAGAAGCGGGCTTCGTAAACAATCAGATCCAAATCATCATTCACAACGACTCCTCCATTAATATTTCGGATTCGATGCTCACAGGATTTATGCTGGACGGTCCGCTGCTGGGAACGTTCGACACGGTACCTGTCGGCCCGATAGCTGCTCATTCTAAAATAGTGATTGGGTCTGGATCTGTACTCTGTGTTCCATTTGGAATGGGTACCGATAACAATCCAGCTTCGAACCCGGATTTAGACTACGATTTTGGTGTCGAATTCACAGGCACTGCAAACAACTCCCTCTATCTCGCCTTCTTCAGCCCCACAATAAATTCATCAGGCTCCTACATTGATTTTGAAGGCGTACAAAATCAGTCAGATTTCGCTCCGGTTCCAGTGGCAGAAATTCTGGATCCTGTATCGATTCCAGAGTCTGGTTCTCTTGCATCGCTATTTGCTATGTGCAGCACCGGAGCGCTGCTGATAAACCGCCGCCGCTGACATTCTGCTCTATATCATTTCTGTTAATTCCTGTTGCCCTCATCCCCCCTGCCCCCCTTCTCCCAAAAACAGGAGAAGGGGAGATTCAACACACAAATTCGCCCCTCTCCTCCGAGCTTGCGAGGGAATAGGAAGGAGAGGGGTTGGGGTGAGGTTAAAACTCCCTCTCCCGCATGCTCGTTCCTCGCTGGAGCGAATGCACCTCACCCCAGCCCTCTCCCGGATGCTCGTTCCTCGCGGGAGAGGGAGTGAATCCCGCTGCTACAACTCTCTCCCAAAAACAGGAGAAGGGGGAGTAACGCACCTCACCCTTACCCTTCATTCTTCTGCAGACGACGGAGCATCTGCCCTACAGAATCCCACGTGCCTCGCGGGAGAGGGGCAAATACTTTCTCGCGAATCTGCCTATTCCCGGACACAAACAGATTTATCGTTAGAGTGTGGAGGGAAAGTGTCGGGAGGTTCGGACTAAACCGAGCATTTTGTCCATAGATTTGTACAGGTTACATTCATTCTATCATCCGGCTGCATTATTTTTATAGAGTTACCATAAGATTTTTG
>JBBRDM010000193.1:0-10054 GCA_038203935.1 Chthonomonadales bacterium
TAATGCGCTGTGTACACGCGGTATTGCCGCACATGCTGGCGCAGCGTTCCGGCGATATACTGGTCACCAGTTCCATCTCCGGGTTCATTGATATTCCATGGGAGCCAGTCTACAGCGCCTCCAAGCATGCAGTTCAGACATTCGTTCATACTCTGCGCCGGCAGGTCGCTCCGTCGGGCATCAGGGTAGGTGCGATCGCGCCTGGAATGGTCGCTAATGAACTGTGGGGGTTCACAACCCCAGAAGAGATAGAAAAGAAAGTTGCCGAACATGCCAGCCTGCGCTCGGAAGACGTGGCGGAGGCAGTCGTTTTCATGCTGTCGCAGCCTCCCCACGTCACTATTCGGGATATAGTGATATTGCCGCAAAATCAGGATTTATGACTGGGTAAGCGCATTTGTCCAAAATCTCTCCCGCTGATTTCGAACTGTGAGGCGGCTTCTTACGAAGAACAGGGATATCAAGGAGAGAAAAGAGACATGTTTATGGTTTGCTGGCAAACAGAACATGAGCATTCTGCGGAATCTTCGCCTGCACCCTCTGTTTGCTGCAGAGAATCCTCGCGTTCTGATAGCGGATGGACTCGTTGTTGATGATGAGACGCTTCACATCCTGCAATCGGCCTTGACCGTGCCTGCCAGTGTTCGGCTGTCCACTCAAGGCAGACATACTCATATGAAAGTAAAGCGTTCTGGTATACAAGGAACGGCTTCCACTATTTGCCTGGAATGGCAGGATATCCAGAATTGAACTGGGTGCCGCTGTACCAAATTCCGCATTCATCCTGCAGAGTTATCTTCCACAGGTATTAGTGCAGGGTATTTATGGATTTACGTCGAATGATGTGCGAGAGAAGTGTGGCAGCCTTACTGTGGCTGACCTGAATAAATTTCGTCGATGAAAGAGTCGCGTAAACTATGAATACTCAATTTGTCTACTCCGCCGGAGTCTGGAATCTACATACTGGCGCCGATCCGTTTGGGCCGCCTGTGCGAAAAGAGAGAGATATTGTCGAGACTGCTCAGATTCTGCGGCGTCTGGGATTCACGTATGTCCAGCTGCACGATGATGACGCGGTTCCCATGGATGTTGCAGATGTCAGCGGGGCATGCAGGCAGCTCAAAAAAATCTGTGATGACCACGGCCTGGGAGTGGAGTTCATTGCACCCCGAATATGGGAAGATCCTCGATTCGCGGATGGAGGGATTACTGCAAACAACGCCGTATCACGCCAGCTCGCGCTCGATCGAGCAAAACGGTCTGTCGATATTGCAAACGAACTCGGTACAGACAGGCTCGTGCTGTGGCCAGCCCGCGAAGGAACCTATGTGCGTGAATCGAAGGATGCGCAGGTCTCCTTTGAACGGCTTCTCGATTACTGTAATAGTATTCTCTCCTACGACCCCAACATTCGAATCCTCGCAGAGATGAAGCCAAACGAACCTATGGACTTGATGTACCTTCCAAGCACGGGCCATTTTCTGGCGCTTGCCTACAAAACATCCGATCCCTCGCGGGTGGGAGTTCTCATCGAGGCGGCGCACTGCATATTATTGGGTCTGGATCCTTCCGATGAGATGGCATACGCACTCTGGCATAAGAAACTCTGGGGCGTCCACCTCAACGATCAGAACGGCTTGAAATACGATCAGGATAAATCCTTTGGCAGTGTAGATATCAGGCGGGCATTCAACGCCGTGGATGTGCTGGTTCGCGGTGACTACGGGAAAAATGGCGAAGTCATCGGACTGGACGTGAAAGCCATGCGTACTCAGCCGCACGATATAGCCTGGAAGCATCTGGCAAACAGTAAAGAGATTTTCGAACGTCTGGTGGCTGTCTCAGCAGGGATCGACCGCAAAGAGTGGGCTTCCTATGTGGAAGCGCAGGACTACGAAGGTCTGGAGATGTTCATTATTCGCAATCTGCTTCGATAAATTTCCAAAGGATGTCCACGCTGATTCGATCAATATTAGCTACGGATTGCGGAAGCACCACGACCAAAGCCATTCTCATCACACAGCAGCCGGGCGGTGAGTATCGCCTCACCGCGCGCGGCGAAGCGCCCACCACTGTTGAAGCCCCGTTCGACGATGTTACCATAGGTGTCACCAATGCTGTCCGCGAAATTGAAGAACTGACGGACCGGGCGATTTTAGATGAGGCTGGGAAACCCCGCACTCCAGAACTGCCGGATGGTACGGGGGTCGATCTCTATCTGTCTACATCGAGCGCGGGCGGCGGGCTGCAGATGAGTGTGGCCGGCGTCGTACGAAGTATGAGTGTCGAGAGTGCGGAACGCGCAGCGCTTGGCGCCGGCGCTATAATTATCGATGCTATAGCGGTGGATGATGGGCGCAAAGAGTTTCAGCGGGTGGAACGTCTGCGCCAGCTGCGACCGGATATGATCCTTTTTTCAGGCGGCACTGATGGCGGCACTATTCGGCACCTGGTGGAAATAGCGGAGCTTATAGTTTCCGCCGATCCACAGCCGCGCCTGGGTGACAGCCATAAACTCCCCGTAATTTTTGCCGGCAATAGTGAAGCTTTTCCGGCGGTCAAAGAACTGCTCGAAAATCGGGTCTCCCTGCGCCAGGTGGAGAACATCCGCCCCAGCCTCGATAAAGAGAATCTAAAGCCAGCCCGGGAAGCTATCCACGATCTTTTTCTGGAACACGTGATGCAGCAGGCGCCCGGTTATGCCAAACTGACAGGCTGGACCAGCGCCGATATCATGTCCACGCCGAATGCGGTCGGCGAAATCATGCAGATGATTGCTGCACAGCGAATCATCAATCTGCTCGGCGTCGATATCGGGGGCGCTACCACAGACGTCTTTTCTGTTTTTGGCGGCCAGTACCACCGTTCGGTCTCGGCAAATCTAGGGATGTCGTACTCCATCTGCAATGTTCTGGCCGAAGCGAAACTGGAAAATATCCAGCGATGGCTTCCTTTTGTAATATCCGATTCCGAACTGCGTAATCAGCTCCGCAATAAAATGATCCGCCCCACCACGATCCCGCAGCGGATCCGCGATCTGCAGATCGAGCAGGCGGTTTGCCGCGAGGCCTTAAGGCTTGCTTTTGATCATCATCGCCTGCTGGCACGCGGATTGGCAGGGGGAACGCTGGAGAAAAATGTGGGTAACATCTTCAGCCAGTCCGATTCAACACAGTCGATTGTAAAACTCCGGGAGCTCGATATGCTGGTTGGGTCGGGAGGAGTGCTGTCGCATGCTCCCCTCCGCCAGCAGGCAGCGCTGATGATGATGGATGCCTTCCAGCCGGAAGGATTCACGCTGCTGACCGTAGATTCTATTTTCATGATGCCGCAGTTAGGTGTGCTGGCCGGTGTACTTCCCGAAGCGGCCGCCCATGTCTTTGAAAAGGACTGCCTCATTATTCTGGGCGAGTGTATTGCCCCTGTTGGAATCGGTAAGGACGGCGATCCTTGTGTGCATGTGAAAATGGGCACTATTGTTGAGGATGTTCCTATCGGCGAGATACGGGTATACTCCTCCGGAGCAGGGGAATCCAGTGCAGATTCGGCTGAAATCGAACTCACTCCAACGAAAGCATTCGATCTAGGCGAAGGGCGGGGTAAACCTGTCACTAGTGTGGTAAAATCAGGCTGTGTGGGAATCATACTGGATACACGCGGCCGCCCGATGAAGCTCCCGGCAGACCAATCTCTTCGCATTGCAAAACTGCGTTCCTGGCTGCAGGCTATGAACATACCCAATCCCGAGGCTGAATGAATAGACACACGCTGCCACTGCTTCGCTGCCCGAATGGATGCAGCGACGATCTTGAACTAACAGAAACTGAACTGCAATCCACCCAGGAAATCTCCTCCGGCAAACTCAAATGCAATGCATGCGGCGGCGCCTATACGATTGAAAATGGAATAGCTCGAATGCTCCCTGGTGGACTTACCAGTCCAGAGCATGAAGACTCGGTCTCGGATGAGATACGGAATAAACGCAGCGAGATGGCAGCCCGTGATGAACAGGTAGAATCATACGATAAGATGCTGGGCCTCGCTCTTTTCGGAAAACTGGAGATTCCGCTTACTCTGGCGAAAATGAATCTGCATGGAAACTCCGTACTATTAGAAGCTGGCTGCGGCACGGGGAGAATGACTCCGCTTTTTGCAAAACAGTGTAAGCACCACGTGGCCGTCGATTTTTCATGGGAATCGCTGCTTTCCTGCAGCAAAAAACTGAAATTGGCTGGAATAACGAACGTCGATCTGGTGCAGGCGGATGTCTGTGCACTGCCTTTCCAATCCGGGAAGTTCAGCACGGTAGTTTCCTGTCAGGTGCTGGAGCATATTCCTACTCCCGACAGTCGATCTCAGATGATTCACGAACTGGGGCGTGTGGCAGAGAAAAATGCACCCGTCATTATTTCCGCCTACCAGCATAATCTGCTTACTCGCTGGTTTGGAAAAAAAGAAGGTTCGCATGCAGGCGGTATATACTATTATCGTTTTCATCGTAAAGAACTTCGCCATCTGCTCGCACACAGTTTAGAGGTGCGGGGAATGACAGGCGCGATGGTCTATCACTACATCGCAGACTGCCGAAAACAGTAATACCTGTGTTCTTTTCCTCCGAGGCACAAAGTAATCTGGGAAAACAACCGGGGTTCAAAGCACGAATTTACTTAAGCGAAGGTTTATCATATGTCTGATACTGATCCACAGAGAACGGACTCCCAGGAGCCGCAGCTTCCCCGGCCAGAGAAAAAAGCAACTTTTCGCCTGGGACAGAGGGAGCTCGGACGCATCTCAGCTACTGTAGTGGTTATCATTTCTCTGGCGCTCATTTTTGCCGGATATCGAGTCTTTAAGAATTTCAAATCACAGCGTGATATCGTAATTGCAAAAGAGAATCTGCACAAAATATACACTGCGCTCAACGGCTACGCCCTCGATACGAACAGCCACTTTCCCAAAGCAGATTCCTGGACGGATGCCGCGATGGGGTATCTTTCTGCTCCTCCAGGAACACCCGGAGGCAAGGAGTCTTACCTGCATGGCCCCGGAGATGGCGAGGATATCGGGTATGTGTATAACGATCAAGCCTCCGAGTATGATTTGGATGCGTCGAGCAGGGAAGATAAAAAGAAAACTTTCGATCCCGGGGAGATGCCGCTTCTAATTGAGCAGGTCGGAGCAAAGCCAAATGCCCATATGGTTATTCCTGAACAGAGTAACGATCAGGGCAAGGAGGCGCTGGGGAAAATTGCTTCCTTTGCACATTTTTCCGAAGATCGCGACAATGCAGCCACTGTAGTGCTGTTCGTTAATGGCAAAGTACTTGTTTTTACGCATCGCGATCTCATTCCCTAATCTGCACAGCTGTCTGGAGAGCCCGCCATGGGATCCGCTTTCACGCCTGGCTTAAAAATTTCTGCAGCAACAACTATTGAAAAAACACGCCGCCTTGCTTTAAAAGGAAAGGTTTTGGTGGGTATTGGGGATGCTGTTGAACCAGATACGATAGTCGCCAGCGCTTCACTTCCAGGAATTCTTCAGACAGTTCGAGTTCCAGAACAACTTGGGGTAGACATTCATATTGCTCTCGAATCTATAAAAGTGCAGGTGGGTGACCACGTAGAAGCCGGGCAGGTAATTGTGGAGACCAGAGGACTTTTCGGACGGCTTTTTCGCAGTTCGCTTACTTCTCCTATCGGAGGAACCGTAGAACTCATTGCATCAACTACCGGGCATATCGGGTTACGAGGGGCGTCGATCCCGGTCGAGAAGTCTGCATATATCCCCGGAACAGTGCTGGAGGTTCTCCCTTCCGAGGGGGTAGTAATCGGCTGCACGGGCGGGATGATTCAGGGTATCTTTGGTGTGGGTGGAGAGCGCATGGGCAGGCTAATGATGATCTCATCGCAAGCCGATGATATTCTCCAGGCTGATCAAATCCCCCCAGGCAGTGCAGGATGCATTCTGGTTGCAGGCGCAGGAATCACTGCGGAAGCTTTGCGCAAAGCAGCTGTGCTTGGCGCGGCTGGAATAGTTTGCGGCGGCATTATTGATTCCGAGCTGATAAGCTTCATGGCGCAGGAGCTAAACCAGCCGGATTACGATATCGGAGTCGCCATCACCGGCCAGGAGTTGATTTCGTTCACTCTGATAGTTACGGAAGGATTTGGCCATATCGCAATGGCAGATCGTACCTTCGAACTGCTGCGATCCTTTGAAGGAAAAACAGCCTGTATTAATGGGGCTACTCAGATCCGAGCCGGCGTAATAAGGCCGGAGATTATCGTGCCGCTCACTGGCCAATCCGTTAATTTGGATAAATCAGAAAGATTTAATGAAGGCGAACTGGCTGTCGGCACAACGATCCGCCTGATAAGAGAGCCCTATTTTGGGCAGATTGCCAAAGTAACAGAGCTGATGACCGATCTCGTAAAACTTGAAACGGGCGCGATGGCGAGGGCACTGAAAGCGGAACTTTTAAATCGGGAAGTCGTAACCGTACCGAGATCAAATGTTGAGATAGTAGCGCATATTTAAGAATCTAGTACTTAAACGGATATTTAGTATTACCTCATCTGCCGTTAATTATCCCTGACGATGCAAGAGTACGTCAGGAGGAAAGAAAAGTGATACTGTCTGAAGCCAAAACATTCGTTGGCAAAGTGTGTTCCATTTGCTGGCTTGATAGAACGGGAGAAGAGCATATCATCGTTTCGAAGGTGTACGATGCTACGATAGTTCCGCTGTACGGTGGTTATTTGGTAACCGATGCCGACGATATTAGAATAGATCGAATCAACAGCATAGCTCTCGTGGGTGAGACCGCTGATGAAGCTATCTTTTGCCATACAGGCCAGTTTGTAAATCAGGAAGATAACATCTTCAATCATCAAAATGAATCAGAACGAGTTGCAGCGTAATTGAATATAATATTTACTTGTCTCAAAATCCCCTTTTAATTTTTATTCAATTAAAAGGGGATTTTTCTTTGCTTTGGGTGAACTATAACTTTTGTTTCGTGGTAGTTTATTTGTGATGGATTCGTGTTTTGTCAGATCATAGAATATTTATTTTGGAGAATTGAAATCACCACTACTTTTTTATGTTCGTATCGTTCAGCATTATGTTCGTATCGTTCAGCTTTATGTTCGTATCGTTCAGCAATCTCGAACATCTGGCTTATAATACTACTTTTGGGAGTGATACAGCCTGGAGTTGAGGCGCGAGATTCAGTTTCTCCTGCTCATTTTCCACCCTCGTGCATGGAAGATTTTCGCACTACCCTCGAAATGCCGGCAGGCAATAGGGGATTTCTTACGACCGGGAACGACGGACATTTTCACTGGCCGAATGGCGACCGCGCCAGATTCTGGGGCATCAATGTTTCCAGCACCCGGCTCAATATCTCCAATGCAATGATAGAAGAGGTGGTGGAAAACTTCGCAAAAGCCGGATTAAACCTGGTACGGCTGGAAGCGATTGACAACCGAAACTGCCTGCTTGGCAGTGTTAACTCCACCGATTCGCGGCATCTCGACCCGAAATACCTCGATAGGCTGAACTACTGGATGGACAGCCTGAAACGCCATGGTATCTACTACTATCTTGATCTTCTGGATTTCAGAACCTTTAAAGAAGGCGATGGAGTGGTACAGGCAGATACGCTCGATCGAGGTGCTCGCCCCTACGCAGTTTTCGATAAATATCTTATCCAATTGCAAAAAGAGTACGCTTCGCAGCTTCTTACCCAGGTAAACCCCTACACAGGAATCAGTCCTGCAGAAGATCCTGCACTGGCTATGATAGAAATTTGCAACGAGCACGGATTTTTCCTCTACCCGGACAAGCTCGAAGCTCTGGCAGAACCATACCATACCAATCTTAAATATAGGTGGAATCGCTGGCTCATTGAACGATACGGCGCCAGAGAAAACCTCGATGCCGCCTGGGGTGTCGATCACGATCTCCACGTACTCCGGCCAGAGGAAGATCCCGGATTGATGAATGTCGATCTTCCTATTCTGGCCCAGCCTTTGCCAAATTTATCTGCGCTGGCTCCTCCTGAAACACGCCGCTCCAATCGGCGTCAGCATGATGGAGTACTTTTTCTGTACCGGGTGCAGCGTGAGTACTTTGCTGAAATGAAAGCATATCTCCGGGCGGTGGGAATTAAAGTACCGGTGACCGCTGTGGTTTCTGGGAATATCATTCCAGATGTTGCTTCCGCTGCTGCCGAGTGTGATTTTACGGCGGAAAACTGGTATGGTGACGGCCCCAACCCCAATCCGCAGTATCCCGGAATTAATTTCTACTCGAATCGCAATCCGCTGCGAGACGATTCCAGCGGCGGCTTCGCACCATCGGGCGCGGCGCTGCACTGGATGAATCGGCCGGTTGTTCTTCGGGAGTGGGGCGTTTCCTGGCCCAATCGATGGAGGGCCGCCTCGGTGCCGGAATGCCTGGCTTATTCGTCGCTGCAGGATTTCGATGCGGTGCTGCTTTTCGGGTATCAGACAAATCGTGCGCTGAATGGCGCGAATGCGAACGTTCTCAACGACTACGCATACCAGCAGGACCCCACTGTCTGGGGACTCTATGCTCTTGCAGGCCAGGCATTCCTAAATCGTGCAGTCAAACCGGCAGTTCATTCGGTAAGTTTGAAATGGACAAGCGATAACCTGTTCAACTGGCCGAACAGCCCAGGATCACTGCATCGTGCAGCGTGGTCGGTGAGAATTGAAAATTTCTTTGATTTTCAAAGCAAAAAAGCAAATCCGAACAAACTCAATAAGACGGTTCTGCCTTTGAGCGCCGCTGCCGATCTGAATACGCTGAGAAACTCACTTGCGGAAGCGGGTTCAAAAACACTTCCTCTTACCGGTATTAGCCTGGCAAAAGGCGAATGGCGCAGCGATACGGGACAGATAGCGCTGAACAGCAGATTAGGAATAATCCTGGTTCATTCTGCAACACTCGTATTAATCTCAGGGGAAATAGTTCCGAACCAAATATACGATCTTGGCGAGGGCGTTCATTTCAGCACCCCAAGTGACTTTGGCTCCATGATGATGGTTTCGCTCGATGGAAAAGCTATCTCAAAATCTGCGCACTTGGTCGTAAAAATGGTGACTATAGCCGAGAACACGGATCAGAACCTGGAAAATATGCATACTGGATCTTTGAGTGACTGGGCGCTTAAGAAAGCTGGCTCTGCTCCCGTAATTACATTCGGCAAGGAGTCGATTGAACCCATTCGGCTGTGGATCGATAAATCATGGGAGTTAGACCACCCAATAAAAAAATGGAAGTTCGGCAACAAAAAAATGTCGTCAAAGCCCCTGCCAGCAGGCCGAAGCCGCTTCAATCTCCGGTTTTTACTCTTTTCCAGCAGAATGGAATATGGGAGATCAACATCCATAATGGAACTGCTGCGCTCGTTTCAGACACACCCAATATCAGCGGATTTGCCCTGGGGCAAAATTTTACTACGGGCTCAGGCAAACTTACACTTCGTTCTGCGGAAGGAACGGCCTTCGCTCGTTGATACCGGAAAGAATATATTTTTACCACGATGCGCACTAAATAACGAGAAAAAGAAACATAGAGAGCTGCGAGTATACGGTACTATAGAGTGTGATTTACATTTTCTGGGAGAAATGATGCATGAGACTTGCAGGCAAAGCAGCTTTAATAACTGGCGCTGGCGTGGGAATTGGCAGAGAGACCGCACAGCTTTTCGCAATAGAAGGAGCATCCGTAGCCGTTGTCGATATAAATGAGACGACAGGCGCAGAGACGGTCGAACTTATCACTCAGGCCGGTGGAAAAGCTGTTTTCATCAAGGCGGATGTGGCCAGTTCGGATGAAGTGCAGCATATGTTCCAGGAGTGCATCAAGGCATTCGGAAAGTTGAATATTCTATTCAATAATGCGGGAATCGTGGCACAGGGGACGGTGGAGCAGTCTACGGAGGCGGAGTGGGAACAGCAGATCGCTACGACGCTCACCAGTGTGTTTCTGGGATGTAAATATGGGATCCCTCTGCTTCGAGAAC
>JBBRDM010000194.1:0-10004 GCA_038203935.1 Chthonomonadales bacterium
AACTCCTGGAAGGTTAACCACTCATGTCGGAATCTCTGTTTCAGTCTTTTTTAGTTCAACATGTTGATACTGTGCAGCCAATTGCAAAAGCAGCGCATCTTGCAGATTGGGAACTTCAAATAACAGGCTCCGAAGAAGCCAGAGACCGGTCTATCCAGCTCAATACACAGCTGGCTAAAATATATACAAATAAAGATGAATTCAACTTTTTGAAATCGATAAAAGCTGATTCGCTTACCTCTGCTATTCAGGCGAGAGAACATACGATACTAATTGATACCTACCTTTCTCACCAAATGGACGACTCCGTGCTGGAAGAGATGATTCGGCTGCAAATCGAGATTGAGGAGAGCTTCAATAGCTATCGAGCCGTGGTAGGCGGGAAAGAACTTAGCGACAACGAGATAGATGAGATTCTGCTTACATCGGATGATACCGCGCTCCGTCAGGAGAGCTGGATGGCCAGTAAAACAGTTGCGGTAGTTGTGAAAGATCGACTCCTCGAACTGGTGCGCCTTAGAAATCGTGAAGCCATACGGCTTGGTTTTGCAAATTATTATTCCATGAGTATGGCGCTCCAGGAACTTGATGAAGACAGGCTTTTTTCAATCCTCGACACCTTAAATACAGAGTGTGAACCACGCTGGGTGGTTCTTCGCTGCAAAATTGATGCTGGTATTGCAGCGCGTTTCGGCTGCGGTCAGGATGATATTCGTCCCTGGCATCATGCCAATAGATTCTTCCAGGAGATAGGTCCGGGCGATACCGATCTGAATAAGTACTTTGCTGATAAAGATCTGGAGAAGCTTTCTCTGGAGTTCTACGAAACTATCGGGCTGCCAATCGGGGATCTCTTAGAAGCAGCAGACCTTTATGAACGAACGGGAAAATGCCAGCATGCATTCTGCATGGATGTCGACCGTAAAGGTGATATCCGTGTACTCTGTAACAATCGCCCGAATGAACGCTGGATGGGTACGATGCTGCATGAGTTCGGACATGCCGTCTACGATAAATTTCTTGATCCCGAACTTCCTTACCTTCTGAGAACTCCCTGCCACATACTGGCAACCGAATCTATTGCGCTGTTCATGGGCAGGCTCAGTAAAAATTCGGACTGGCTGCACCGATATGCTAGGGTTCCTTTAGAAGAGGCTCAGGAGATCACCGCTGGAGCACGGCAAGATTTAAGCGAAAATCTGCTGGTGTTTATGCATTGGTGCTTCGTGATGGTAAATTTTGAGCGTGCGATGTACGTTGATCCCGATCAAGACCTGGATACTCTATGGTGGGATCTTGTGGAAAAGTATCAGAAAGTGCGTCGTCCGGATGGAAGATCTGCTCCGGACTGGGCCTCCAAAATCCACTTTGCATCTTCACCGGTCTACTACCACAACTATCAGCTTGGGGAGATGGTGGCCTCTCAGCTCCTCCACTACCTACAAACGGAAGTATTAAAAGGGGAAGAAGCCGCTGCTCTCGTCAGCAGCCCTAAAGTTGGAGAATATCTGAAGAATAAAGTTTTCAAGACTGGTGCACTCTATGAGTGGGAAACCTGGCTGGAAAATGCCACCGCCGAGCCACTCAATCCAAAATATTTTGTGGCTCAGTTATAACAATTTACCTGCCCAGATTTTCGTAAAGTTTAACTTTACCAGTGATTCTAGCGGGTGCCACCAGATCCATTCGTCCTGTTCCATATATATCTGCAGCTGCCACTCCCGCTGAGGACATATCGCCTTCATCTATCGTATATCTTTCCCATTTAAATCCATCTCGATCTGAACATTGGTAGTAGTAAAGATTATGACTGCCGGCTCTGCCGCCGGCGACTATCTCCGATTGGCCGTCTCCATTCAGATCGACACACTCCAGAGCATGCCCATCGACAATCGAATCATCGATAACATGCCGACTCCAAAGTTCCCCGAGTTTTTTCGGCGGATAATAGACCACCACTTCGTTTCCATGCCAGGGTTCGATAGCGGTTAAAAAAGGTCGTTTCCCTGTCAGCCAGCCCCTATCAATTTCACTGGAACCGCGTTTAGTGGGATCGACCGAGGCATGGCCTGCGCCTATTCTAGTTTTGAGCCAGGTCCGCTTAATGCCCTTTCCAACCGGCTTAAACCAGGTGATACCTTCAAAGCTGGCCACCAGCAGATCATCTTTTTTATCACCGTCGAAATCACATACACATACTCCATGGGACATTCCCAGAGTGTGATCTACTTCGCGCATACCTATAGACGGTTTTAACCCTGCATTGTGAGAGTCGATATGTTGAAAGGAGTAAGATTGAATCGATACAGGTTCCGACCACAATGGCGCTGCAGCTCCGACGCCGATGAGAGGAGTAACGACGAGCTCTTTTCGCCCGTTTCCGTCCCAATCTGCCCAGCGTATTCGATGAGCCACGGGATTGAAACCGATATCTGAAGCCGTCCATTCGGAACTGGGATCTGATCCCTGGCGCAGCATCACCACGCGGCCGCCTTCTTTGCTCGTTCCCATATCGAATTCACTGGCAATGAAAAGCGCAGCTTTTCCAGTTTTTAAAATATCGTAAGCGACTACATCGATATTTCTGCTCAGTTTTGATGAAACCAGGTGTTTAGTCCAGGTGGGATTTTCGTACCATGTGATCTCGTTGTTAGTCTCCGAAATCACTACGATATCCGGTTTGCCGTCGCCGTTTATATCCGCCACGGTGCAGTGATAGGCTCCTGGAACGACATCAATCAGATGCTCTTTAAATCTTATTTGAGAATTAGTTGCCTGAGTAAAAGCCTCAGTGCCAGAACACAAAAGCGATAACAGGACTAATATTCTAGCTGCTTGGATGCACCCGTTTACCATGCAAACCCCATTTGAACGCTTCAATCGCATATACTCCTGCAGAATAAATACCAAAGGCACGAAAGCAATTAAGAACGAAGAATTTACCGGCCGCCCAGTCCTGTAAGGGTGACGCCCTCTATGAAATACCTTTGTGTAAAGAAGAAGAGTACTACTACAGGAAGCATGACCATGGTAGTAGCTGCCATTAGCATTCCCGGTTCCGAGCCATGTGCTGAATTGAAAAGCTGCAGCATATAGGATAACGGCATCTTTTCTGGGGAGGAGATGTAGATGAGAGGATTCATGAAGTCTTTCCAGGCTCCAATGAAAGTCATTATAGTGACAGCGGCAAGTGCCGGCTTAACTATGGGCAGCATGACACGCCAATAGGTTCCGAAGTAGCTGCAGCCATCGATTTTGGCAGCGTCTTCCAGCTCCTGGGGAATCCCCATAAAGAACTGTCGTAAAAGGAACACATTAAATGCTGCCGCAAAAAATGAGGGCACCCAGAGCGGGTAGAGTGTATCGACCCAGTGCAAACTGCGGAAAATGAGGAAGCGCGGCATCATGGTGACGGCGTCCGGCAGCATCATGGTAGCCAATACTAATCCGAAAAGCCAGTCTCTGCCAGGCCACCTCAGCCGTGAAAAACCATAGGCGACGAGACTGGAAGAGAGCACCGTTCCCAACACCGACATAAGCGCGATCACGAGAGTATTCTGAAGATTTATGAGGCCATACTTGCTGTCTTTTGGCAGAAAATTCAGGGCATCCGGGTAGTTCTTCCAGACCGGTGCGAACTGCCGGATTTCGGTAATGTCTGCTCGGGAAAGCTGCTGAAGTGCGTTTGGATCATCCAGCGATCTGGCCAGCATCGTTCCATCTGGAAAAGATTTGATCACAGCCGCCTTGACTCGTTGTCCGTGGTAATTCATCCAAATCAGACCGGCCTCTTTTCCATCGATATGCATGGTTACTTGCTGAGTCGGAACCCACTCGGGAGGAAAATGAGACATCTGCTTATCCTCTTTTAAGGAGGTGACGACGAGCCACACAAACGGAATGAGAAAGAGAGCAGATCCTGATATCAAAATCAGATGCAGAAACGAAGGCTTTGTTTCGCGAATGGGAATCAATTCCTGATCAGGCACGAGCCATTTCGATAGGCCGATTGTTAGTAAAGCCAGCATCGCTTCCAGTATAATCAGCCGGAAGGAAATAGAAAGGAATGGGGATATCGCTATCAATACAATAGGCAGCAGAAGGAGGGCAGCCGAAAGCGCGCGCTGTTTTAGTCGCAGTGCGCGTGTCGTATGTGCCACCCATAATGTCAGCACTCCGTATCCAATTAAAACGAGTATAAGCGAGATGATCGCGTTCATAATTTAATCCAAATGACTTAACTAGTGTGAGATAAAATCGGCTGAGCCGAAAAGTAAACCACTTACCCATATCCGGGTGCCACTGTGGTATGTTAGGAGCCGGTTATCCTAAGGATCTGTAGCCCGGGCTAAATCCCATGTCTGGAATTGCGAAATCCTTTTGCGCCATGTTGAACCCGATGTCGTGAATTAGGAATCCCAAATTGTTTCCGGGCCATGTATGACCCATCTGGAAGGCCTTCGGCCAACCATCCTGCGGACGGGCACTCCGTCTGAAAGACGACCGCTTTTTCCAGACGGGGGTTTTCAACCTCCGGATCAATTCGGCAAATGGTATTAACGACCGCTTTTTCCAGACGGGGGTTTTCAACCTCCGGACTTTTCTGGCACAATCTATTTACCATCCGTTTCGTAATGGACCCATCTCGGAGCCATTTTAAGCTGTCCCATAGTCAGCCCGAGAATAATAATGAATAGTATCCAGGCAAGAGCGCTTGCATATCCCATTTTGAAATACTGAAACGCATTGTTAAAAAGATAAACAACCGGCACCAGCAGGCTGTCATCTGGCCCGGTGCTCTGCCCACCACCAGTATTTCCCAGAATATAGGCCGTCTCGAAGGTCTGCAGCGCTCCGATGGTTCCCATAATCAAGTTGAAAAATATGTAGGGTGAGAGCATGGGAAGGGTGATATGCCGGAACTGCTGCGGGCCGCTTGCTCCATCCAGATTAGCGGCTTCATAAAGAGTGGCAGGCACCGATTGCAGGCCTGCAAGCCACAAAATCATTCCACCGCCCGCCCCCCACAATCCTATTACGATAAGAGAAGGTTTTGCCCAGCTTGGAACAGAGAGCCAGCCCGGAGGCGGTAAATGGAACCAGTGTGACATAGTACTCTGCCAGAATGCATTTATCAGGCCGCGGCTCGGATCAGCATTCAATATCCAGGCCCACAGAACTGTGGTAGCTACAACAGGCACGATACTGGGCATGTAGAATGCGGTTCGGTAATACTGCTGGCCTTTGATTTTAGTATTCAGCAGCATCGCCATCCCGAGGCTGGTAACCATTCCCAGCGGAATACCGAATGCCGCAAGATAGAGCGCATTTCCTATGCTCTTCAGGATAAAAGATCTATCCAGAGTAGCCAGTGCAATATAGTTTGATGCTCCAGCCCAGCGCGCAGGATGGAGAACATCATAATCGCAAAAGGAAAGAATTAGAGAGGCGATGATGGGTCCCATTGTAAAGATAATAAATCCAAAAACCCACGGGGCTACGCTGGCAAATCCTGCCCACGCTTCTGCCCGGGCCATCCTGCGCTCGTTTTTCATCCATATCGTCAGTTTGAAGGCAAGCGCTCCAAATCCGATGATAACAAGCAAAGCAACAATACCGAAAACAAGTGAGGATGGGAGCAGAGGATGTGAGTCTCGGTCGTAGACCTTATCCAGTTCGATCTGAACTTGAGTTCGGCCGTAGGATAGCGCGGCTTGCGGTGATTTGGTATGTCGGATGGCGGCCTCGACTGCCCGTGCATGTTCATCCCAGAGGCGCTGCCCTACAAAAGTAACCGGTCTGAATTTGGTGTATGGAAGCAGGTCCAAGGTGATCTGCTTGGCGTTCAGGAATTTTGGTGGAAGTGTCGATTTATAGGCTTCGAATATCGCCTGCGTAGCAGGAATATTCGCCCGAAGACCAGGAATAAAAAGCCTGCCCTTACTCTCGACATATGCAGCCTGCGCTTTCGCTCCGATGATAGCCGCTTCCGGTGAGTTCATCCACTGTATGAAATCCCATGCCTCTTTGATGTGCTGTGCGCCACGGGGGATTGCGAAGGAGAAGCCGCCAGACCATGTTACCCAGGTGGGATCTGTTTTATACCTGCCCTCATGATGCAGCCGTTCTGCAGGGACAGGTACTGCACATACACCGAACTCCATCTCAGGATGATATCTCGCAATGGAGCCTATGAAACCATCCCCGTCAATCTTCATAGCCAGTTTACCGGTCATGAAAGGGTCCTGGTCTTCCGTAGTGAATCCGCCGGAAAAGGCATTTATCCCATCGACGCCGCCAAGCTGGTCGTACCAGGAAACCATCGCTGTGAGCGCTTCGACTGTGTAGGGATTATCCAGCGTACAGTGGCGGCCATCCGGCGCCATAAACTCGCCGTCCTTCTGCCATGACCACATATAAAGCCAGCCCTGCCCATAGATCGGAATAAAACCAAGTCTCTCATAACCGCCGCCAGGTGTGCGCTTGGTGAGTTTTTTGGCATACTCTATTAATTCATCCCAGGTTTGTGGAGGATGGTTAGGATCTAAACCAACTTCGTTAAAAAGAGATTTATTGTAATAGAGGACTCGATCGTCCGTTTCGTAAGGTATGGCGTAGACGTTGCCCTGATAACTTGCTTCCGCCCAGGTAGCAGGAAGATAGTCACTCTTGCGAACCGCGTAGGGATTCTTGCTGAGTTTGTCCGCAGCAAGAAGATCATTAAGCGAACGAAATGCATCTCTGCTGGCCCAGTCCCCAATTGTGAATCTATCCTGACGAACTAGATCCGGAGGTACGCCTCCAACTATCGCAGTCATCAATTTCTGCGGGTTCATCGCTCCCGCCCCCATCGATAAGACAGCGACATGTATATTTGGATGCATTCGTTCGAACGCGGCTATCTTAGCGTCTTGATCTTTTGTTTCTGTGCCCGATTCAAGTCCCCAAACAACTAAGCGAATTGGCTCGTCAGCCCTGCATGA
Source organism: Chthonomonadales bacterium (assembly GCA_038203935.1). Classification (GTDB taxonomy): domain Bacteria; phylum Armatimonadota; class Chthonomonadetes; order Chthonomonadales; family Chthonomonadaceae; genus JANXSG01. The sequence goes on from JBBRDM010000194.1 coordinate 6,984, forward strand.
AACAGTGGAAATCAAGATAGTCAGCGATATGTAAGCAGTTAGTAAAGAGGCAAATTTGAGCAGCTTGAACATATATTCTAAAGCATCCATCCGGTTTCTGTGTAGTATCGTAGAATCAACGTCGATTCAAATACACAGAAATCATTTTAGGTTTCAACCATGAAATCTCCTGAACCCAACTTCGTTCAGTTTTAAGACTCAACATAATTCACTATACAGCAGGTAATTTCCTTCCCAACTCCAATTCTTTGCACATCCTTTAATGCTTAACAGCATGGTTGCTATTTTAGAAATGTATACGGTAAAATATTGAGGTCACTAAGGAGATTTACCGATTTCTAAAAGTGAAGAATTATCCAACCGGCATGTCTTCACGCTTAAATTAAGCAAGATCACATCTGCCGAATTCACCAGTAGTCTTGACGAACCGAGAAAGATCTCTGGAGCGAAAGACTTGAGTCAAGCCCAAAAAGATGGGCTGGGAGATTATTTATGAAAAAGTATTCTGCAATATTTGCTTCCATTGCTATGCTGAGCAGCGTCGCTGTACTTGCAGCCCCGCCTAAGAAGACCGCAAAGGCAGTCGATGTCTGGACCTGCCCGATGACTGGCGAAGCCATCAAAGACCACACCCAGGTTGGTAAAACTCTCGTAGTTGCAGGCAAGAAAGTCCATTTCTGCTGCGCAGGCTGCCCGGAAAAATTCAGCACGCTGAGCGCAAAAGAGCAAAAAGCGAAAGTACTCGCCGCTGCGAAAAAAGAAGCTCCAGCAAAGAAAAGCTAACAAACAACTATTACTGAAGGATCGCCCATATCAGCGATCCTTCAGTATTGCTTCCTATTATAAGCATTTCTATTATAACTTTTAGCTATCCATATCAGCCTCCGATTTATGCCCAAATTCCTTCTCATATTCGAGAAAAATGAACCTGTCCGCTGGCTTGGTCATCTCGACATACTCCGTACTTTCGAGCGTTCCATACGTCGCGCAGGGCTTCCTATCGCATTTTCAGCCGGCTTTAACCCCCGGGAACGCCTTTATTTTGCATCGGCGCTAAGCACCGCAATAACAGGCGCTGCAGAACCGATGGTTCTTGAACTCAATCAATCACTGCCTCCAGAGGATATTCTTGAGACGCTTAATTGCGCACTGCCGCCGGGAATTCGGATTCGAGAATGTCAGGAGATTCCTGACATTGGCTCCAAAGATCTTTTAAATACCTACAATAGAGCAGAATATATATTAGTAGTCGATGATCCTGGATGTCATCCGTCACACAAAATTAAAGAAATTATTACAGATACACTACAGCTCGAGGAGATTCCGATCCTTAGAGCGCGGGAAGGCCGAAGCAAAACGGTCGATCTCCGTCCCCATATTTTTGAGTTGGAACTGATTGATGAACGCGAATTGGACAGCCGATTTTCTGTGCGCATTCTGGTAGCAATCGGTGAGAGCGGATCTGCAAAACCTGCAGAGGTAATCGCTTTCCTGGAGAATAAACTGCCCGGAATTAAGCTTCGCAGGGCACATCGTGCACGGCTGTTAAAAGGAGAAGCTAGTGAGTAAAGAGATTGTAGTCAATGTGGGTGAACGAGAAACCAGAATAGCCGTTATGGAAGATTCTAAGCTCGTCGAACTTCATATTGAACGCGCAGAACGTGTGGTTGGCAGCCTCTATAAATGCCGCGTCGCCAATGTCCTTCCTGGTATGGATGCAGCGTTCGTGGATATCGGGTTAGAGCGCAATGCATTTCTTTATGTGGGAGATGTACTTCCAACGGGTGATGACAGCGGTTCGGGAGCGAGAAACAATGGGGCTTCCAATGAAAGCGCTAATGGCAGGCGGCCTCGTTTTGAAAAAAGCCAGAAGACTGCTCCGATCGCTATTCCGTCTCCATTGCCCTCAGAAGAAAATGCTGTCGCTCAAGAAAATTCTGGAATAGCAAACGATTTTGCGCAGACATTTGGAGATATCGGGCTTCCAGCAGATATTAATCCCTCCGACATCGACATACTTGATGATGACACGGAGGAAGGAGAAGAAGAGGGCGCTGAGAGTTCTGATCCTGGCCGTTCCTCGCAGGCTCCGAGGCGCAATATTCGGCGATCAACCTTACGTCAGCAGAAAATTAAAGATGTTCTTAAAGTAGGCCAGGAACTGCTCGTGCAGGTTATTAAAGGTCCGCGAAGTACTAAGGGCGCACGCGTATCGACCCGAATCTCTCTCCCCGGAAGGTATCTCGTGCTCATGCCGGAAGCGGATAACCTTGGCGTCTCACGCAAAATAGAGGATGCAAAAGAGCGGGATCGACTGAAAAAAATTGGAGATAAGCTGCGCGAACCAGGTTTTGGGCTGATAATTCGAACGGAAGCGGAAGAAAAAACGGAAGAAGAGCTGCGTCAGGATATGGATTTTCTGCTTCAAACTTGGAGGCAGGTGCTCGACCGTACTAAGAAACTACGCGCGCCAGCTCTTGCTCAGCAGGATCTGACACTGCTCTATAAAACAATTCGTGATGTGTTCAGTTCTGATGTACAGAAACTTGTCATAGATGAACCTGCTGAGTATGAAAAAGCAAACGAACTGCTCGACAGGATATCTCCCAAGCTTAAAGGCCGGATTCATCTATATGATGGCATGCAGCCTATCTTTGATCATTACGAGCTGGAATCTGAAATCGACAGACTCCTGCGCAGAAAGGTCTTTCTGAAATCGGGTGGGTCATTAGTTATCGACGAGACGGAAGCGCTAACCGTAATCGACGTAAATACCTCCAAATTCACTGGCGGCAGCAGCCTGGCTGAGACTATTTTAAAAACCAATGTGGATGCAGCAGCAGAAATAGCCCGCCAGCTTCGTCTGCGCGATATAGGCGGAATTATCGTAATCGACTTTATCGACATGAGCAACCCCCGCGATAAGCAGTCCGTGATCAAATCGCTGGAGCTTGCGCTCAAAAAAGATCGATCACGAACTAAAATATCTAATATCAGTCCACTCGGTCTTGTCGAAATGAC
>JBBRDM010000195.1:0-9624 GCA_038203935.1 Chthonomonadales bacterium
ATACCTTCCCGGGCAATCGCAGTTACGCTGCCATGAAAATCGAACCGAATAGGGCAAATAGTTGTGGATAATTTTCTGCTGACTCTATCTTATCGTATTTCGAGGCTGCTTGCTATTAAGTTTGCAACAGTGGGTTAATAGACTATTCCGCCTTTACATTCCTGTTAAATAAGACTGGTCGAACAAGAAAAAAATAAAGCCCATCCAGTTCCATTAAATTCTGATGTGATTTAATAGAACTGGATGGGCTGCGAAAGTGCAGGTCTGAACTACATTTTATCGTGTTTGGTTTTGTCGTTCATCATTTTGCCGTGCATCATCTTACCATGCATTGTTTTACCGTTGGCCATCTTATGGCTCATCATATGATGATGCTTTGACTTGCCATGCATCATCTTACCATGCATCATTTTGCCATGCATTGTTTTACCGTTGGCCATCTTATGTCCGTCCATTTTAGAGCCGGACATTTTATCCTGAGCGACAGCCGGAAGGATAGTGAGTGAAGCTAAAACCAACGTACTTATAAGCAAGGCAATCTTTTTGTGTAACATCTTCGTTCTCCTAAGGTCATTTCTCACAAGATTATGGTGACTTCCCCACCATCGTGGGAGGTGCGCAGCATCAATGGCCCGCATACCAATCGTAACCCTGCTCCGCCCAGAAGTCTGGCGGCCGCTGGTTTGTAAATGTTATCGTACCAATTCGTTTAATATGTTTGATCCCATATTTGACCGGTATAACCAGTCTTAATGGCGCCCCATGATCATCGCTCAACGGCTGGCCATTCATCTCATAACAGAGAAGTGTCTGCGGATGCAGCGCACTCGGCATATCCAGCCCAACATAGTAGCCGCCGTCAGGTGTTGCCATTCCTACATATTCCGCCAGGTCACCTGGATTATTCATATCCGGTTTTGATCCGCTGCGGGTTATTGGCAGGTATTTTGCAATGAAATCAACAAGCCTTACCCCTCTCCACTGTACGATCTGGCTCCATCCTTCGATACATTTTAATTCAGTTACCATTTCGGCTGGCGGCAGTTTTTTAATATCCTCCATGGTGAGTGTCAAAGGTTCCTGCGTTCCAAATACTCCCTCCACACTCAGATTCCAGGCATCCGCATCCAGGGCATCACTAAGGCCGTCATCCCCATTGGGCTTAGGAATTCCCGCCATTGCTCGTGGAAATGTTGGTGCAAGCCGATTACCGCTGAAATACTTCTCCGCTACTTTCTCATTGAATTCGAGAGTTCTTCTAAACGGCCAGAGAGTGCCGTTATTCGTTTCACGAGAAACCAGCCATTTCCAGCCTAAAAACCCTCCCGCAACCAGAATGCCGCCCTGAATAAAACTTCGCCTCGACAGAATTTTAATCTGCTGCTCTGCATCGAGTGATTTAATATCTTTCTCCCTCATGCCTCCACCTCTTCCGTGATATTCTCAGCAGATGCGGTTTTTTCTGGAGCGGCACTCTCAGCGCCAGAATCTTTAACGGTTACCGCAGATTTTATGGGAGCAGGTGTCATTTCTGCAGGTTTGTTTTGCGGGAGTTCAATCTCCTGATTTTTTGGGAGCACTGCTTCACTAATACGTACGACTTCATACCCTGTGACCATCGCCCTGAAGTTGTTCCAGCCTGCACGAATAACCTGCGTAATATGAACCACGAAGAACATACAGTAGCCGATAGTCAGCCAGAAATGGATGAATCGGGCAAACATGTATCCGCCCAGCAGAGTCGTAATCCAGGCGAACTGAATCGGTTTGTAGATTGCAAGTCCGGAGAGGAGCGATCCTGCTCCCATCAAAATGATGCTGGAGTACGCAATCTGCTGCGCTCCATTGAATTTTCTTCTGGGCGGCTCCGTTTTGCTAAGGTGCATATCGAATAATACGACTTGCAGCGCTTCACGTATGGTGTTTTTGCCGGGAACCAGATATCGCCACTCTCCTGAAATTGCTGTGTACAGCACATACATGATTCCATTAATCGCAAAGAGCCACATGAAGAGAAAATGCCACGACATTCCTTCGGACAGCCTTTGGGGAATAGAAAACGTTTTATAGAATTGATCTGGAAAGAAATGAAAGGATCCAAGATGATAGATATCGTTCGCCCAGTAGATGAGCAGTCCGCTCCATATCATGATCATCAGCACCGGGAAGTTGATCCAGTGGAACCACCGGATAGCCAGAGGATGCTTTTTTTCTAGTTTTTTAATTTCCACAGATTGAACTGTCACTGTTTCACCTGTTCTTTTAGAAGAGAATCTATTATATCAGCCATCTTAGCCTCCCCGCCGGAGTTTTCCCATTCCAGCTCTCCCTCCCAATAGGCACGAACATGTCCACTTTTATCTATGAGGTAGACAGTCGGCCAGAACTGCTGCTTCCATTTATTCCAATTCAGGCCATTCTTATCTATCAATACGGGATAAGTAATACCCAGATGTTTCACTTCGCGGGAGACATTGCTCGTAATTTTTTCTTCGTCAGTCTCCGGAGTGTGCACGCCAATAATCTCAACTCCTCGTTTTGCGAATTGTTTCTGCCATCGTGCGTAGACCGGGAGATTGTGTTTGCAGTTGATACACCCAAAAGTCCAGAAATGGACGATGGTAATTTTCCCTTTGCGGCTGGCAAGTTTCAAAGGTGTATTCTTCGGAGTATTTATCCAGGCGGAGCCTGTAAGCTCCGGCGCTGGTACATCTAAGATGATTGGATTGCTCTGTCCCCAGGATGGATTGCTGATTCCTGCGCCAGCGATTCCTATCCCTATACTTAACAATATTTGAAAACTGCTGAAACATCTAAATCGTTGAACCATTTCGTTACCTCTCTGATTTTCTGACAGTCTAAATGCAGAATTGAGAAGATGGGTTCCCAGAATATTTCAGGAAAAAAAATTTAAATCATAATTGGAAATTATAAAGGAAATTGTTTGTTGCGAGTTGGATGAGAGGTGATTTCAGCGACATGGAATGCCAGAATATCGGATTCGCCTCACTCCCCCGAGGAACGAGCACATTGAAAAGATTTTGAACTAAGGTTTGGAATTACTTAACCTTCTCCGGTCACAAGCTCCCACCCTGGGTTGATTATTGAATTGAATCACCGTCCTTCGGACGGGCATTCCGTCTGAAAGATGTCCGCTTTTTCCAGACGCTTACACACTGGGTTAAAACCTAGGTCTGGAATTGCGAAGCCCATCTCCGGTCGCAAGCTCCCTGCATGGGCTGAATTTTGAGCAAGAGTTCCCCCTTCTCCTGTTTTTGGGAGAAGGGGACAGGGGATGAGGGCACGATTCATCGGATTCTGTTCCTCGGAACGGGAATTCCGTCTGAAAGACGACCGCTTTTTCCAGGCGGGGGTTTTCAACCTCCGGCAAATATAACGAACGACCGCTTTTTCCAGATGGGTGTTTTCATCAATCCGTTTGTGCTTTGAGCAGGGCCTGTAATACTCGATCGCGAAGCGTAACGGGGCAGTTTATCTGAGATATCTTTGCACGCACAGATAAGATAACCTGTGCTTCGAAAGCAAATTCACCGGCGCACTCTTCGCAGACAGCCAAATGCTCGCGCACTTTAATTATCTGATCCTCATTTAATTCTCGATCAACATAATCATTCAGCAGGTTAAAAGTCTCTTCACAAGTATAGCGGTCGAGCTGGCTCATTTAACAGCCTCACTCTCATCTTTCAGCGCTGCAATGATGTTATTATCGACGGCAATATTCCAAAGCGATTTTTGAAGCAGCTTTCTGCCGCGATGCAGCCTGGAACGAACGGTGCCAACTGGGATCTCAAGAATATCGGCGATCTCCTGGTAGGCGGTCTCCTCCAAAAAGTAGAGCGCACAGACAAGCCGATAGTCATCCGGGAGCGATTCTATGGCTTGTATGATGTGTTCCACATCCATGCTTCCCAGCACAAGCTCTGCCGGGTTCGAACTGCCTCGATCCAGCCCGGCCTCCAGGGAATGATTATAGAGATATAAGTCTTCCGCATCTTCCAGCGGAGTTACTTTGGGCTCACGTAGATTTTTACGATGCTGGCTGTGGGAGGCATTTACGAGGATGCGGAACAACCAGGCTTTGAAATTCGTGCCGCGCTGAAAAGAACTGAAATTCCGAAATGCCAGCAGCGCTGCTTCTTGAACCAGGTCTTCCGCAGCCTCTCTGCTGCTTGTAAGGTGGTAAGCTAGGGCATAAGATTTGGTCAGTAAAGGGTCAATAAGAGCGCTGAACTCTTGGGCCGACCCTTCTGGGCTTTTCGCCATTAAATGATATCCTTATTCTCGCCATCAGTTTCAAGGAGGAAAGCAATCTTATTTTGAAGATCAGCAGGAAGAGTGACCTGTGCAAGCTTTTTCCGAATCCCCTGTACTATTTCCTGCTCAAATTTAAATTTTTTAGAGCAAGAGTGACATAATTTAAGATGTCGTTCTACCCGAAACAGTTCAGTCTCAGTCAGCTCTCTATCCAGAAAATCATCAAGCCGCTTAATTGCATCTCTGCAGGAATAAAATGTTAGCAGCATACGCAGTTACCCTCACAGCCGAGCGTATCAGCTGTCTCTAATTCTATTACTATAGCTCAATAATGCTCTTTTTCCTTCAGAAGTTCCCGGCTAAATTTTCATTGACACGGGTTGAATTATCTGGTACACTATGCTCTGTCTGACGAGTTAGATTTTGTTTAGCTTCTGTGTCGGAATCGCAGGTGCAAATCGTATGCGCCTCTATTCGCTTTCGTCGGAGGGCATTTATCAACAAAGATTTTCGTGTAAACGAACAGATATTACGCGGTCCGCGTGAAACCAGAGTTCGCGACGTCCGTGTCATCGATGATGAAGGCCAGGCATTAGGCATTTTAAGTGCCCGTGATGCACTGATCCTCGCTCAGGAAAAAGGATTGGACCTTATTGAGGTTGCCCCTCAGGCCCAGCCGCCCGTTTGCCGCATTATGGATTATGGCAAATATAAGTATGAGCAGGGTAAGCGCGAGCGTGAACAGCACAAAAAGCAAAAGCAAGGCGAGCTGAAAGATATTCGTATTGACCCTCGATACGGCATGATCGGTGACCACGATCTGCAGGTCAAAGTCAAAAATATCATCAAGTTCCTCGAAGATGGCGATAAAGTTAAAGTTGTATTTCGATTTTCCGGCAGGCAGATTACGCACCCGGAGCTTGGCAAGCAGAAGCTTGATGAGATCATCGGAATGGTTGCCAACGTCGGTCAGGTCGAAAGGCCTCCATCGATGGAAGGGCGGCTGATGATTATGATACTCAGCCCTAAATCCTGATAAATTTCTGATCACTGGATGTTCTATCAGGCAAAGAAGTTTTTGTATGATTCAAACGAAGCCGGAAAGTAAAACTGGCTTCGTTCATATGTGTACGGCTTGTGGCCGGAATTAAAAAAGAGGTTTGTGTTTCCATGAAAATTAAGATCAAGACTCGTAAATCCGTGGTCAAAAGATTCACAAAAAGCGGATCTGGAAAACTCATGCGCGGTAAGTGCGGAATGAACCACTTGATGGCAAAAAAAGATCCGAACCGAAAACGAAACCTGAATACCGATACGCAGCTCTATCCCGGCGATAAAAAAAGAATTGTCCGCATGCTGGGTAAAGGCCTCGATTAATACTTTTACTATCAAACTCAGCAGCCGGGCTGCCTGAGTTATATTTCAAACTATTTAGTATGTAGAAAGGAGCATCTCCTATGCCGCGCGTTAAACGTGGAACGATGACCCATAAGCGCCATAAGAAGGTGCTGGAAACAGCCAAAGGAAATTGGGGCGGAAAGCGCTCACTCTTCAAGACTGCGCATGAGCAGTACATGAAGTCAGGCAACTATGCCTATCGTGACCGCCGCAACAAAAAAAGAGAGATTCGCAGCTTGTGGATTGTGCGTATTAACGCCGCCTGCCGAGCGGAAGGCATGCAGTACTGCCGTTTTATTGAGGGACTCACCAAAGCTGGCATTGGCCTGGACCGAAAAGTTCTGGCCGAGATGGCTGTGAATGATCCCGCGACGTTTACGCAGCTCGTCGCTCAGGCGGCGAGCGCGCTGACATCCGCGGGAGAATCCTTGAGCGCTGCCTAGTCTCCTTATCACAGGCAGACCCTTAGTCAAGCAATTTTATCTAAGACGCTCCATCCTATTTCTCCCGGATTGATTTCGGAGAATTCTGGATGGAGCGTCTGTGTGTTTGGAGGAGTTTGAAAGTGTCTGATCCTATACAGTTACTGGCCATTGCAGCGGAGAAAGAGATTAAAGAGGCTGCATCCACTGCTGATTTAACAGCCGCAGAGATAAAATATCTCGGACGAAAAGGCAGCATTAACGAACTGCGTAAAACTATCGGTACTCTGAGCGCCGAAGAGCGTCCCACATTCGGTGCCCGAATTAACGAGGCAGTCGCAGCGCTCACCCAACAAATTGCAGAAGTGAACAGCCGGTTGCAATCAAATGAGCTTGCTGCGCGTCTGGAGAAGGAACGAATCGATATCACGCTTCCTGGCCGGCCGTTTCCAGAAGGCGGCCTGCATCCACTCACTGTCACTTCAGACCGTATAAAATCTGTGTTATCAGGAATGGGATTCGAGTTTGTGGACGGTCCGGAACTGGAGGACTACGCTTACAACTTTGCGGCATTGAACTACCCGGAAGATCATCCGGCGATGGATGAGCAGAACTCATTTTTTGTTACCGATTCGAAACTATTGCGAACGCAGACAACGGCGCTTCAGGGACGAATGATGTCGGAACGAAGGCCGCCTTTTCGGTTCGCAACCATAGGCCGTTGCTTCCGTTATGAAGCAGTGGATGCTACGCACCATCACACATTTCACCAGATCGATGTGTTTATGGTGGATGAGAAAATCAGCATGGCGGACCTTAAAGGGACACTGGCAGCATTCACCCGAGCGATGTTCGGCCCGGAAACGCTGGTTCGGTTTCGCCCAGATTTCTTCCCATTCGTGGAGCCGGGAGTCGACTATGCTATCCGCTGGAATGGCCGCTGGCTCGAATTAGGCGGCGCAGGCTTGATTCATCCCAACATCCTTCAAGCCTACGGCATAAACACCGATAAATACAGCGGTTTTGCATTCGGTCTGGGAGTGGAACGAGCGCATATGATCGAAACAGGAGTTGACGATCTTCGACTTTACCTCGAAAATGACATGCGCTTCCTGAAACAGTTTTAGTCTTATCATAAGCTATAAGCATAGGTTTGAGACGGCACAAAAGTACCGTCTGGTAATACAAAGTCCATTTATTGCGCAGGTTGAAGAGGCTGTGAAAGCAGTTATAATGAAGGTCATAACCTTGCATTCGCCCTTCCCGCGAGGAACGGCATCTAGGTTAAGGTCGGGGTGAGGTGCATTCGCCCCTTCTCCTGTTTTTGGGAGAAGGGGGGCAGGGGGGTTGAGGGCAGATGCTCCGTCGTCTGCCGAGGGAATTGGTAGGCATTCGCCCCTCTCCCGCGAGGAACGAGCATCTGGGAGAGGGGTTGGGGTGAGGTGGTAACCTGTCCTAGCTGCTCTTACTCACAGCCACTAAAACCCCGATGCAATAAATACCCTGCGCAATTCCATACTGGTAAAATCAACTCAATCTTTTTACGGTCATCGCCGATGAGGTTTAAATAGCATGCGTGTTCCATTAGAATGGCTAAATACACTGGTGGCAGTGGACGCTTCTGCGGAAGAGGTCGCAACCAGAGTGACTATGGGTGGCCTTGAAGTAGAAGGCATCGAAGAATCGGAATCTGGCCCTGTTTTGGACGTGTACATTACTCCGAATCGCGGCGACTGCCTTTCCATGGTAGGAGTGGGCAGAGAAGTGGCAGCCCTCTATTCTCTTCCACTTCAAATTCCCACGCCCCCTGAATCGATTCCAGAAGGCGAAATACTAAAATATACGTCCGTTGAGATACAAGCTCCGGACCTATGCCCGAGGTACGCCGCGAGGCTGGTTCGGAATATTAAGATCGGCCCATCCCCCGAATGGATGCAGAAACGTCTGGAAGCGGCAGGGCAAAGAGCGATCAGCAACGTAGTTGATGTCACCAACTACGTAATGCTCGAAATGGGCCAGCCTCTCCATGCATTTGATCATGATAAGCTGGCGGAAGGCCGAATAGTGGTCCGGCGTGCACATGAAAATGAGAGCATTCAAACGCTGGATGGGGAAGACCGAAAGCTTACTTCGGAAGTCCTGGTGATCGCCGATGCAGAGAAAGCCGTTGCAATCGCAGGTCTGATGGGTGGCGCTGAGACAGAAGTCAGCGCCGGCACAAAAAATATTCTGCTGGAATCAGCGCACTTTAATCCCCTTTCTATCAGGCGCAGCTCACGGACTCTGAACTTGCGCACTGAGGCTTCTTATCGTTTTGAACGAGTAGTCGATCCAGAAGGCGCACAAAAAGCCGTTGATCGCGCATGTGAACTACTGTTGGGTATGAATCAACCCGAAGCAGTTCCCGGTATTATAGATATCTATCCTGGCAAGCTGCCGCTGCGAACTGTCGATCTGCGTGTCTTGCGCGCAGCGGAGCTTCTGGGAATGGAGATCGATCTTCCGACTGCGGAAGACTGCCTCAGCAGGCTCGGTTTTAATTCTGTCTGCAGCGGAGATGTCTTGAATGTATCTATTCCTTCCTTCCGCCCCGATATCACTCTCGAAGAAGACCTTATAGAAGAGGTCGGCAGAATTTATGGCTACGAGAATATTCCAGAGCACCTTCCAGTCGGAATTACCACCCGCGGAGGAGACAGTGCAGAAGGATCATTTGTCACGCGTCTAAAATTGCATCTGGCGGGATGCGGACTCCAGGAAGTAGTGACCCATAGCCTGACCGGCCCCTCTCCCTACGATACGCCAGATGATCTTCGGCTTAAAGTGCCGGTACGAAACGCGCTTTCCAGCGAAATTGGAAGTTTACGCCGCTCGCTGCTTCCATCCCTGCTCTCCACCGCAGCACACAATGCAGCTCGCGGCCAGCAAAATCTTTCGATTTTCGAGGTGGGACACGTCTGGCAGAGGGAGGAAAATTCCGCTGCGATGTCTGAATTAAAACCAATTGAATTTATGGCAGTTGGCGGTCTACTTTGCGGCACTCTAACCTCAGGAAGCTGGGATAAAAACAGCAGAACTCCCTCAGCAGATTTCAGCCTGATACGCGGCCTGATTGAGAAATTGATGAAGTCGCTGCATATCTCAGACTATCAGTTCGAGTCTCCTGGGGAACTGGCAGCCAGCATGCCGCAGTTTCACCCTGGCCGAACTGCATTAGTTCGGTTTCAGAACAGTAAAATTGTTGGAGTAGTTGGTGAACTGCATCCCGGCTTAATAGAGCATGTGGGATTGAGAGAACGCATTCTCCTATTTGAATTAAACCTGAAAGAACTGCAGATTTCTTCAGAGAAATCGCTGAACAGGTTTGTGCCGATTTCGAAATTCCCAGCCGTATCTCGCGATATTGCACCGAGAGTTTCACTGGAAGTACCCTATTCTAATCTTACACAGGCAGTATTATCTGCGAAAATCGACCTTTTAGAATCAGTGCGTCTGACGGACATATTCCAGGGAACCCCTTTGCCCGAGG
>JBBRDM010000196.1:0-9239 GCA_038203935.1 Chthonomonadales bacterium
AAAAACAATCGACTCTCGTATTGCTGCTAAAGATGCAAAATGGAATGGGCACTAATCTTAATCTTTAATTGTTATCGGCAGTAAAACGTTTCCTTCGATGCCGACCGGAACGGCAGTCTGAAGGCAGTTGAAATCTCCAGTATTACTGAGAGATTATTTGGAAAGGAAATCTATCTTGAATCATCAGAAAAAAGCTTTTACGCTCATCGAACTGCTCGTAGTTATTGCAATTATCGCAATTCTTGCAGCTATTCTTTTCCCGGTATTTGCACAGGCCCGAGAATCGGCACGTAGAATCTCCTGTCTCAGTAATGTCCGCCAGGTAGGTATCAGCCTGGCCATGTATATTCAGGATTGGGACGAGCATACCCAGAACATCGATGCGGACTGGTGGCCGCCGCTTCTGCCCTACATGAAGAGTTACAGCCTGCTTCTCTGCCCGGATCGCAAAGATATGTCTGGTTACCGAGCAGATATCGGCGCTGCTGGCGGCTGTGCTCCTGGCCAGAACTGCCCGCTCTCAGGATACGCTTACAACTGGGGTCCTTTGAACTCACGTGGCGGCGGATTGACGGAACAGAAGGCTCACCCTGTGGCCGGTGTCGATTTCAATATTGCCCCTGGAATTAGCATCGCCAAAGTCGTCGCTCCTGCTGATACTTTTGCTTTCGGCGATACCTACGATACTCCTCGTATGAACCTGGGTATGTTTACTCAGCTCTGTCTCTACAACGGCACCACAACCTCCGGCCTGCGGCACAGCGCGAACTTCAATATGGCATTTGTAGATGGCCATGCGAAATCAGTGAAATATAAAGCCGGATACTCTCAGGGCGGCGAAAATAACCGTTTCGCACGGCCAGCAAGCACTCCGCAGGTATCTAACTACTGCGCAGATCCAGATGCTACCGTGTTCAAACAGACCGGTGCGAATGCTGACCTCGTTGATAACATCGCAATAGGTGATATTCGATGCGGCGATATCGGCGCGGAACTGGATAAAGACTTCGGTTCGGTCTGCCCTGCCGGTATGACAGCCGACAACGCACCCGCAGCCGGATGCATATTCCCGAACTAACTATTCGGAACACTCGCTCAAACTACTCTCCGCTTGCCATTGGTGCTGCTTCAGCAATACGAATGGCAAGTGGAGAAATTTCACTTTGAATTACTTTTAAGGAATAGCATGAACAGCAAGCGTTTCAATCCAAAGCTGTCCCCATTTGTAGCTGCTCCAGTAGTGATAGCAGCGCTGGCAGTTGCCTGCACCATGGAATGGAGCCTTGTTCAGGCAAAGGAGCGCAGGGATAATCCCGTCCGCGTAATCGATCTTGCCTATTGCACCAAATGCCATTCCGATGAAAAAATGCTGAAGCGTATGCAATCGAAAGAGGGAGGCACTCACTTCCTGTTCCCGGAGAAAGCTTCCAAATCTTCGACCACCGGTTATAAAAAAGCGCCGACTTCAATAATGAAATCAGCGCCTCCTGCAAAATGCCCCCGTATCCAGTAGTTTATAAATGGTTAAATAGATACATTTAGTCGTAACCGATTTCGGCTAAATGTTTCCAGATGTCCAAATCTTTAGCCGCCGGGCTTCCCTTTGACGACTGGGATCACTACGGGACTGTAGGACCTTGGTCAGTGCCTCTTTCATGCTCATCATACCGTCTTTGTGTTCGATAGAGAGCACCCAGTCATAACCCACCATGCGCAGCGTCATCACAAAATCGTTCCACTAGCCCTGATCGTGTCCATAACCCACGGCGCGGAACACCCAGCTTCGTTCCGAAATAGCTCCGTACGATTTCACGTCCAGGTTGCCGTTAATGCCGCTGTTGATCGAATCGATGCGGGTATCCTTGGCATGGACATGGAAGATGCGTTCGTGGATTCATCCATTAATTGAATTGGCTCCGTGTCAATACCCAATTGCAGCAAAGTAGTGCAATTAGGCATTGATGGAAAATCATAGTTATAAAGAAAGTTACTTAACAAAAATTGTGGGTTTTACGTTAAAATGAGATAGTAGTTCTTTAAGGAAAAATAACATTATGGCAATCGTAAATATTTCCCTGCCAGACCAGATGAAGAAGTACATTGAGGAGCGGATGAGCGAAGGCAGATACAATACCACAAGTGAATATTTCCGTGATCTGATACATGAAGATCAGAAACGACAGGCTGGGGACCGATTAGAAGCACTGTTGATGAGCGGACTGGAATCACCCATAAGAGAGTGGACGAAAGAGGATGCTGACGACATCAAGAATGCTCTCCAAGAACGGCTGGTCGCGAAACAGAAGAACGAATTAGCTGCGAAACGATAAATAGTTTTTTAAGTGAATACTTTATACTGCTGGGAATATGATCCTCCAACCGATCCTCATTTTAAAGATCGTAATTTCATTTTGATTAGGAGAACGAATGAAGCACGTTCAGTTAGAAATCCGAACTTATTCTGTTATCTTAGTTTTTTTACTGTATCTATTGGCTTGTGCCTCACTCTCTTTTGCGGATGACGGCGGTCTTGCATATGGCGGATCGCCAAGGCTGCTGAAGGGACATCCAACTGTTACCATGTTGCGCGAACTAATCCAAATTACGGTTTCTAAGGAAAGTTTCCTTAAAGCAGACTGTCTGTTTGTATTCACAAACAATGGACCCGCTTGTTCGGTAAGGATGGGGTTTCCTGATGAGGGCGACGCTGCTTCTGATCCTGATAAGGATTACGATGGCGACAATGTACTCAAGACCCCGCCAAAAACAACCTTCGAATCATTCGTCTCTTATGTTCAAGGAAGTAAGGTAGCCACACGGTTGATTCGCGCCAATGAATCGGGCCATTATTGGCATACGAAAACGGTAAAATTTCCGGCTCACGCATCCATCGAAGTCCGCGATGTATATACACAGTATGGCGGCGGAGGTGTCGCAGTTTGTGGCGGACAAGTCGCTAGTGCTATGCAGATCGGTTATATCTTGCATACTGGAGCTTCGTGGCACGGAAATATTGGTAGATGCGAAGTAGTTGTTACTTTTAAATCCGATTCTATGCCTAAAACATTGAAGGCCGTCCCAATAGGGAAAGTATCATATGATAGCGACGGCAGATATTTGAAGATCGGTATTCCTTCGAAAAATGTCGTGGTTTGGAAAGGCCCTTGTCCGCCGAGTGTCAACGGAAGAACACTCCGATTCGTGCGTCAAAATTTCCGTCCGAGAGAAAAAGATGATATTGAGCTAACTTACGGGTATGAAGTATCTAGGTAAAAAGCAAGATATATAAAGCTGCTAGCAATAGATAGGTGGCTGCCATTCATTTGCAGCTGCTTGCTCACAGCCATCTTCAATGACTTTTTCCATTCGCTCCAATTCATCATGAGGGATGAAACCAGCAAAGCGAAGTAGGGATTCACCTGGTACACCTACGTATTGTACATTTGGTAACGAACGCACAAAATCCAATAATTTCATCTGTTGTTCATCAGGCAGTTGATCTATCTGTTTGATTATCTCCTCGGTTAATAGACTACTCATTCTACTACCTCCATATTCCATTTCCAGCAATTAATTAAGTATTAGCTATTAATCATAAGAAATGTAGATCAGCTTCAGCTTGAGCAAGAGTGAGAAGATTTTTTTCTGACTCCTCAATCATCGAACGTCTGATCCGATTGATTTCCTGGCTGATTTGCTGTAAATGTCCTAGCCCATATTGGAGTTCTTGTTCTAATCTTCGGCGAGAAACTAGGATCTCACCATCAACATGAGCTATTTCAGAGGCTGCTATACTTTGTGTGGGATTGAAAACGAACTTTCGTTCGTGATCCCTACGCCATCGTAATAATTTTTCTGTGTAGGACACACCAAATCCTGGAACATTTAGAATATCATTTTCATTAATATCTGCAGCAGTTTCAATGCCATACGATTGAAGTGTAGATTTACGTGTGGGACCGATACCACTTATATTGGCATGCCAGATGTTGAACTTATCCAAGAAAAGATGAAGTTGCGACTTACGACGATTGTTCTCTAATTGATTAATTTTCTGAGATCGTAGTCCATTTAATCCAAGATATTCATTTTTCTTCTTTTCTAATTCTTGTTTTTTTGTTCGGTAGGATGTATTGCCATTTGCTATTTCTGTTTGCCATCTTTTTTGTAAGGAATCCCTGTTTATATTAGCTTGATTCAATGCATTAGCTGCTCTCTTACGAGCATTTGACCGAATTGAATTTAAGCCTAAAACTGATGTTAATGCTGACCATCCACTACTATATTGTTGCCGTTGCTGCACTGCCCAGACAGAGGGAGTAACCGCTTTATTCGTAATGGCTGGAAATGGTGGTAAAGACATTGGCGCGTCTATTTCGTTTATCTTTTTCCAAATTATATCTATGTCAATATTATTAAATGCTGGTTGTGTTGAAGGTATGATAGGAAACAAGAGAATATTTGCTGCTACTTCAATCGAACACCAAGGACAAGTTGATAGCCCATTCCAATATTGATGACCATTGTGCCGGCTGCAGACACTCAAGTTCTGGATTAGTATTTGAATTTCACGAGCCCATATCTGTGGGGATGGTCGCGAAGGTGTTGAATTAGAGCGAAGAAATGATTGTTCGAATAATTTTACTATCGCGGGCGAAACAGCTGATAGTGGCAGTGAAGCAGGTGGAGGTAGCATCAAATTAGTTTTAGCAGAATTGCCATATGCAAATCTGTATTCAGAAATTGCTTTGCCGATAGGCATGTCACCAGTTCCCATATGCCTGCCAGCAAATGGATGACGTCCTAAAAAAAGTAACTGGAATAATAAAATTGATAGGCCAAATACATCATGGTCCGTAGTACGAGTGATATTGCGAAAGCTGCGTCCTTGTAACTCTGGAGGAGTGTATATTTCGACACCGACTTCGCACAAGAATTGGTTTTGAGGTGTCGTAATTTGAATACTATCGCAATCCAAAAGCATCATTGTTGCTTGGGGAGTTACGAATACATTTCCTTCATTAACATCACCCAGTATAAAACCATGTTCATGCATCACACTAAATAAACGAGCTAGATTATCTGCCGCGTGAAGTAGAAATTTCCAATTTGCTTGAGGAAATTTTGTTAATCTGCTTTTAACACCATATAGATCATGAATCTTATCCATATGTGATACTTTAGGCATTAAAAACCCGATAACTGCCCCACCAGGTCGTTCATGGACAGTATCAATTGGCCATGCAGCGATACGTAAAAGGCGATCTGACTTTTTATCAACCATGTAAGTCAGTTTTCGTGCACGCTCTATCGTGGGTATATGGTAGATTTTAGCAGCATAGTTATGTTCTCCCTGAATTTCGTATACTGTTCCTTCTCCAGCACGTCCCAATTGTTTGCCTGACAGGATTTGTCTACCCATACTATTGTAAAATGTCTTGTGCATCGATCTTATCTTCGTGTTTTGTGTCAAGCACGAACTCAGTTCTTCGCGATGCTAGAACTAAAGTTTTATCGTCATCAGTTCTTTCATTCACTCGCTCTGATGAAAGCAATGATTTAAGTGCAATTGAAGCAGTCTTAGAATATCCCGATGTTTGAACTCGCAATGGTACAAACATATTTCGAAAAAATGGCGAATGTGCATTTTGAATACTGAAATCGAGTGCAAGCCTTTGTAGTCCATCAGTAAGTATTGCAATCTCATCCACATAGGCAATTACAGAATCAAACTGTAAATGATCGATTGCATCCGATTGCGTTAAAAAGGATGTTAAATTTTCATATTCACCCTTTTGAGGCCAATTGATCACACTGTAGTGTTCTGGAGTATTTGGATCAGAATATACAATTGCACCATCACCAATTTGCCATGTAATGATTTGTCCTTGACCAATTATCGCAACAAGTAAAGTGCATGCAAAATCGCGTAATTTGCCGCCTGTATCATCAGCATATTTTGCTAACTTAAATTGTATTTTTTCAATGCAATCCTCTGCAAATTTACGATTTACATTCAAGAGATTGTCAGCATTAAAAATACAATTGGTTATTTCGATTATAATTTCATTGCATGCAATTTCCGCTCCAATTGCCGATTCAGAGGCGCTTCCAGCACCATCAGCGACCACCGAAATAAGTATAGGTTCTCCGTTAGTGGTTTTCAATATTTCACATTGGCTGTAATCTTGACATGGTAATCCCGCTCTAACATGTCCAGTTCCGATAACAGAAGCGAATGCGTATCGCCAAGATGTCGAACTCATCCTGCCACTGCCCATCCGCCAGGGGCTGTGGGATTCACAAGTGGTACTAAGTCACCAGGGCTTGATTGCGATACCGAACTCAATGAACTGGAGAGCCAAGCAAAGAGATCACGGAAACGTAGCCCCTTTAAATGTAATGGCTCACGAACTGCAATTTGCTTCAGAATATCAAAATTTGCACCTTCAACTCCTACCGCATAGAATGAAAATGCTTGCGCCTCTTCACCTGCCTTAACCATTTGAGAGGCACGATGCCAACTATCGGTTGGTCCACCATCTGTAATCAAAAATATCCAGGGGCGGTAATATGAAACTCCATTGATTTTATAAGTATCTTTACGATCTTGTAACATCTTTATTCCCTGTTCGATTGCCGCACCCATAGGGGTATCTGCTTGAGCCTGGAGTTTTGGAGGTTGGAAATTGTCAGCAGTTTGGAAGTGAATTAGTGAATTTACTGGGCCAAACGTGATAATGGCGAGTTCAACTCGCTTGACACTTAGACTATCGGCCATTAATTCTTCTTTAAAAGCATTGAGTCCATCATTTAATTCTGAAATAGGTCGACCACTCATTGATCCTGATACATCCAGTAATAAAAGACATGGACACCTTGGCTCTGGGTTTTCTGCAAATGAAGTTTCTGCAAAGAATGCATCTACATAAGGAGATTGATCACTATAGTCTGGCATCAGAAAGCCTTTCGCTAATATAAATTCGGATCATAGTTATTCGAGAAAGATTAAAGGGTCAGCTTTATCGAATAATGTTGACCCTTGGATAATGGAGAAATGCTAGAAATTTACACTTTAGCCCAGAACATGGCTCCAGGTTTCTCTTTGACGACGGCGATTTCAAGAGTTTGCAGCGCTTTGGTCAGTCCCTCTTTCATGCTCATCATACCGTCTTCGTGTTCGATAGAGAGCACCCAGTCGTAACCCACCATGCGCAGTGTCGTCACAAAATCGTTCCACCAGCCCTGATCATGTCCATAACCCACGGCGCGGAACACCCAGCTTCGTTCCGAAATAGCTCCGTACGATTTCACGTCCAGGTTGCCGTTGATGCCGCTGTTGATCGAATCGATGCGGGTATCCTTGGCATGGACATGGAAGATCGCACCAGCCGCGCCCAGGTTCCGAACTGCCGCCAGCGGATCGATGCCCTGCCACCAGAAGTGAGATGGATCGAAATTACAGCCGATATTCTCACCGGCCGCGCTGCGCAGCTTCAGCACGGTCTCCGGATTATAGACGATAAAGCCCGGATGTGCCTCGATGGCGAATTTTACATTATGCTCTTTCAAAAATGCGTTCTGCTCTTTCCAGTAAGGAATAGCCACCTGATTCCACTGGTACTCCAGAATGTCGCGGAACTCATCCGGCCAGGGGCAGGTCACCCAGTTTGGATTCTGCCCGCCCGGCCCCGAAGGACATCCGCTGAAACCGTTCACTACCCCGATACCAAGCTTTTCTGCTGCCAGCACGGCGTTATGAAACGCATCGTGATGCTCTTTAGCGATGGCTTTATTCGGGTGGATGGGGTTGCCATGCACGGAGATCGCTGAAATCTCCAAACCGCGGCTGGAGGTGATCTGGAGCAGCTTTTTTCGCGCGCTCTCGTCATTGATCAGCGCCTGGATTCCGCCTACATCATCCAGATGTCTGCATCCCGGATAGGCTCCCCCGCCGAATTCCACCGAAGTAATTCCGGCCTCCGCAATGATATCGAGCGCTTTCTCAATTGGTTGGTCATGAAACAGCGCCGTAAAAATGCCAATTTTCATCTATCGTTTCTCCTCGTAAATACTAGAATCTACATCATCTAAAAAAATTAATCCTCTTCAGGTATTTCAACTGATCCCATCTTCTGAGCGGGTTGGGAAAACGGGATCGTTAAAAAACATGAAAATCACTTACTGCTAACTTTCGACAGAGCGCCTTCTACATCCTTGTAGGAACATCGTGCATTCCATAAAAGATACTCATTGATTCCAAGTTCTCGCGCCGCCTTGAACTGTGCGCTAAGCTGCGCCGGTCCGTAGTGCTCATGATGCAGTGTGAAAGCCTGCAGCCACGGCCGCAGTTTGCAGTTTGGCTCACCCGCCATGCGTTTTTTAGCATCTCCCAGAGAGAGGTGCAGAATCTTGTAGGGTTCCAGGTTAGGATTCTTGATATGATACTCACCCAGGGCATAATGTGATGGGTAGACCATCGGGCAGAGATAGTCGACATTCTGTATCACTTTAAGAAATTTCTGGCCGATACCTTCATCATTCTTTACCAGGCTGGTAAGGCCGAAGACGTCTGCAGAAAACCATGCTCCCTGTGCTTTAATTTTATCATGCGCGTACTTCATGAAAGCAGCAATCTGATCCTCTCGAAGCGACCCTGCCGGTTTTCCCGGATATACCAGTGTAGAAACCTTCCCTTCGCTGGGAAATCGGACATAGTCGAATTGAACCTCTTTGAAACCGTGCTTGACAGCGTCCAGCGCGATATCCACATTGTAATCCCACACCTTTTTGTTGTACGGGTTCAGCCAGGCATGATGCGTTTTATCGTGCCACACACTGCCATCCGGCGAGTGTACCGCCATTTCAGGATGTTTTTCAGGGAGAATGGTATCCCGCATACACGCAATCCTGGCGATAGGAAAGATATTGTGCTGCTTCAGAACAGCCATCATTTTATCGACATTGAACATTTTTCGGTTAGCCCCGATCTCTTTTACAAGAGGATTATCAATATCGTAAGAAACCTGTCCATCATCCTTCACATCGATAACCATCGCATTGAGTTCAGTTCTATCGACCAGATCGACCAGCGCAGGAAAATGCTTCGGATGCCCAGCAGACCAGCCAGTGAGATAGATTCCTTTCACGCCGCCTTCCGGCAGTGGAGCAGGCTCCAGAGCCCGCGCAGCGCTTGAAGAAATTGGTTTGGCAGTCGATTTTACCCCTGCTGCAGTAAG
>JBBRDM010000197.1:0-9205 GCA_038203935.1 Chthonomonadales bacterium
GGAAAGCAGAGTATCTAGAGGTACCAGTCAGTGTAATTCGAGCTGCAGGCAGACCGGATGATCTGGTTTACGATATTGCAGTGACGACTAAGACTACCGACTATAAGGGAAGAGAAGTCGCTCCCGAAGATCGATCTAGAACGGATGGATGGACGATACCTGCATTTTTTCCATCTCCAATCGATGTGGACGGAAAGCTGTTCATGGGTACGATGCTGGGTATCACTTATGTAATCAACTCAAAAGCGGATAAGCTCGATCCAAAAGCGCTGCTCGCAGTGAACGATCTCGGTCCCTCTGGGGAAACATGGAGCCTTAATACGCCTACTTATGCGGACGGCAGGCTATACCATCGGAGTTTGAAGGAGATCGTCTGCATAGGCAGAAAATAAAAGTGTCACGAGTAATTGAAAATGGAAACAAATCGATTCTCTCTAACGCATCAAAAAATCTACCGATTGAGCAGACCGCACGATAAATTATTGACTCGGACATTCTGTCTGTTGATATTTATCATTATGTTTACTCCTGCGGGAGCGCAAATAAACTTCTTAACCGAATATCTGCTTGATCGAGATATTGTCGAAGTGCCGTTCGATTATAAAGACCATCAAATTATAGTACATGGTCAGGTAGATGATCGCGAGGGATTGGTTTTTCTGCTGGATACCGGAGCAAGCTCTCCCGTGCTCAACAAATCGCTCGGAGTAAACGGTACCCACATAAAAGATACGGTTATTCAGGAAGCAGAGGGTATAACTCCTGCCGAATCGGTCTGGCTGAGTGATCTCCGATTGGGAGAGAAAGAGAACAGCGTCCATGTCCATAACATCGCAGTACTGATCGCAGACCTCTCCCGCATGGAAAAATTTCTAGGACATCGAATAGACGGAATCGTCGGCATAACATTTCTTGCAGGATACGTTACGAATATTGATTACACCGGACATCTGCTGCATTTTTCGAAAGAGCTTTCAAAGTCGGAAGCCAGCCGGCATGCAGATGAACAGAAACTTTTTTCGTTTGGCCTGACCGATACAAACCCGCTCAAAGTCAGTTCCTGTGTCCTGCTGGCCGGTCAGCTTCATACGAAATACGACTACTATTTTCTGCTGGATACTGGTTTTGGGGGATACCTCAGTGTTGCACAGTCTGCAGGGTTGGAAGCGGGGCTGTTCAAGCCGGATACACCCAGAATTCCCACTACAAACTACAGCGTGAGCCGTATATTTCAGAGTAATAAAATTAGGGCGAACTATCTGATGCTGGGAAGTATAAACCTCTCCAACAAAGTGATCTCCATCGATTATCGAAATAATGATGCTTATGGTCAGACTGGAATTGTAGGCAACCGCTTTCTTCAGAACTATCGTGTCACTCTCGATTATCCACACCGAAAACTTTGGCTGGAACGCGCTACTGAACATGATGAATTGGACGATGCTGAAAAGCCGTCACTTGGAATTTCAGTTCGCGCCGATGGACACACCATCAAAGTGGAGAGAGTACAAGCCAACTCTCCGGCCCAGCAGAGTGGAATACGAGCGGGGGATACGATCATATCGATCGATGGAAAAGAAATCGATCCGGAACATACGGCATCGGCATTAAATATGCTCGCAATTCCTGGTAAATCGATCACTCTAGGAATAAAACAGGGCGCCGATCCCAATTTTGGAACCAGCGCCGGACTTCACACTGTCTCACTTAAACCCAGCAGCCCCCTGGATTGGAAGGCTGCAGTTTCTGAGCAGGATATAAAGCATAGTTAAAAGGGAGCTACGCCGCTTTTGGTTTTTCGACAGGATTCGCCTGTTGAAATTCTACACGTTTAATATCTAAAAGTACATCATTCAGCAGTTTCTGATCACCTGGCATGAACCTCAAAAACCTCACTCCGTATGCAAATCCTCCACGCGAATTGGGGAGTTCACGTGAAATATATCCGACACATCTTACAAAATTGGTCTTTCCGACTTCAAGCTGAATAGATACTTCAGTTTTCAATGGATATCTTATCGGGACAATTATCAGTGCTCCGGAAAGACTTATGTCCTGAGTTTTTGCATAAACGACTCCAAATTTGGGGTTACTTACTCTTGTTTCCCAGGTAACTTCAAAGCGACGAGCCCCTTTTCGCTGTTCCATATTATATTGAATTCCTCCAGAATTAGCTTCTTGACAGTTCCAGCTCAGTCCTTACCATAGTGTATAAGTTGCTGCTGCAATATATGCTGATTAAACTAGTAGGTTTTTCCATATTAATACAGTAATGCGCACACTATTTTTTAATTGCATTCCCAATGTTTTGATTTCATCTTTTAGATATCATTGATGCAATAAAAGGATAGTGCATTACTGCGTTCTTGAGAATCGGATTATTCAGATGGGGCGGTTGCCCATGCCACTCCCCTTGAAAATAGTGTCTGCCAGCTGATGTTTTCCAGCGTAGAATGATTATGGCCTAGTGAGAGATAGAAAATACGTCCCTTGCCTTCAGTACGTGTCCAGCACAGAGGTACCGGGCCATTATCATCGTAGGAAGTAGTCTGTGCCAAAAGATGCACTCGCGTCTCATCGTAGTCAGAGAAGAGATAGAGTTCATCCAGCAGGGTAAAGCTATCTAAACCTTTGGTAATGGCATGCTCTGTATCGACGAATTCCGTTGTGATATCCAATTGGGCAGGATGTGTTCGAAATTTTCCACCAATCAATTTAATGTATTCTGCATCATCTGTAAATGAATCTGTGGCGCAATGAATCCCGGCCAGGGCGCCACCATCGGATACAAATCGAATCAACGCTTGAATATCTGCACCGCGAAGCTCTTTCCCCGTAGTATATAAAACTACCAGATCCATGTTTTTTAAATTACTTTCGGTCAGCGATTCGTAGTCTCCAACAAATGCCTCCGCATGATTCGGATGAAAAATTCCTGATGAGGTTGTCTCAAATCCTAGCGCCCCCAGACAAGAACTGATCGGGCCAATAGCCGGTTCGATGCGATGAAATGAGTGCGGACAGCCCCCAACAAACAAAGCGCGATGTTTCATGTTTTATCCTTTTTGCGATTAGTATCACGAGCAAAGCAAACAGATTTAAATTTTTATTAATGTTCCCTTGACAAATCTAAACGTTTAGATTACAATTATTTTGATAATCTAAACGTTTAGATTAGTTTTTAGATTACAATGAATTTAATAACCTAAACCTTTAGTTCAATTTTTATAGGCTCAAGCTTAAATATTATGTCCACCATAACCGATGTTGCAAAAGAGAGCGGAGTATCAATAGCCACCGTTTCTACTGTACTAAATAATGGAACCAAACCAGTCCGTGCCGAAACGCGGCTGCGTGTTCAGAATGCTGCGCGTCGGCTGAACTACCATCCGAACGCCATGGCTCAAGGTCTGGTTCGGAGAAGAATGAACACACTGGGAATCTTTTTTGGTGTAGTTGATTCTCCTGTGGTCGTATCGAACCCCTACGCCTCCGCAATACTACAGGGTGTTTTGACGGCGGCGGCAGATACTTCAAATAATTTGACTTTTTTTACGGCTCCCTGGCGTTGTGCAGAACAGTCTGCGGCCGCATTCCGAGATCGACGAGCCGACGGCCTGCTGCTTATCGCAGCTCCTACCGATTCTGATATCTTATCGGGGCTATGCTCATTAGGGCTGACTCTTGTAACTATTGCCACTCCCTCAGAACAGTTCGGCATCCCATCGGTAGACGTTGATAACGAGTTGGGCGCCAGGATAGCGACGGAACATCTTCTGTCACTTGGCCATACACGAATCGCACATCTTTCAGGGGATGCCAATATGGCGTCCGTGCCCGTGCGAAGAGATGCTTTTGTTCGAGCGATGAAAAATGCGGGACTGGTGGTGCCGGAAAACTGTATTCAAATTTGCCGATACGATGGATCTTCAAGCTATGAAATAGCAAGACAGATGCTGCTTAAACCGAATCGTCCTACCGC
Organism: Chthonomonadales bacterium; assembly: GCA_038203935.1. GTDB lineage: Bacteria > Armatimonadota > Chthonomonadetes > Chthonomonadales > Chthonomonadaceae > JANXSG01. Next base: position 3,983 of record JBBRDM010000197.1, read on the forward strand.
TATTTTCGCTGGAAACGATGCGATTGCAATGACAATTTTGGATGCCGCCAGGGATTTGGGAATATCCGTTCCGCGAGATCTTTCAGTGATAGGCTTTGATGATATTGTGACAGCGAGCATGACGAATCCTGCTCTCACTACACTGCGGCAGCCATTACTCGAAATAGGAGAGCGGGCAGCGCTGCTTCTGGTAAGTAGAATCCAATCTCCAGAGGCACATCAGGATTCGATTATGATCCCGCCAGAGCTGGTGATCCGTGAATCTACCTGCACCGCAGCGCACAGCTGAGAAATCCAATAAGGGAAAGAATTATTCAGGAAATAATTCGAAAATAATTAGCAATCGAGGCGAACATGAAAAATCTATTCTCAGTAATTTTCATTGTGGCAGTTCTGGGAACGATGCAGGGATGCGCAGAAAAACCGAAGTATGCCGATCCTGAAGACACAAAAAAAGCAGATGAGCATCGAATTCAGGCCATTACCGAAAATTCGAATCTGACTCAAGCACAAAAAGATTGGCAGATCAATCGAATTAAAGGGCAGATGCCGCATCCAGGAAAACCGTAATAGAGACAGCAACCTAACTTTATTCGTATCTAAATTAATTCATATCAACTGTAGGTAAATCTATCGAAGGAGATTAAAGTGAAACGAAATCATGCATTTACACTCATCGAGCTGCTTGTAGTCATCGCAATTATTGCAATTCTAGCAGCAATTCTTTTCCCGGTTTTCGCGCAGGCCCGTACTGCGGCACGGAAAGTCACGTCTTTATCGAACGTGAAACAGATTGCATTAGGAATGATGATGTATATTCAGGACTATGATGAAGTCTATATGCAGTCTGAATATGGCGGCTCAGACGAAAATCATCCGCATGTGGAATGGTACGCTATGATCTACCCCTATATCAAAAATGGTGATAAAGTCTCCAATCATGGCGTCGATCAAAGCTGGAGGAAAAGTGGTATCTTCCACGCTCCGGGATATCCGCAGCAGCCGACAGCGGACCCTGCCAGCCAGGCCGGCGGAGAAAGCTATGGAGTAGATGAAGGTATCTTCACGACGAACTTCGGCAACTTCGGCGAAGCGCCGCCGAACGGCACTGTAGGTGAAGCGATGCTGGAAAATCCAGCATCCAAAGTGGTCATTATGGAGAAGGGCGCAAACTTCAGCCCGGGCAGCTATCCCTGGTATTCACCATGGCAGGCTCAATGGGTTGGTCCGATTTTAAGAACGGCGAACGATATTTCAACGAAGTTCCGTGATGGCGTAGACGTTTATACCCCTGGATCGTCTGTATATTCGCCGGTATTCGATTCAGACTGCTCTTCATCCACGGATTGGGCGTGGGAATGTGCAGCACATGCTCGCTATCGATACACGAATACCTGCCCGATGGCATTTGCAGATGGCCATGCGAAAGCAGTCAAAAAAGGCGAAATTAAGTGGTTCGAGAATATTTGGTTCGACCGCCGCAGCCTGAACAACAACTACTCCTGGTATTACGGCTGGGCAAAAGGCGATTGGGGCCCTCAAATTCAGTGAGAATTTATTCAGTGAGAATTTAATACGCGGACCCCTCTGCCAAAATGGAAGAGGGGGATTTGCGAACTCCCTGGTGGTAATCTTTACCTTTAGGGAAGCATGCAAATATTCTCGAATATGAACAGGGATAAATCGGATTTACAGGATAGGAGACTCTATCCTGTAAATCCGATTTATTGATGTTCATTTGAGTTTGACTTTGTTGGTGAATAGTCGTCTGGTTCAAGGATTCGAATCAGCTTACAGGGGATTCCAGCAGGGAAACGGTCTTATTGGTGGCATCAAGGCAGGCTTTAATACCGAGCGGAATAGTCAGCGGATTGGGAATATGCCCGAATGGAAAACCAGAGATGGCAGGTTTCCCCAGTTCTTTGAAGAAGCTTCGCCATAAGATATCCGTACTGTTTGATGAGGAATCTTGTTCCTGTTTTTCCCAGCCGGTAATGTCTCCAATAATGAATCCTGCTGCTTTATGCAGATGCGCGGCCTGCACCAGTTGATTGAGATCGCGGTCGCCACGGTATACAGCCTCACCTACATCCTCGATAAGAACCAGTTTATCCGTGAAGTCTGGCGCGTAAGGTGTACCACAGGCATGCGCCATCAGGCAGAGGCAGCCGCCTGCGAGTTCCGCCTCAACCAGGCCGGGGACAATCGTTTGAATAGTATCCCTGCTGGATGGAAGTGCACCGTATGGATGAGGTTTCTCCAGAATGTCCCAGAAAAGCGCAGTCGATGCTTCATCAAGATCGGTGAGCGTTGCTGCCATTTTACCGTGAATTGAAATGATGCCGTTCAGCTGCAGAGCGATATGAAAGCAGGTTAAATCACTGAACCCGACAAATATTTTGGGGTTGTACCTGATCGTATCCCAATGCAGCAGCGGCAAAATTCGAGCAGTGCCATATCCACCTCCCGCGCTGAATATGGCATCGATATCAGGGCGGGCGAACATCTCGTTCAGGTCTGCTGCCCGATCAGCATCCAGCCCCGCGAGATAGTTGTTAACTGGGTGGGCAGCTAGCACATTTTTTCCTGATACTACTTTGTACCCCCGCGATTCGATGGCAGCGACGCCTTTTTCCAGCTTAGATTTATCGATTGGGCTGGAAGGCGCGACAATCGCAATAGTGGCTCCTGCCTGAAGATGGAGAGGTTTGATCATTTTTCTATTTACCATCCGTAGCGCTCCGGTCCCCAATCTCGTTCAACGGTCTCCTGTTTGAGCAATATTAGCTTATGGCTGGGAATATCCTGATACACCACGATGCCTGGCCCAACGCAGCAGTAAGAGCCGATTTTGACACCTGGCTGAGTGATAACATTTACTCCGGTACGTGTGTAATCGCCGAAATAGGTCGCATTGGAATTTCCGGTCGAACGCTCCCTCCGGCCGGAGATTTTATGTACGGTATCTCCATCATCGAAACGAAGCGTGCCACAAACAGTAGCCGCCCCGATATCGACGGCCAGTCCCAATACTCCCCAGATTTCTGAATAGTGATAAATATAGGATCTATCCAGCATCACACCTTCGAACTCGCCTCCATGACCAACCACGCATTCATTTCCAATCACCGACCCGCCGCTGACCAGGCAGTAGTCGCTGACACGGGTTCTTTTCCCAATCATCACGCCTTTACCCACTATGGCTCCGTTGGTGACATTGGCGTTTGCTCCTATCCAGGAGGGGCCTTCCAGAACTACTCTTTTTCCGATCTTCGCTCCTGGCCCAGCAGCAATCGGGCCGTTGATCTCGGCTCCATCGTGTATTTGGGCGGTGGCATCGATGATGCTTCCAGTTTCGGTGAGAATAGCCGCCTGTTCTCGAATTACTTTTTCCGAAGCTTCCAGAATATGCCAGGGTTTATCCATATCGACGAAAATGCCGGATGTCTCCGCCATGAGAACATCTAAGCCATCATCGATCATAGTGGCGATAGAGTCCGCAATATCCGGTTCACGGGGCGGCATACCACCCACCGGAACATGCGTCATGCAGGATGTCTGTGATCGAAGATAGGGGATGGCAGCCGAAGTGATGGCATAGACGCCAGTAAGTCGGTGCGACCCCCCTCGTCCATGGCCGGCAATGTCATTCAGGGCAGCGCCGCCGTTTTTACGCACTTTACCGGCGGAGGCAGTTATCCAGTCCTGCTGGCGTTCGTCACCAAGCGGTGCGCACAGCGCAGCTGCAGCTGCGCCACTGGGCACAAACTGCTCCCACATACTCTTCAAATCGGATGTGCTGAGGATGGTGTCTCCGAAAACAACAAGAAATGGATTTGCAGTGTCCAGACCGCAGCTATCGATAGCTGTGATCAGTGCAGGGGTAGTTCCGGGTGTATTTGAAGTCTGTCTGATGTAAGCTATTTTGGACTGATCAAGTGAGCGCAGCGCCGCCCTGATGGATCCTTCTTCAAATCCAACCACCACAGCAAGTTTCGTAAAACCTATTTCGATAAGTTGTTCGGCGAGTCGCCGTACGATAGGTGTGTTAAAAATTGGAAACGCACACTTGTTTCTAATCTCGTTATAGGGCCAGAATTTTCGACCGATCCCGGCGGCCAACAGGACTGCAGTTCGCTCCAAATGTGCTCTCCCAAAACAAATTAATGAAAATATCTCTGGTCATATTCCATTGGAATAGCGATTATTCCTTTACAGATTCTTTCTAACCTGTTCTGCTCAGTCAGCTTTATACGTGGAACGCATGCATGTATTGAGCATTTTTACTTTAGAAGATGCGGATCTTACGGGACAAGAAACAGGGAGGATTCTAGAGACACCAGACAAAAAAACATCCGGCTATATTTGCCGGATGTTTTATGAGTTACAGTTTCAGCACGACTAATCGAGGGTACAGGAGTAGCCGTAGTTGGCCTGAACAAAGTCAGCGAACGCCTGTCGCTCACCCTGCTCAAACACAAACCAGTTGCCAAAGATACAGCGTGTCTGCCCTTTTAATGCGGTAGGAGCAGAATTTACATCAATTGGGGTGGGAGGAGCCGGGTGCGGGTAAAGCACTTCTGCCTTCAAATATTTCGCAGGGGTATCGTTGAAGAGGTAGTTAGCTCCGCCGCTATGGCGATAAGGTCTTTCACGATCTTTTGCTAAATCAAAAGGCAGATTGTAATACACATTGTAGCCTTCGAAGTATTTCGGCGGATCAAGCAGGCCGCCATTACCATCGTTGCTTAGCGGGCCGTCCGGGAATCCGTTATTTGGATCAGAACCACTGTCTCCCACCATCACAAAGTGTGCGGGTTCGGATACAGAAGCCGATGGTACGCCAAGAACATAACTGAAAGATGGCAGACTATGGAATGCATAGTTATAACTAACACCATAGGTTCGCCACTTTGCTCCGTTTTCTCCATCCGGGCAGTGCCAGATACCGCTGTAATCATGGTCGCCTGGCTGAACTAGGTCTGGATGACCATTCTTAACATAAGGCAAAAGCTTTGCATCCCAAAGGTCAGCGGAAGTTTCTACATAACCAGGAATATTACCAGGGAAACCTGGATCTGTTAAAAAAGCTGCCATATTCCATGGCGGGGTAGTTTCATCGTAATCCTGCGAATACATCGCAAAACCAAGGCCCATCTGCTTTTCGTTTGAGACGCAGGTAATTGCTCTCGCTTTTTCTCGTGCTTGAGCGAAAACCGGGAA
>JBBRDM010000198.1:0-9201 GCA_038203935.1 Chthonomonadales bacterium
CATAAATGCCGCAGCTCTAGCAGCCTCGTACTCTATACCGCTCACCATATGGCTAACGCCTGAATCAATTCCCCAGCAATGCAGTTCCTCAGGAAGTCGGACCAACGGGCGACGTTCGCAAGGCTGGCAGACGAGTGGGAGTACGCAGTTCTCATCACCCAGTACAACCGTAATCTGATCCATAATTCCGCAGGCAGATTCTGCAATTGCATTCTCAACCCACTGACACATCTCGGCCAGTTCGACTCCAAAGAGATCCAGCCCATAAGCATAAGCGGCTGCTTTCATCACCGAGACCTCGACAGCAGCGGACGAGCTGACACCTTTGTTCAAAGGTACATTCGAATCGATGAAGACGTCTGCCCCACAGGTAACTACCGCCGGAAATTTTTTTTTCAGCAGATAGAAAATACCGAGCACATAGGCAGTCCATCGTATCCCTGGGTCGCCGTTTACCAAACATCTAACTGTCTCTTCCGAATCCAGCGTATCCAGATCGAACTCGACCCGCGCCTGCCATCCGGAATCGCTCATCTGTGGATTGAGAAAAATAATCTTGGAGTCGCTGCGAATCTGTACCGCGGCCCAGGTCGCTTCTCGAATGGTGGATTCGAAAACAAGGCCGCCAGTATAGTCATCGTTCCCGCCCATCAGATCGAGGCGTCCCGGCGCGCGCGATATCGATATGGGCCGCCCTTTTACAAAGAGTTCACCAGAATCACGAACTTTGTGAACCTGTTCTTCGAATTTATTCAGGGTCTGACTAATCGAAGGGGAATGATTCATGCCAGTTCACGAATATTTCTGACCAGATAGTCTACCGCTTCATCCGTGAGGCGCGGGTGAATGGGCAGGCTGACGTATTTAAGGAACATCGACTCTGCCACAGGACATTCCCCTACACAGTGCCCCATTTTCTTATAGGCGGTGGTAAGATGGATGGGCATATAGTGATTCCAGACTTTGATTCTGCGATTTACGTACATCTCCCACATGAACTCTTCTTTTGTGAGCTTAAAATCCGGTTCCACCATCACGCAGTAGACATGCCAGGTCGACTTAACTCCTTCAATGACCTCAGGCAATGTAAGCCCCTGGATACCCGAAAGTCTCTCAGTATAGCTGGCGGCCAGTGCAGATCGTTTTGCATTGAATGATTCTAGTTTGCCAAGCTGAACCAGTCCGACTGCGGCCTGCATATCCGTCATGCGGTGATTATAGCCTACTTCGTTGAAATCAAGCAGCCAATATCGCAGTCCCATAGGCTGAGTATCCTCATCAATCGGGAGGTACTTCCCTTTAGGATCGTAAGTCATGCAGCACAGCGAACGATAGCTAAGCATAGTCTCATAAAGCTTTTTATTGCTTGTGGTTATCAGTCCGCCTTCGCCGAGTGTGGTGATATTTTTCTGCTGGTGAAAACTAAAAACACCGATATCTCCCAGCGAACCTGTTCGCTTTCCATGATACTCAGCCCCTGCTGCGTGTGCGCAATCCTCAACCAGCAGAATGTTGTGTTTGCGCGCTATCGCCATCAGAGCATCCATATCACAGGGGTGACCATAAAGATGGACTATAAGAATGGCTTTGGTTCGCGCGGTTATTTTACTTTCAACTGAAGCTGGATCAATATTTAAAGTGATAGGATCGACATCCGCGAAAATCACATTCGCGCCACGGGCTGCAGCCGCATTTGCTGTGGATATCCAGCTTATCGGGGTCGTGATTACTTCATCGCACTGCCCTACCCCGCAAGCTATCATCGCTAACTCCAGGCCGGAAGTTGCATTGGTACAGGTGAGGCCATAGGTAGTCCCGCAGTAGGCTGCAAATGCATCTTCGAACTCTTTTACCTTCGGGCCGCAGGATGGAGCAGAAGAGCGTAAAACTTCCAGAACCGCGGCTTCTTCCTCTGCGCCATATTGTGCGCCATGGTTATACTCCAGTTCGTAAAGCGCTTTGGGAAGCAGCATGAATACACCTTTCGATTACTGTCTGAGATGTCGGCAGAGGAGATGCGCTGAATCTGACTTGTTTTTCAGATTTTAGAAAATGATTTTTTCCGCGCGGAGCACGGTCGCTATGCACTTCGGTTTGCGGCGAAATCAATGCCGAATCGTATCCTAAACCTTCCGCAATTCTTACGCACAGATCATATCTTGAAATCGCATCGGAAGCTCCAAGATGAAATATTCCTTCCGCTGCCGGTGAAGTGACGAAAGTCATCATTTTTCTGCAGAGTGTTTCCGGATCTAATATATTTCGTGTTTCCTGAGTGGGAGCAGCAGTCGGATTTCCATTTTTGAGCGAGTGGATCAGCTTATCCGCCATCGAATTCGTCCCGGGTCGTTTTGCAAGCCCTACCGCAAGGGCAAATCGCACAACCACCGCCGATGGCAATCGCTGGAGCACTTCGATTTCTGCACGGGATTTTGTAATACCATACCAGCTGACTGGCGAAACTGGATCACTCTCGATATAACTTTCCTGCTCGCCATCATAGACCGCTGCAGAAGAGGCATAGAGCATTCTCGAACCCATATCGTAGGCTTCGCGCACTATATTTCTCGGACCTATAACGTTTATTGATTCTGCCAGATCTTTTTCTCGCTCGCATCGGTCGATATCAGATAGCGCTGCCAACAACACCACTAAATCAGGCTGGGTCTGCCGAAAAACGGAGCGTACACTCTCTTCAGAAGTGATATCGATAGTGACATCGTTTTCTGACTCAGGAGATTTAGTACTTCCAGAGTAGACATTGTAGTGCTCGACTACCATTTCATGCAGGGCACTTCCCAGGAATCCACGCGCACCGATGAGCAGCATATTTGGAAGTGAGTTTTTCAAGCTAACGATCTCCTTATCGCTTTGCCCACTCTGGAATAGCATTCATTGCATCCACGAAATTATGAACGACATCCGTATGCGAATCTTCCTGCCAACCACCGCGCCGAGCAGTGAGAGAGGAATGGCCGGGACAACCGTCATCATCTATTGCATACATACAGTAGTTAAGTGCCTGATAAGCTAACCCACGATACTCATTCGATCCGGTCTGTGCCGTGTAGATGGCAAGCACTGCTCCATAGGTAGAGAGTATCCCGCCCCAGGGATTCTTATCATCGTCCTGCTCACCGCAAACCGGAATACCCTGCCTCGTGCTGGTAAAACGGACCGCAACGAAATCTATGAGGGTATGTGCATCTTCTTTCCAGTCCGGATCGAGTTTCTCTTTTTGTTCTAAGATATACCGTGCAAGGTTCAGCGGCGACCAGGCATTGCGATTTCCAGCAAGATCATAATCTTCGAAAAACTGCTCCCATAATTTCGCATCTTTTTTTATATTCGGGATTTGAACTGTTTTTATCCAGTTCCATAACTGCTTTTGAGGCGCGATAAATTCTGGATATCCATGCTGAATCAGTTTGTCGAACAGGCGGAGAATAGAGCCCATGTTGGCAGATATTTCGCCTCTTCCCGTTCCTGTGCGCCAATCCGCTCGAAAAGGCCATGGCGATCTATCTTCGGTTCCATCGCGCATATTCAGTACCAGTACTCTGCCATTCTGCACTGCTTGATCCAGATACCGCTGATCTTTCGTTGCTTCGAAAAGCACAGCAAGCGCGTACCCGGCAAGCCCGCCCTTGTCCGGCTGTATATCATACGGATGATCAGCCTGTGAACCACAATCTTCGGGCTGAGGAAACTTCATGGCCCAGCCTGTCGAGCGGGTGAAGCGTGGATACTTGCCGGAATTGGGAGTGGATGCCTCTTTTATAAGATAGTCGCCCATAGATTTTGCCACATCCAGATAGTGTTTTTCACGACTTCCTGAAAAGGCATAGTATTTCAAATAAGAGATGATTCCCACAGCGTTTTGTGTAGCGGGAATACTGTCGGGCCGTTTTTCAATTAGCTGATGGTCGCCATTCATAAAAGTCATGTATACAAAGCGAGGGTATCCATTCTCTACCGGGCACTTTGCATACCATTTCATCTCACGATCAAGCGCATCACGCCAGCTGGTCCACGGCTTGAGTACTCCATTGGCATCATAAACAGGGATGTGGTTGCCTATCTTCTGCTGCTGTGCATACGCAGGTTTAATTACAGTCGCAGAGAGAATCAAAGCTGCGCACAGCACTTTCAAATGGTTATTGCTTGCATAATCAACAGTTCGAAGAATATTAAAGGACACCTTTAAATGATAGTGATTCATAATTTTGAAATATTACCTGGAGAGGGGCTTTAAATTCGTGAGATACGTAGTTTTTCGACTTCAATTTAGTATACCCGCACTGTGATTAACATAGTGCGGGTACATAATCTGTTTCTTTAGTTTGCAGCCCAGGTAGTCGTGCTATCCAGGAAGGCTGCCCAGTCTCGGCAGCTTTTAGTAATACCAAATCTGCTGCCGCTCTGGTCGGGATCTGCGCAATATTTAAGCTGATCAACAGAGCTTGTCGGCAGTGCAACATTGCCGCCAAGCGCCGCATTAATTCCAACTTTCCATGTTACAGATTTGGCATGCCCATCTATAAAGCTCATGTTCAGCTTGCCTGCATGCCGCATCTCGGAGTTCGTTTTTCCTGAAATGCTCTGGAAAATGTAGTAACTCGTAATCGTAAATTTTGAAGTATCGCCAGTATCACCGAAAGCAAAAGTATCGGACGGGGCGAGAATGGCGGCGATCGATTTACCCGGATCGACAATTAAAGTACCGCCTGGAGCTTGCACTTTAAATCGCGGGCTGAGAATGCCCAGGCCGGCCCGATCTACGATTCCCCAGTTATATCCGTAGCCAATGCATCTTTTGCCAGCGGAGTCAAAACCGTCATCACAGTCACTAATCCAGTCAGAACGATCCGGGCAGTAGAACATGGGCAGACTTTTCACATAAGGCATTAAAACTCGATAGTAGTCGTAGATTTCAGTAGGGGACACACTCTGGTCTTCGACTACAGTTGGGGTGGTTTCGTCGTAGTCCTGCACATACATCGCCATAGCAATGCCTGTCTGCCGGACGTTGCTCAAACATGCAGTGCGTCTTGCAGATTCGCGCGCCTGCGCAAACACCGGGAATAGAATTGCCGCGAGAATCGCTATAATCGCGATCACGACGAGCAGTTCGATGAGGGTAAATCCTTTACGTAACATTAGTTTCTCCTGTAGTAGTGCTGCGTTAAAAAATGCGTGGTCTGGAAAGAATAAAGCTCTGCTGTTAATTAGTAAACTTATTATATAGGAGTGATTATACGCTTAACCATTAACCACTTCCATAATACACTATTTTAACTGCATTGCAATCGCAATATGCAGGTCTATTTTTAATGGATTGCAGGATAGTAAGGATGATTTGCCGAAAACATCTGCAGATTCAAAACCATCAGGAGACTATGAATGTCCGTTAAACACCCGAATATTGTGCTGCTTGCCGTCGATTCGCTTCTTGCTGATCATATGAGCTGCTATAAATATCCACGGCTGACTACGCCGCATATCGATAAATTCGCCGAAGGAGGCGTGATATTCGAAAAGACTTACAGCGCCCACATTCCGACTACCAGCGCTTATGCTTCGATGCTGACAGGCCGGGACACTTTTGGCACGCAGGTAGTAGCTTTGAGGCATCGAGGCCCGCTGCGTGAAGGTGTCCCGACGCTGCCTGAAATACTGAGTAAAAATGGATACAACACCACATGCGTTGGATTTGGCGGAAATCCCAGCTCACGTGGTTTCGATAAATACCTGGAGTTCAAAGGCTGGGGAAGCTGGAACGAAGGACGCAGTCCCAAAGCTGAAAATCTGAATGAAGTAGCCATTCCCGAACTCAACAGGCTTGCAGGCGAGGATAAACCGTTCTTCCTCTTTCTGAGGCATATGGATCCCCATGCCCCCTATCTTCCCCCAGCTCCTTTCGAGCGTATGTTCTATTCTGGAAATGAGAGCGATCCCTCGAATCACTCCATGGATGCGCCAATGAGCTTTAAACCATTTTGTGACTTTTTTGCCAGCTGGATGCCGCCTGGAATTTCAGACAAAGATTACGTTATTGCTCAGTACGATGGCGCTATCGCTTACATGGATGCTTGTATACAGACAATATTTAATGCGCTCGACGCTCATGGCATCACAGATGAGACTATTATTGCCCTGAATGGCGATCATGGTGAAACTCTTTACGATCATGAATGCTGGTTCGATCATCACGGCATTTATGACAACACGCTGCACGTTCCCTTAATCATTCGATATCCCGGTAAGATACCGGCAGGTACGAGACTAAGCGGTTATAATCAGCACAAAGACCTGGTTCCGACGCTGCTGGAACTCGCCGAAGTGCCTGCTGAGGGTGTCGCATTCGACGGTTCCAGCTTGATGGATCTGGTGCGTAAAGAGAGATCATCTCATGATGAGGAGTTCTATATCACGGAATGCACCTGGATGCGTAAGCACGGCTGGCGTACCCCTCATTGGAAGCTGATTGTCGCTCTGGAGCCGGACTTTCATTTCAAACCTGAAGTTGAACTTTACAATCTTATACAAGATCCTTCTGAGAATAATAATCTTGCAGAATCAAGACCAGAGGTTGTTAGCGAACTCCGAGCCAAAATGGAGGCTTGGATTTCCAAGCGGGAAATGGAGACAGGTTTACCCAACCCAATTCTCAATCAGGGAGACTGGCACGGCCATGACGGCGTCGGCCCGTTCAAAACTTCTCAGCAGGCGTACGATACCATGCATATAGGCGATCCTGGACAGGCTGCGAAACTTCAGGCAGAGGCCAGAGAATAGGTAAACACACTACTTTACTAAATATTTAAAAGTGAAATTAAGGGTTCGGTTTGACTTACAACTGATATGGAACAATCTGCTTGAAAATTACAGTAACTGGCGCTACAGGGTTCATTGGTCGATCGCTTTGTACAGAATTGCTTCATCGAGGACACTCTGTAACCGCGTTCACACGCGATCCAAATCGGTCGATCAACCAACTGCCAAAGGGAGTTATTCCAGTCAGCTGGGAGAATAAGACGTCCTCTGAATGGAAAGCCATCTGTGCAGATTCAGAAGTGATCATAAATCTGGCAGGTGAAAGTGTCGGCGGCCAGAGGTGGACGCCGGAGTATAAAGCCAAGCTAATGGATTCCCGTGTGCAAACCACTCGGAACCTGATAGATACCTTTTCTAAAAACCATCATCCACAAAAACTCATCTCCGCCTCTGCTGTTGGTTTTTATGGAGACAGAGGTGAAGAAGAACTGACTGAAAAGAGTATTCCTGGAGCTGATTTTCTGGCGATATTATCACAGGCATGGGAGAAAGAGGCGGACACAGCCGTAGAAGCGGACGTATCGATTGTTAAACTCAGAATTGGGATTGTATTAGGTAATGGCGGCGCTCTCAAACAGATGATCTATCCGCTTCCTATTCCGATTTCTCCCTGGAAATTGGGAGTAGGTGGACCCCTTGGATCGGGGAAACAGTGGATGCCCTGGATTCACCTCAAAGATTTAGTAAGCATGATAGCCTGGGCAGCAGAAATGCCGTCAGTCTCCGGTGTTTATAACGCCGTCTCTCCCAATCCTGTCAGAAATTCAGAATTTTCCCACGCGATTGGCCGAATTCTGCATCGGCCGTCATTTCTTCCCATACCAGCATTTGTTCTGAAAGCGATGCTGGGCGAGTTCTCCGGGGTGCTGCTGGGCGGCCAAAAAGCTTTGCCTCAGGCAGCGATAGATGCTGGTTACAAGTTTGAATTCAACGATATCGACAACGCTCTACGAGATCTTGTAAATAGTGGTCTGTTAGTTCGTTAACCCAGACTCTCAAATATTTCCAATGAAAAATAAACCTCGCCTGCCTATCTATACCCGAGAGTTTTGGGACAAATTTTTAAACGATATCGCCGACAATGCGCTTCATTCCATCATTCAGATCGCTGGATTAATTGTTCTCTACGTAATTCTGCGCTATACAATTTTCAAAATCATTAACGGCCTGATAAAAGTGCAGAACGACCGTGAGATCCGAAACGGCGTCAGCGATGACCGAACTGGCAGGCTGCATACCCTTCAGGGACTTTTCAAAAACATGGTCGGGTATCTGCTGATCATCATATTCGGCGGCCTCGTGTTTCAGGCCGTCGGCTTCAATATCATGCCATTCGTAACCACGGCAGGCGCAATCGGGCTAGTATTGGGCTTTGGGGCGCAGAAACTGGTGAAGGATGTCATATCCGGTTTTCTCATTATCACCGACAACATCTTTTTGGTGGGGGACGTGGTTACTATTGGAACCGTTACTGGACAGGTACAGGAGATGGGTATGCGCATAACCAGACTCCTGGATACAAGCGGTCGGGAACACTATATAGCCAATGGAGATATTTCCACTGTAACCAACTATTCACGGCATCCTATAGAAGATTCGATAGAGATTCTTGTGAGCGAATCTGCGGATATCAGCGCGGTTTATAAGATCATTGATAAAACTGGAGAGGCCCTGATGGCGCAGTCTGAGGCTAACCTGCTTCAGGCCAAGCCTGCTGTGGTTGGAATATCTAATTTTACTGCGGCGGCAGTCACGATAAAAGTTAAAATTATTACTGATCCGAGATCGATGCCTGCAGAGCAGATACGGGTTCGAGAAGCCATTCGAACCGCACTCATAAAAGAGAAAATTGTTTTGGGTTAACTATCTCAAAATGAGCTGCCCTCAGAGAGATAGTTATCGTTAGGAGACTTTATGCTGCTGCCAATCATACTCACCATAGCCGGATCGTCCAACACTGGATTTGCTAAACTACCGCATTTAAAGCATTCTATCGCAGTTATCGGTCATCGAGGCGGCAGAGCAATGGCGCCTGAGAATACGCTTGCGGCTTTTAAGAATGCGATTCGCCTTGGCGCAGATTATGTGGAAATAGATGTGCGCGCTACCAAAGACGGTCATCTCGTGATTATGCATGACCGCACTGTCGACAGAACCACAAATGGAAAAGGTGCAGTCAAAGATCTCACTTTTGATGAAATTCGCGTTCTGGATGCAGGAAGCAAATTCTCAGCAGAGTACTCCAGTGAGCGAATTCCTACTTTCGAGGAAGTATTGCAGCTATGTAAGGGGAAAATTAATATCTACCTCGATCATAAGGAAGCTCCTACGCAGCAGTGCCTCGATCTCGTAAAAAAATATCAT
>JBBRDM010000199.1:0-9112 GCA_038203935.1 Chthonomonadales bacterium
GTTAGCATCGGTATGTGGCTGGAACGATACGTTATCATTCCTGTAAGCCTTACCAGAGATTTTCTTCCTTCATCGTGGGGATACTATACGCCATCATTTTGGGACTGGGCAATGTTCGCCGGTACCATCGGGATGTTCACCTTCTTGATATTCCTGTTCATTCGGTTCCTGCCCATTATCAATATCTTCGAAGTGAAAGATCTTCTGCATCGTGAGAGAGGTCATCATGCGCATGATGGCAACGATGATACTATCGAACCTGGAAAAGAAGCTGTTCCGGTTCTGGCAGAGTAGAGAATTTGGGTTTGAGTGAGGATAGAGTTGCTATGGAATCGACAATTTATGGAATGGTAGCAGAATTCAGCAGCGAAGCTCAGATCGTGAATGCTGCAAAGAAAACGCGTGCTGAAGGCTACAATCGAATTGAAGCATACACTCCATTGCCAGTACATGGCCTTGCAGAGATAATAGGGCTCGATATTAAAGACACGCTCCTGCCCTGGATAATATTCCTTGCTGGTGTATCTGGCATGATTGCAGGCTTCGGCTTGGAGTGGTGGGTAAATCTCATAGAATATCCGCTGAATGTAGGTGGCCGTCCGCTGAACAGCTGGGTACAGTTCATTCCAATTTCCTACGAATGCACCATTCTATTCGCAGCCGGCGCTGCCGTGGTTGGAATGCTGGCTCTTAACGGTCTGCCTCGACCGCACCATCCAATATTCAATGCGAACCGATTTGAGCGTGCGTCCAATGATCGTTTTTTCCTTTGTATCGAAGCGACCGATGCAAAATTTGATATAAAAAGAACTGCAGCATTCCTGACATCGCTCGATGCTATTCACGTCTCGGAAGTGGAAGACTGATGCAGGGCAACAAAGATTTCTTAATTCAGAGAAGAGATTCCATGGCGACCATTCGTAAATTCTCAGCAATGGCAGGCGCAGCAGTCGGCATACTTTCGATGACCGGCTGCCATCTTGATATGTGGCGTCAGTCCAAGGTGCTTCCACTTGGCTCCAACGAACTGTTCGTGAATAATCAAGGATCACGTCCGCTTCCGCCGCATACGGTGGCCCGTAACCCGTACGGAAGCGATAAAAATAGTGATTTAAAAACTGATAATCCATTCTATTCGGGATTTGAAAACGGAATTCTGGTCAAAACAATACCCGCAGAAGCGATGGAAAGATTTGATGGCGACCGGCTGAAAATGGTTCAGAGAGGGCAGGAGAGATTTAATATCTACTGTTCCCCCTGCCACGGAAGGCTTGGTGATGGAAATGGGATGATCGCGCAGCGAGGATTCAATACACGGCGCAAACCGGCAAACTATCATGATGATAAGATAGTTCGGCTTCCAGACGGCCACTATTTTGATGTCATGACGAATGGATTCGGCGTGATGTTCTCCTACGCGGCACGTGTTGAACCGGCGGATCGCTGGGCTATTGTCTCTTATATTCGTACTTTGCAGCTAAGTCAGAATGCTAGAATATCTGATGTGCCTGCTGGGAATATTCAAGATTTAGACAAACCAGAAACGTCCGAAAGCGAACCCAAAGGAAGTGGAGCGGCAGGCGAATGAACAATGAGCCATCTTTAGTAAACTCCATCAATAAGCTGCAGCGAATTGGTGGCATAATGGCAGTGGCAGGGGTCGTTCTCGGAGCGGCTATGGCGATTGGGAACAGCGACCAGTTCTTCCATGCCTATCTATATGGATATATATTCTGGGTATGTATGACACTTGGATGCCTCGGGATGACCTTTTTGCATCATGCAATCAAAGGGCGTTTTGGCATACCAGTAATCCGTATTTTCGAAGCCGGCGGAAGCAGTTTCAATCTCATTTTGATGGGAGTGCTCTTCATTCCTATTCTATTGGGAGCGAATCATCTCTATCCATGGGCAAACCCGGATACTGTCAATTCTATTGAAGCGCTGAAATATCGAAGCGGATTTATGAATACAGGCGGAGTTGGAATCAGGACTGCCGTATACTTCGCAATGTGGGCTTTAGGATCACACCTGATTCATAAATGGTCGCTCGATATGGATAAGTCAGGCAGTCCACTCGTTGCTGCTTATCGTACCAGTCTGGGATGCGCCGGGCTAGTATTCTATATGCTGACCTGCAGCTTTGCATTTTCCGACTGGGTGATGTCCTTAGAAGCGAACTGGTACTCCACTATCTACGGCGCCTGGTTCATAACGGGTTCGGTGCTGGTCGCTACCTCTTTTACCACCCTGCTAATGACCCGGTGGTACAAGCATGAACCGTATAAATCGGCGATTAGCATGAGTGCTGATTTTACGCTTTGGCGGGATATGGGTAACCTGATACTTACGATGGTGATGTTTTGGGCTTATACCTCACTTTCTCAGTTTCTGATTATCTGGTCTGGAAATATCCGCGAAGAGATCACTTTCTATCTGGAACGCAATCAGGGTACCTGGCTTACTGTTGGCGCCTTTATGATCTGCGGCCAGTTCTTCTTTCCATTCCTGTGCCTGCTCTCGGGCAAAACGAAGCGCGGTCCCGGATGGCGGCTTTCATCACTGGTAGTTTGGATTATAATTATGCGTATGGTGGATATTGCCTGGATCATTATCCCATCCTATGATAAAGCACACAACATATTCTCCATTCCTGTCCTCCTGGCATATGTCGGTTCGTTCCTGGGAATAGGTGGGATATGGATGATATCGTTTACTTCGCGGTTGAAGAGTGCCCCAGTGCTGCCGGCATACGCCGTATCGCTGGAGGAGGGTTTAGGACATGCGTAAACAGGAAAAACCCGCAGATCCATTGATTGAGCTGGGATATGAAGAGACGGATGTTGCCTACAAGAAAGTGCTTCCTTGGATAGTAGCGCTATTCGGATTTCTCGGTGTTTCTTCTGTGGTAGCCTTTGTTATGTATGGAATCTTAGTCCCGAAAGAACCGGAGCCCAATGCCTCGACTTTTCCGCCAGCAGAATCACGCAGAAAACCACCGGAACCTATAGTGCAGGGCAACCCGATAGAGGACATGCAAAAATTTAGAGCTGCTGAAGAAAAATCACTGACCAGATACTCCTGGAAAGATAAGAACGCAGGCATCGTGCGTATACCGGTTGATAAAGCAATGGAACTATTCGCTGCACGTGGAGAACAAACTCCTGCAGGCGGATATGCGGTTCCACCTGCCAATCCCGGCACGGAAGCGCCTTTGCCGACTTCAGTACATTGATGCTGAAAGATTGCAAGTGGTGAGAGGGAAGTAAGATGAACCCGACAAAATTAAAATATTTAAGTTTGATGGCAGCGATATGTGCGGCGGCGTTTACGAATGTATCGCCAGCAAATGCGCAGGGCAGCAAATCGAGTGTTCCAATACAAAATGGCAGGCAGATTATTCCATCGCGCGATGTGGGGCTCGATCAAAAACTGAATGGCCAGGTACCTTTAAATCTAGCATTTAAAGATGAGACCGGCAAGAGCATACATCTCAGCGACTATTTCGGCAAAAAACCAGTGATTATCAACATGATATTTTACCGGTGCCCTGGAGTTTGTACTTTAGAGCTGGATGGCATGGCGAAAGCATTCAATAAACTCAAGTACAATGCGGGTGAAGAGTTCGATATTGTGACGGTCAGTATTAATCCCAAAGAAGGCCCGAGCCTTGCTGCAGATAAAAAAGATACCTATCTTCAAATCTACAAAAAACCTACAGCAGCTCAGGGATGGCATTTTTTAACGGGCGATCAGGATTCGATACAACAGCTTGCGGCATCTATTGGATACCGATATGCTTATGATCTCGATAAGGAGCAGTTTGCTCATCCGGCAGGTCTAGTGCTGGTAACGCCGCAGGGAAAGATATCTAAATATTTTTACGGATCGGACTACAGCCCGAGAGATCTGACCATGGGGCTGATCGATGCCTCGGATAGTAAGATTGGCACTCCTGTAGAAAAGATTTTGTTGTTCTGTCTGCATTATGATGCAGCAACGGGTAAATATAGCTTTGTTGTGATAAAACTGCTTCAGATTGCAGCGGTGATTACCTTTGTAACACTGGGTGGATTTATATGGATGATGATGCGCTGGGAAAAAAATAGATATAAAAAGATGTCTATACCTCCTTTAGATCAGGATGTTCTCCACAGCGCTTAAGTTTCTGGGGGTTTAGCCGAATGAATTTTCCTTTTGCACCAGAACGAGCTTCCGATTTTGCAGATAAAATAGATCCAGTTTTTTATCTGCTGCTTGGTCTTACGGTGCTCTTTACTGTGCTTGTCTTAAGTTTTATATTTGTCCTTGCTCTGCGATACCGCAGAGGGCAAAATGTAAATCGTAAAAACCCACGCCATCATAACGCGATACTGGAACTTACCTGGTCCATTATTCCGCTGATATTAGGCCTGGGAGTGTTTGTGGTCGCTGCGATTCCATATGCTAGCGTATACCATGCTCCCAAGGATGCTATCGAAATATTTGTTGTTGGAAAGAGATGGATGTGGCATATTCAGCATGCAAATGGTGTTCGTGAAAACAATACACTGCACATTCCAATTAATAAGCCTATTCAGCTTACGATGATTTCACAGGACGTGAACCACGGTTTCTACGTGCCTGCTTTCCGAGTAAAGAGAGATGCGCTTCCTGGAAGATACAACACCATGTGGTTCACTCCGACCAGACTGGGTAAATACCATCTGTTTTGCACAGAATACTGCGGTACCAACCACTCAGAAATGATTGGAAGTGTTTATGTACAGACCGCTCAAGATTATTCAGCGTGGTTAGCGAATGCAGGGCAGGAAGTTGCCGATAAACATCAGTCTTTAGAAACACTTGGTGAGGGGCTGTATACACAACTCGCCTGCGGCACCTGCCATGATAAAGATGGCATTGGACGCGGCCCGACTCTCGTCAGCCTTTATGGATCGAAAGTATTGAAAAAAGATGGTACAGCCACCATAGCGGATGATACTTATATCCGTAATTCAATCTTCAATCCGAGCGATGATATTGCTGCTGGATACCAGCAGGTGATGCCATCGTATAAAGATCAATTGACTGAAGAGCAGATTTTGCAGGTGATTGCCTACATCAAATCTTTGAATAAATCGCCTGAAGGAACCAAGCATCTGGCGAATCCGGGAACGACTGGAAGCGTGAGCAGCAAGAATAGCGCTGCGGTGAAACCGAATCCATTAACCCCAGCTCAAATACCAGCCGCGACGAATGCTGCAACTACGCCTTCGACAAATGCACCGCCAAAAGATCTTACGCCTAAAAATAGTCCGACCGCACCAAATGATGCCACGACTGCGGGGAAACGAATATGAGTATTCAACATGCACCAGCACATGACGCTTCAGTGCAGCACAATACGGAACCAAAGAAGAACTATCTAAACGCTGAACACAGTGTAGCATCCTGGCTCCTGACCAAGGATCATAAACGTATTGCTGTTCTCTACTTGATATCGATTACTTTTTTCTTTATCATTGGTGGTGTAGCAGCATCTTTGATCAGGGCGGAACTCACTTCACCACATGGGCACCTTTTTACCAATGACGGCTATAACAAACTGTTTAGCGCGCATGGGATTATCATGGTGTTCTTCTTTCTGGTTCCGTCGATACCAGCTACTATAGGCAACTTCATCATTCCATTGATGATCGGTGCGAAAGATCTCGCGTTTCCAAGGCTTAATCTACTCAGCTGGTACCTCTATAGTATCGGCGGACTTATTGCTCTTGGTGCGATGATTTCCGGCGGTGTGGATACCGGCTGGACATTCTATACGCCCTACAGTAGTGTATATAGTAACGGACAGGTAGTGGCCACACTTATCGCGGTCTTTATCGCCGGGTTCTCCTCTATTGCGACGGGCATTAATTTCATTGTCACCATCCACAAGATGCGCGCGCCAGGATTAACCTGGTTCCGGCTGCCGCTGTTTATTTGGGCACACTATGCTACGAGTGTAATCATTGTGCTTGGGACTCCGGTGGTCGCCATTACGCTGGCTCTGGTTGCGGTTGAGAGGGTATTCCCGATCGGAATATTCAATCCTGCGCAAGGCGGCGATCCGCTGCTATTCCAGCATATGTTCTGGTTCTACTCCCACCCGGCGGTGTATATCATGGTGCTTCCGTCGATGGGTATTATCAGCGAGGTTATTGCAAACGGTTCGCGTAAGCGGATATTTGGATATGAACTGGTGGCATTCTCCAGTCTGGCAATTGCTGGATTTGGATTCCTTGTTTGGGGCCACCATATGTTCGTAACTGGTGAATCTGTCTACCTCGCGATGGTGTTTTCGCTCATCAGCTTCCTGGTAGCAGTCCCTTCAGCCATTAAGGTTTTCAACTGGACGGCCACAATATATAAAGGGAATATCACGCTGCATGCACCGATGCTGTACGCCCTTGGGTTTATAGGACTATTTACGATTGGCGGTCTCACCGGGCTGTTTCTGGCTTCACTGTCTGTTGATGTACATCTGAACATGACCTATTTCGTAGTAGCGCACTTCCACTATGTTATGGTAGGCGGAGCTATTTTCGGATTTATGGCCGGACTGCACTTCTGGTGGCCAAAGATTACGGGTCGGCTTTATGATGAACTTTGGGCAAAAATTGCTGCAGCGATTATATTCTTAGGTTTCAACCTGACATTCTTCCCGCAGTTCGTGCTGGGTTATCTTGGGATGCCGCGCAGATATCACTACTATCCGCCAGAATTCCAGGTGTGGAATGTAATGTCCACTGCGGGTTCTTCCATTCTCGGAGTGGGATATTTAATTCCGGCAATATACTTTGGACTTTCGTTGTTCTATGGGAAAAAAGCAAGTCCCAACCCGTGGAATGCTGTCGGACTAGAGTGGCAGACGGCTTCGCCGCCACCTACAGAAAACTTTGAAGACATTCCCATAGTCACCTGGGAAGCCTATGACTATACAACGCTCCCGGATGTCGAATCCGACCTGGACTATCCGAGCCTTGAGGGAGATGGAGCCATAGCCGGTTTTCATTCAGGAGGATCTAAGTGAGCTTAGAAGCGGCGCATAATACGAATATCGCAGTCCATGAACACGAGGAACATCTTGCGCATCAGTTTATGAATCGAGCGCAGCAAGATGAATCGTACATAGTTGGAATGTGGTCCTTCCTGGTGACGGAGATCCTGTTTTTTGGGGCACTATTTCTCTGCTACAGCATATTCCGAATACAGTACCCCATGGCTTATCAAGAGGGTCATGAAGAGTTAAGCTGGCAGCTTGGGTGCCTCAACACATTAATTCTGCTCACCAGCAGCCTGACCATGGTGCTGGCAGTGCATGCTGCACAGGTTAACAAACGCATTTTGGCGGCCGGCTGGCTCGTGGTTACCTGTTTTCTGGCTGCTGGATTTCTGGTAGTTAAACTTGCTTTTGAGTGGTATCCGAAATATCTTCACCATTTGATTCCAGGTGTCCACTTTCACTGGCCTCATGAGGGATTTAGCGAAGTCGCGCCCGGAAAAGCCGAGTTATTTTTCGGTCTGTATTTTGCAATGACGGGGCTGCATGGTATCCACGTGGTGATTGGTATTGGCATTATGGGAGTACTTGCGATAATGCTGCTTCTCAATCATAAGTCCACGCAGTACTATATGCCTATCGAACTCGCCGGGCTGTACTGGCACTTCGTCGATATTGTCTGGATATTCCTATTTCCGTTATTCTATTTGATTGGGAAAAGATAGCTTATGACTGGTCATGCGCATGTAACCCCTGTGCGGGTTTATCTGGTGGTATATGTACTTCTTCTCATGCTGTTGGTTGCGACTGTAGGCGTCTATTTTGTGCCGCACACTATGCTTAGTCCCGCAGCAGGGCTTGCTGTCGCTATGGCGATTGCGATTGTAAAGGCAGCACTGGTAATCGGATTTTTTATGCAGGTTGTATACGGAACCAAACTCACCTGGCTATGGGCTGCAATCGGGTTTGTTTGGCTTTCATTGCTGGCTGGAATCATGATCGACTATTCAACTCGACACATGAACATGCCGGATGGAAGCGCTTTCGACCGGATGCAGACTCAGGCACCTGTGAAATAGTTAGTAGCCGCTCCGAACCAATCCCAATACCGCCCAAGCGCTCCCTGCCCCGATGATTGGTATGAGGTTTTTTGCCCTTTCACCGCCGTTGTCACGCGGTCGTGAAGTCATCGGCCAGGAGCCGTCCTCACGCTGAGTTTTGATTAGAAAAACATGCCCTTTCGAGATGACCGGATCTCTGGGTTTTGCTCCCGCGCTCGCAAGAGCGTAAAGGGCCTGCCCCGTGGCCCAGGCATCACTCGCCATGTCTTTCGACTGGCTCCATCCTCCATCCTCATTTTGTCGTTCATTGATACGCTGAACCAACGGCTTCCACTCTTTCGCCGGTCTTCCTGCCTTTTTCCAAACAATCAAGCGGAGTGCTATCGATTGCGGGTCGTCATCGGTCTTTGTTTCGGTAAGCCACTTGATCGCCTTGTCGCGAACGATAGCAGCGTCAGTATCGCCACTTGCTGCAGCGGTGCTTACCGCCAGTGTTGCAAGGGCGGTCATGCTGTCATCTGATTCACCGAAAAATGGAGGCCGCGTTTTGGGCCAGGATAACCATCCTCCCGCAGCGGTCTGGTCCATCGCCAGTGTATTCAAAAGTAGCTTGAGCTCCTTTTGGGACGCGGCATCCGGTTTTGGATCTGCGCCGAACCCGAGAGCGAACCATGCAGCTCATGCATTCAGTCTTCTGGTCGCTCCCGGGGGAATGGGCTCAACCGGAGCGCCGTAGTTCGTATCCTCGACCCATTTTGTCAGCTCAGCCAGCACCTGCTCATCGACTGCACGACCACGCTGCTTAGCCTCACGCATCGACCAAATCTCCAGGCCGGCATGGTGGCACGCTACGCAGTTATGCTCCTTTTTCCAGGTCATCGTGTCCCTGGCCAGAAAAACAAGCCCGCGATCAATAGTAGAGTTGAGCATCTGTTGATTCGGTCGAACTTCCCCACCGAATACCGGCGTTGAAATTACAAACAAGACTATCGCAGCAATCCATCTCATTTCGGAACCTCCGATCGAG
>JBBRDM010000200.1:0-9089 GCA_038203935.1 Chthonomonadales bacterium
GGTCTTTCGGGCAGGTTGCCTACGTGTTACGCGACCGTTCGCCGCTAGGTATTGCTACCCCGCTCGACTTGCATTTCTTAGGCACGCCGCAAGCGTTCGTCCTGAGCCAGGATCAAACTCTCCATCAGAAAAACTGATGATAACCTCACATCACAACCGAAGCTGTAACGAGAGGAATGTTTACATATATATCCCTGGCCCATCGTCATAAATCGTTATTCTATGACGCGAAGTTCATATAGACACATGATTGAAACTCATTCTGCCGAAGCAGAATTCACAAACATCATATGCGACTCTCAAAGATCAACACCTGGAAATCGTTCAAGCACTGTGAGCGGTTTCCATTTTTTGCACGCATTCTTCTCGTATTTTTCAAACTCAGCTGCTTTGTCGGGGTGAAGTACATCACTCTGCCAATGCTCGTAGAGGTTTTAAACCGTGGTTGTATGCGAAGCCTTCGTATTATACACTGCTTTCAATCATCTGTCAAGTACTTTTTTTCTTGCGAAGTATTCGACTTTTAAATGTCAGCTTTCTGTCTATCCGAAGACTTTATTAGTATACTGCACATTTGCTTGTTTGTCAAGGCTGATTTTATTTCTGCTTTTCAGCATTCATCGCACCTCTCCATCCCAAGCCTGCATAGTGTACTCCAGTAAACGCTCAAAGTCAAGAACAAAATTGAATATTCGCAAATATTTATGTTTGCAGCGCAATTAGAAGAACAGGATACTCAGAATCACATCTTTATACTGATTATTCTGTTCCGCAATTTGTTCAAATAGTGTTGAACTAGAGTGTACTATTTTGAAATTATCGTAAGATCGAATCCTCAATCTGCTTTGTTCCACGTGAGTGGGGCGAGAAAGACTCCTTCGAGGTCCCATCCGGCATTACTCGCATACCACTTTCCATCGGTATCCTGAACTACTTCACAGGCATGCGATGGAAACGAAGCGATCTGCGAAGAGTGTTCCCAATGGAGCGGATTGGGAGATCGATAAACCACGGTTCGATGGTAGTCTCCATCCGGGCCGCAAAATAGATAGAAATACTCTCCTATTTTTACGACGAATGGTGATTCTGTAGGCCCGCCATAGGTGCCGATTTCAGGGTGAATCAGCGCCGTACGCGCAGAAGACCAGTGCAATAGATCCTTACTGGTGCGCACATTGACGACGTGATGCATATTTTCTCGGTCAAAATTAGCAGTGTAGTAGAGATAGTATGTGCCCTTATCTTCAAATACCATGGGATCACGCGCATCGTAGAAATCCTCTAATACAGGATTGTTAGCAGCTTTTGTCCAGGTTTTGAGATCCTTAGACGTCGCTAAGTGTATTCGATAATGAAAATTGCTCTGTCGGCTGCCCGCACAATAATACATATAATATGTATCTTTACGCTTTATCACATGGGGTGCCCAGAGATGATTCTCTCCCAGAGAGTTGTCCGTGCGGAGAGCGTAGGGCTGCTTGGTAAACGGTACGGTGATCAGCGATGGTGAAGTGGCATGCGCGAAATTTTTCTCCTCCATCGGTGAGGCCGGATGCGCATGTGTTATACCGAAGATATGCCATCCATCCTGGCCGTGGATAAAACAGTGGTCATTGATATACCAGGGCTCTTTTTCTCCTGCGCTGGAATGATAGATCTGCTTAAACTCCCCGACAGCCGGGACAAACTTCTGACTGGTTTCAGCCTGTGCTTCGACAGGCTCGGATAGATTGAATGTAGCTGAAGCGTCTATGAGATAACAGCCTATTCTGTCTCCAGCTGGTTTTAGATGATCTGCCTGCAGCAAGGGATAGTTACTGACAGCATCGCAGTAAACGCGGATTTCTCCCTTTCCAGCCAGAATGCGGATTTTTGCGGAGGAACCATTCAGCAGTGTCCAGGGAGATACAGCCAGTCTCTTTTCGTGCGGCCAGGCATCCAGTTCAGCCAGAATAAGTTCGCCGTTTCGGCTATCCAGCCGGACAGTGAATGCTTTTGCCCCATCCCCGGATGCCCAGAAAAGCGTCCCGGCACTGGTGCCTTCCAGAAGTTTCATCTCCACTTTCCATTCAAATGAAACGGGTGCCTGCTTCTCTAAAATAAGTCTATTATCCAGATAACCACTTCCACGAATGCCTCCTCGCTCCTCATGCCAGTTACCACTAGAAGCACGCCATTTGCCCGGCGGCTCATTCTCCAGCTTATCTGCACGGCTTCCCTGTGAGCCTGATGATATGGCGAGAACAAATAAAAGGCAAACGATTGCGACACTGTTCAATTTTATCTCCAGTTCGATCTGTTTCAAAATTATTCAGGATATATCATTTAGTCGGATGCCCTCAAATTCCCTGCGATTGTGAACTTTTTCTTTCTCGATAATACATTTATTCAACCATCTTTTTCGGTATCTACAGTGGTTTATCAGCGTTGTCGGCTGTTTATTTATAAGACAAATGATGTCAAAGTGTGCTGAAATAATCCTTCTGGTATAATCTATAAAACAGCTCCTATTTTTGCAGGTGGTGATATACAATGGAAGATCCAATCGTCGAGACATGGAATATACACAACCGCATCCATCTCTATATTCTTCAAGCAATTCCCGAAGAGGCGCTTGCTGCCATAATCAGTCCGAAAGGCAGAAATGTCTACACTCTATTTGCGCATATCCACAATGTGCGCCTGATGTGGCTGAAATCAGCGGCTCCTGAAATGCTGGAAACTCAAGCTAAACTCGAAACTAAAACTATTGGTACGAAAGAGCAGTTATCGGCAGCGCTCATCGAATCTGGCGAAGTTATCTCGTCACTTTTAACAAAAAGTATTTCAAATGGAGGAACTATAAAAGGTTTCAAGCCTCATGTGACAGCGTTTTTAGGGTATCTGATTGCCCATGAATCCCATCACCGGGGCCAGATCGAGTGGGCCTTGAAATCATCCGGATTTCCACTTTCCGACACCGTTTCGTACGGACTATGGGAGTGGGGAGTGCGATAAAGTCCATTTTGTGATTGCGAGATGATAGGAATTAAAAAGGATAGTCCATTTCCAGATATGGGCGTATAATCATAACATAAGAAACATTGGAGGTGATATCATGAGTTCAATTGCCAAAAAAATCAGCGGCAGAGTAGTGCAAACAATCTTTACTGCTTTCCTGCTCACTGCAACCTATCATGCGTATGGGCAAGCCCAGCCCGAAGTCAAGCCGCATACCACTATAGTGCATGTCTCCAATGCAAAAGAGAAGCAGCTCCAGCATAAGATCCAGCACGATCAGCATGAGCGCATCCTCGAACAGCAGCACAAAATTCAGCATGACCAGCATGAGAAGGCGCTGGAACAGCAGCATGATCTGCAGCACGATCAGCACGAGGCGATGCTAAAACAGCAGCATGACCTGCTGCATAAACAGCATGAGCTGGCACTGCAGGAAAAACATCAACAGGCGGTCAAGAAGAAAAATCAGAAGAAGTAGTCCCTCAGAATAGTCACTGCTTAACTGCTCTCTGCGAGCTATGTTAGATCGGCTGCTATTCCGGCGTTTATTACAGTGAAGATTGTGCTGACAGATTTAACCTCAGAGTGATATAGATCACATAGATATTGTGCGGTGATCTATATCACGGTTTTTCAATTAGAGTTAGAATAGCACTGTTAGCAAATCAGGAAAGTAATCGCAGGAGTAGTAATCGATGAACAGCTTGACCACACATCTTAAACCCATCTACCTGACAGAAGAAGAAGCGCTGGGCGCGCTCGATCTTTGTCTCTCCAGCAGCGCCGGAATGGACACCGCAAAAGACCGTGCTATTTTGAAGCTTTCGGAACTGGTTCGATTCTATCTGTCAATGCACAACGATAAAAAACCAGAAGACTCTCATCAAGAAATTCCTCTTTCGAGCGAGATTACAGAGAGCGCTCAGATACTTTCGTCTCTGCTTGAATTTCTTGCCGATGTACCGGAACAGGTTATGCAGGATGCCCTCACCACCGCGGATCGCACTGCACATCACACCAGTTCAAGAAAGCGAATGGGTTTTCGATTTGCGAATTCGTACGGATCTGCATTGGATTAAAAAATTATAGAGATCAATAACGGCTGCTTCAGCAGGTTTATACCAAGTTCTTGATGAATTCTATTCGGTAGTGTGTTGATCGAACACTTCATTAAGGACATATATCACCATGGGTTTCGAAGGTTTTGACCTGTCCGGCAGGGTAGCGCTCGTTACAGGCGGTACGAGCGGTTTGGGGCGTGCGATTGCAGTCGGCCTGGCGCAGGCAGGCGCCAGCGTTATTGTCGGCTCTCGCAGTTCCGATAAGATTCAGTCGACGGTAGATGAGCTGTTAAGAATATCTACAGGCCACTCAGGCTTATCGCTGGACGTGGCAGATATCACCTCCATCGAAAATGCCTTCACAAAAATTCGCGATGATTACCCAAAGCTTGATATTCTGGTAAATTCCGCCGGTACTACGCAGAAAAAAGATCCACTCGAACTCACTCTCCCTGAATGGGATTATGTTCTCCGGGTTAATCTTACAGGAACATTTCTCTGCTGCCAGGCCGCTGGACGATGGATGAAAGAGAGCCAGTCCGGCTCTATCATCAATATCGCAAGCCTTGCAAGCTATGTCGGTCTTTCCGAAGTGAGCGCGTACGGGGCAAGCAAAGCAGCGGTCGCCCAGCTGACTCAGTCTCTCGCAAACGACTGGGCGCAGTTTGGCATCCGAGTAAACGCGATTGCTCCGGGAGTATTTCCCACCGACCTCAACCGTGCTCTTCTTTCAGGAACTCCCCGTGGGGAATGGTTTAAGAAGCATACGCCCATGCAGCGATTTGGCGAAGAAAGTGAAATCGCAGGAGCTGCAATCTATTTAGCCAGCCCTGCAGCCAGCTACACCACAGGCGAGGTCATGGTTGTCGACGGCGGCTTCCTGGCAAGCGGTGTGGGGCCGCACCCCTAGAAAGTATTCATGAGAACTATCCAACTAAACAAACCAGGACACTTTGAACGAATAGAAACAGACCTGCCTGCGAAACCGAATGCTGGTGAAGTATCGGTTCAAGTAAGACGAATAGGCATCTGTGGTACGGACCTGCATGCTTTCAAAGGCAATCAGCCGTTCTTCACCTATCCTCGTATTCTCGGGCACGAGTTAGGAGTCGAGATTGCAGCTATTGGAGATGGAGTGGAAGGTTTCAAGCTGGGAGATCGATGCGCGGTCGAACCCTATTTGAATTGCGGAGTCTGCATCGCCTGCCGAAGAGGCAAAACAAATTGCTGCGCCTCCCTTAAAGTGCTGGGAGTTCATACGGATGGCGGTATGCGCGAGCTTATTAATGTTCCTGCGCATAAACTGCATAAATCCGACACTCTTTCCCTGGAACAGCTTGCTCTGGTAGAAACGCTGGGAATAGGGGCCCACGCAGTTCAGCGCAGCGCTGTTGAAAAAGGCGAATTCGCGATGGTCATAGGAGCCGGGCCGATTGGGCTTTCGGTGATGCAGTTTGCCGTTGCCGCCGGCGCTAAAGTAATTGCGATGGATGTTAATGAGAATCGGCTTGCGTTCTGCAGGAAACAGATGGGCGTCCCCTTCATAATTCATGCTTCCGAAGAGGAGGCTGCAATCTCAACACTTGGTGAATTGACCGATGGCGATATGCCTACCCTGGTACTCGATGCGACCGGCCATCCGGGTTCCATGGCGAAGGCATTCAAATATGTGGCTCCGGGCGGGAAGTTTGTATTCGTTGGCCTGTACCAGGGGGACTACACGTTCAACGATCCTGATTTCCATCGCCGCGAGCTTACTCTCTTGGCTACGCGCAACTCGACATCGCAGGATTTTCGTCATATCATCAGCCTGATGGAACGAGGAGTTATCGATACAACTCCCTGGATTACCCATCGGGCAGAGTTCGATGATATGCCCGCTCAGTTTCCAGATTGGCTGATTCCTGAAACCGGCGTGATCAAAGCGATGGTGGAGCTACGATGATTATTGAATAGGGATTACAAGTGTTATTGAACCCGTTACATAATAACACTTACCTGACATGTGTGTGATAAATTCGAGAATACATAGTTTTTTACTTTGCGTAATCGAGTGACATTCAAAATCCCGATAGCTGAGGTTATTAATCCAGATGTCCTCTAGTTCGCCCATCAAAAATGGTTGATTTAGGGAGTATGAACTGCATATCACATCAATCATATTTTCTAGATCACCAGTTTTGGACAAGTTATCAAGGTGGAATACTGAAGAATCACCGATATAGTGATAAATATCTTCGATCATGCCCGATAAATCGTTGCCAGAACTCGCAGGCATAGAATGCATAATCTCTGATTTAATTTTTCTAAATTCTTGATTCGTCATATTTCTTGAATGGTTAAAATCATGGTGCTATTTTACATAATTGAATATTTAGAACCAGATCTTTGAATCTGTTGATGTCACTTAAACTGCAATTTAGTTATTATACATCAGAATCAAATGCGATGAAACGTCATTATAAACGGCATATGTGCCCTAACATTGCCAGGTTATCTATTTGAATTATGGTAGTTTGCGAGGATCCCAGGAGATTTTTAATATTTCTCAGCACGGCTTCATTTCCAGTTCCATTGGCTGCCAAAGCCCACCACACCAGATGTTCCTGATCATCCCAATTTCGAATTGCGGTGGGAAGATCTTTCTGAAACTGCTGATACAGCCTGTCGAACAGCTCGCGATTCCGTGAACTGGGAGGCAGCCACGCAGCAGCCATCAGGTTGGCCATCTTGTTCGGATACCACTTATCCAGTCCCTCTTCTTTGCCGCCATCTGTCTGAATATCTACCCGATAACAAAGATGGACCGGATCCCATAACTCCCTGCTAATGGCTGCTTCCATTGCTGCAGCATCCGCGTCGATACGTTGAGAAGTTTCGAGATTACCAATTGCATTTTCAATTTTTGCGGCGGCACGCAGCCCTCGCAATGTCTCCACATTATCCATGGTATACATCACCGGGTAGTCTCGCCTTGCGATAGTAAGCCCCTTCGCCTGCATTACACTGCGGATGGCACCAAGAGCCTGTTTTATATATGGATCTCTGGCTGCCAGCCATTTCTTATCGTGCGTACATACATGAATTTGCCAAACCAACTCGATATATGTCGCCGCGTAGGAATCGACCGAATCGTATTTTCCTGTAGATTTCCAGCTGCCCGGAATGCCCTGATAGTCAAAAATAGTTCCATCCGTATTAAGATGCATTTCAAACCATATTACCCATTTCTGTGCTGCAGATCTAAAGGATGCATCGTGGGTCTTGTTATATGCGGCTATCAGGCCGATGGCTGAAAGGTTCGAAAAATAGGGCACGACATCTGCCGAGGACGACGAAACGGCGCTCATGGCAAGAGCGCCATCCGTTGTTTGATGTTTGAGAATCTGTGCGGCACATTGCTGAGTTAAATCACTTGCAGCCAATATGCGCTGCTGGCTGGCAGCCAGGACAGCTATAACTACTGCTGCAAAGGATAATAATCTTAGGCTGTATACCACACGTATCCCCTCATCGTTTACTGTTAGCGGACATATTGGCGGGAGCATAGTCCGATGCCCCGGCTTTAGGCGGAGAGCCAATAAGAGGCGCACCTATTTTTGATACTGCCTGACCCTGGCTGCGCTGCTTTGCCACGGCGTCGGCAATTGGATCCGATTGAGGCCGGTTCATATAACGATAACCGGCCAGACCTATCAAAATCAGAATCACTGCCAGGATTATTCCCGCGGCAGCCGGGTGCATGGGATTAGACTTATTCATGATTTATGCTAAGGCGCTCCGCAGTCGTCATCACTGAGGCGGGCTGTCGGGTAAAATCCTGCCAGATAGTTAGGAAGGCCCGCCGGGCTTGCTGCGGTTGCGCGTCCAAATTTTGAATGACCATCGGCATAAGTAAAGTTAATCCCGTCAAAATGACGCGCTTTACCGTAGAAGCTCCAGTCGTCCCCATTGATATTGACGCCATGTGTCCAGAAGTAACTGCCAGTTCCGTTTGTTTTTTGAGGGTCATGCTGGCAGTTGAAGTAGTTCCAGGCATAGATAGCGTCCGCCAGCAGCGCGATCTGCGCCGGCTGCTGCAGTTCGGCCATGCCGTAAGGCCCGCGCGCAGGATTCCCGTGCGGACCCTGCTCACCAAATCCGTAAGTCACGCGATAGTAGTTCGTGCTTCCCTGAGGTACAGCAGGCGGTGTATAGAGGTAGGTAGATAAAAGAGTGTCCGAAGTGCTGGGACAGCTGAATACCCCGGTATTCTTAATATAGGGCATGAGCAGATCCGACCAGAAGATAGTTCCATTGACTGCCGGATTTGGGATTTGACCTGCATAGGGTCCTCCGCCGCCACCAGGCCAGGGGCAGCTCCAGTAGGTTTCATCGTAGTCCTGCGCATACATCATCTCTGCAAGACCAAGCTGCTTGGTGTTCGAGAGACAGCTAATGGCCCGTGCTCGTTCTCGGGCCTGCGCAAATACGGGAAAAAGTATGGCAGCAAGAATAGCAATAATTGCGATAACTACAAGCAGTTCGATTAGTGTAAATGCTTTTCTCATAACGATCCTCTCATCCAATTGGATTTCTACAAGGCTTACTTAGTTCAGGCGTTCACAAGATGCCCGTACCACGAGATCTACCGGCAGAAATTCTACCTCGACAGGTTTCACCTCCAGTCCAGTTAAAAGTGGCAGCGCACGCTGCACAGAACGTGCGCCTAAATCATATAGCGGCTGCTTGATCGTTGTCAGCTGAGGAATTACATAAGATGCAGCTGGTGGATCATCGAAACTGATAATACTGATATCTTGCGGGACTTCTAATTTCAGCGTCCGCAGGAGCTCTATCACACTCATGGTCAGATAAAACCCAGCACATATTAGTGCCGTAACAGGAAACTCTTGAAGCTGTAGTTCTGTGATGCGCCTGCGACCCAATGTGCCTATCTCCCAGTTCGAATCGGTTTCTAATATCCATTCCGGCTGAAAATCCAGACCTCTTCGAACCATGCCTTGCTTATATCCCACCAGGCGGTCA
>JBBRDM010000201.1:0-8962 GCA_038203935.1 Chthonomonadales bacterium
TCCTCCCCACTCTTCTGAACATACGAGGGAATTATGAGGAGAGGAGTGAGGTGAATCTACACCGTCACTGAGCTGAGCAGATATCCGCCCAGAGCAAGGCCGCCGCCATCTATCGCAATCAGCCTCCAATCCCGCAGGAAAGCTGCCTCGATCATGCTTCCTTTTCGCTTCTCTTCGCGCCATCGCCGTACCGAAAGCCCGCGTGCCCCAGTTGCATCGTCTGGTGATTCGAACGTATAGCCGAAGCTGACTGCCCGCAGAGTCGGTGTCTCTGCTCGGTAGAAGATGAGCGCCATGGCCGTGCCATCGTCTGCCTGCCAGAGGTTGCCTCCCGAGTAAGCTGCGCCTTCTGCAGCCGTGTTCTTCTGCACTGCTCCCTCCACCACGTTCAGCCCACGCATCACTTTAGGCAGGCCGGATATGGTGAGCGCATCCTGATGGGTATACTTCACCAGATCCTTTACATTCGGGTGGTCTGCCAATGTGCGTGCCGCATCCACCGAAAGCAGCATCGTATTCGGCTCCCGCGCTATTCCCTTGATCACGGCGAGCTTTGCATTCTTGATGTCGTTAAACGGAAGTGAGTTGACAGAAGCGTACTGCGCCCAGCTCGTACCAGACGCGCCTGTGGTAAGTACATTCTTATTGCTTGCCGGGTAGTTGGCGCGCTTCCCAATGATATTGGCAACCGCGATCTCATTATCGAGCATCAGCCGTTCCGTGAGCTGAATGGTCTGATCCATATCAGGCTGAAGCGGATTGTCTGCCGCGGCCACCTCGGCATCCGCCACAAAGCCGCGATAGGCGTACTCTTCCGCATAGTAGTTCGAGGTGGAGAGGCCGTAGTCGATCTCTGCTGCCTCTGTTCCCGGGCGGCGCAGCGAAGCAGGAATACCGCTTGCACTGACAGAGGAGGCGCTTAGAAAATCCTCCTTACGATAGACAAAATACCGGTTGGAACGCTTGTTTACCGGCAGAATAGGAAATGCCTGATCGGCTATATACGAAGCATTCCGATAGAGGACGGAAAGGTTCGTTAGGGCCTGATCGATGTGAATCTGCGAAAGCGCAGGCATAGCAGTTCTCCTTTAACTTCACTAAGATAGTGTCCAAATTCTGAATCCGGAAGGGATTATGCTCCAATATAGACCATGGGCTGCATCAGCACATCCACCAGCAGGCCGGCAGCATTCGTAACCGAAGCCAATGCAATCCCCACCAGTTCGCGTGCATTCGTTCCCGTCGCCGGCACCACCGTTTTCACCTGGCCGCTTGCATTGGCTATCGCCAGATAGTCGCCGGCCGTAATTACGGCTGAGCCGTCCGTCTGTATTTGAGCAATACCAGCCACCTGTACTCCTATTTCACTGGTAGTGGTATTCGCAGGAATCCCTTCAGCAGTTACCCCTGCAAACTTCGTCGCTAATGCGCCGCTCGGCAGCGCAACATTTCCCGCATTCGTCCCCGACATCACCACGCAAATATTTGCACTGTTCACTCCGCTGTCCGCTACAAACGACTTGATCAGCAGAGGAGTCTGTTTCGCCATTTTTCCATCCTTTCGCAGCACACAAAAATATAACCGGAGGCTGAAAACCACCGGCATCAATTAATTCGTATCCCCATTCTCCAGCTCCCTTTCTCCCCAAAATAGGGAATGGGAAATTCCTTTAAAGAATCCCAGCCCATGCAGGGAGCCGGAGAGGGACTTTGCAATTCCAGACATGTACTTTAATGCGGGATATATGAAGATTGGCTTCACCATTTCAGGTCTGGGTTTTTAACCATGGCGGCGCTTCACTCCCGGCACTCATGCGCCAGTTCCGGGTTGCTCGTCGCAACTTCCGAAAACGCCTGCATGAACCCTATTCCTTCTCGCCGGGCACGCTCATGAGCCATAGAGCTAAGCCTTTCTCCAGCTCCGCCTTGGCCGCTGCTCTTATCTGCCGGAACCATCTCGCCGAGCAGCATCACCGGCCCATTTTCTTTAACAAACTCAGTAAACAGCGCAGCAAACGAGACGTCCTCCCCGCCGAACTTCACCACATTCGCCTCACCGGTGCTGAGAAGAGTCTGAGCGAGCTCCTCCACCCGGTGCGTGCCGCGCAGCCATCCGCGCCGTTTCCAATCCCACAACTGCTGCTTTGCCCGCTCACCGCGCAGCACCTCCCGCTCCTTTCGCATCTCTTCAGCGAAGAGAGCGGTTTCGCTGCTCTCCATATCCGTCGGCTCTCTGTCTGTCACACCCCGCAGATAGGCTATCAGTCCCTCTGCAAACTGGCGTACACTGCCCATCGGTTCCTTCTCCTTCTCCAGAACGGCAAAACTCATCTCCAGTGAAAAATGTACGATATCCGAATTACTGAACACCTGTGCTCCCGCCACTCGCGGGCGGCACACAAAAGAGGTCTCCACCACCTTTCTGCCGGCCACATCCAGCGCCACCGATAGAGCTCGCGCTCCGGCTCGCTGCGCCATTCTCCACGCTTCCACCGGCTGCCTTAATGTTCCCCAGAGCTGCTCGCCCACCACCCGAAGCTGAGTGACTACTCCCAGCGCCCTATCGAAGGGAGACTCGCTCAGGTGCTCGATCTTCATCGGGATACTCCGATCGGAGTTGTGCGCAATCGCCCGAAGGTCATCTCTGCTGATTCTCACTCCTTTGTCCGGATAAGATCCCGTCTCGAACAGCAGGCACTCCCTCTCCACCCACTCGCCATCTTCCGAAAACTCCCAAAGCATTTCTGTGCCTCCTTGCCTGTTTTCTGGTAGAATCAAACTAATAGTCCGGGGGCTCACTCAGGTAAACAGTGATTTCCCGGATCGATCTCTTACTCTCATTAAAGGAACTAATCATGCGTGTACTCGTCATTGGAGGGTCGGGTTATGTGGCAGGTCTGGTGCTCCCATTAATTGCAGAAAAGCACACCCTGCGTGTATTCGATCTTACTCCTCCCGCCAATCCGGAGTTCGACTATCACCAGGGCTCTGTTAACGATCCTGCCGCTCTGCTCCGCGCCGCTGAAGGCATGGACGCACTGCTCTATATGGCGATGGGCGCTCAGAAATGGAACTCTGACGATGGACATATCTCCAACTTCGATGCGAATGTCAAAGGGGTCTATCTCGCTCTTCGAGCGGCACATCTCGCAGGGATAAGTCACGCTGTCTACACCAGCAGCATGTCGATATACGATGGCGATCTCTTCCATCGCCACTTCCACGATGAAGACATCGCACCAGACTCCTCGCACCTCTACGGGCTGACCAAGCGGATGGGGGAAGAGTGCTGCCGCGCCGCCAGCCAAACCTGGAGAATGACCATCAATGCCCTGCGGCTCTGCCACCCGCAGTCCGAAGAGAAATGGCTCGCCGGAACCAAACTCGGCACTCCTACGATCGCTACCATTGCCCCCGATGTCGCCCGGGCCCTGCTTGCCGCCCTCGAATTCAAAGGAGCCGGCTTCGAAGCATTCACTATCAGCGGCGACTACGAACAGAAATGTATGAATATGTCCAAAGCCCGCCGCCTGCTCCAATGGGAACCCCTCGCCCGCCCAAATCACTGAAATATATGTGACGAGCAAGAAATATCCGGCTTAAAGCCAGAATTAATGCAGACATTGGGAATGCGCAGGTGTATCCCAGCCAGATTCAATGGTTTACCCATGCAGGGAGCCTAAGCGACTGAAAACGGGCTTTTGTAATTCTACATCTGTACTTTAGTGCAGAGAATCAATCCAGCGGAGGCAGATCGAACACCTCTCGAAGCCCTTCATCGCTCTTATCCACCACGCCGTGTTTCAGAAGTACATCATAAGCCTGCGCCAGCTGCAGCAGATTCTTCTCATTCAGGTTTCCCAGTGAAAACCTCGGATACAGCCCTCTCTGCTCCGCATCCGAATAGTTGTAGTCCACCAGTCGCTGAATAATCTGTGTGTTCACCACCGCCTCGATATCCGCTCGCGCGCATTCTAAAACATAGAGCAGCACGTTGAAATGAACCTGTCCCAGCGCCAGGCTTCCGACTCGCCGGCCTTCGCCGCTCGTGAGGGTCTGCAGCAGAATTCCCTGCGCTATCTGCTGATTGTGCCAGTCCACCGCATCCTCAAAAGCGCCCGATGTCCCCATATTTGCCTGCAGCAGCTGCGGAGCCACATCCTGAGGAAACACCGCACTCGAATCCTGCTGAATTGCCTGCAGCGTTGCTAAAACTTTGTTCGAGAACGCATCGTTCGCAGAATTAGGCGTCTGGGCGTACACCATAGGCATTCCGAATTTTTGCATTTGCAGATTCCAAAACTTCACCAGCGTATCTTTCGACCACCAGTGTTTGTATACCGCCCTCAGATCGGAATCGCCATATGGCAGCTCGTCGTGCGGGTTATATACATACACCACACACTTCTCGCGCGGAATCGTCACCAGTCCTGTTATCGGAGTCCAGCTCGTCACTGCCTGCACATTCAGAAAGTCATCCACCTCAAAGCCTGTCTGCTTGGGTGACTTCGCCTTTATCGCCGCCAGCATATATCTCCCCGCATAAGCGCCTTTTTCCTCCAGCCGCCATACCAGCTCCGCCACCGAATAGCCCCTGTAAAATGCCGACATCATCTGGAAGAGCGTCTGCCGAAAATCGCGCGATATCCCATTGGTATCGTGCATTCCACAAAGCGCCGCCTCCACAAAATCTCTCACCTCACCTGCTTCCGGCTCAGCCGATGCTGGCAGCACCTGCCAGGGTTTGGCCAACAGTGCAAAACGTTTAGTATTGATGGCGGCGCGCACCATGGCATCGCTCATCATCGTCTCATAAAGATCCGCACCCCGGCTTGAAAGCAGTATGTCTGGATTATACGGCGGTATTCGAAACGCCGACTTCAGTACCGAATCCCACGCTGCCATCTCCTCGCTGAGCCTATCTGCAAGGCTCAGCGGCATTGCCGCTATCGGGTTCACCTCAGTCTGCATATCGTATCCTCCGCTTAAATAATAGAATTATGTCTACATAATATTATACGTCGCCGTTCGCTTTCTACCCATCAAAATGGCAGTAAATCTATAAATATTTAAAATTCGAGTTCAGGCAGCATGAAAAAATAGAGAGCAAATAGGAAAAATGAGCAGAGGGTAAATATCTATTCCACCACAAACAGAAGCTGATTCCCGATCTGAATTCCAGTCCGAAGGACGGCATCCCGTCTGAAAGACGACCGCCTTTTCCAGACGGGGGTTTTCAACCTCTGGCAATATTGATCGCATTGGTCTATTGCATAGAGGCGATGCAAATTCTATTCATAAGCAGGAGATAATTCGAGGGTTATCGAAGATAAGAAATAAGAACATTTTCGAGGAGTGGGAACACAATGGCAAGTTCAAACTCACTTATACGCGGACATCTGCTATCTTACACCATTGCGCTATCAATATTGGTTGTGCTCATAAATCCGGCTTTCGGAGCCGCATCGGCACCAAAAATAGCCTATAATCAAGATATCCGTCCCATTCTATCCGAAAACTGTTTTAAATGCCATGGTACCGATCGCGGTAAACGGCAGGCTGATCTCCGGCTCGATAAGCGGCAGGAAGCGCTTTCGCATGGAGCTATTGTTCCAGGCCACCCCGAAAAAAGTCAGCTTATTGCGCGAATTATGGCAGACTCTCTGCCAACTTTAATGCCGCCCAAAGCTACACACAAAAGTCTCACACCAACCCAAAAGAATTTGCTGGCTCGCTGGATTAAAGAGGGTGCAGTCTACCAGGAGCACTGGGCTTATGTCTCCCCTCAACGCCCAGCAGTTCCGATTGTTAAAAAATCGAAAAACCTTGTCAAATCAGCCATCGATGCCTTCCTCTTATCCCGCCAGGAACAAAAAAATATTTTGCCATCCCCGCCCGCCGACCCGAGAACACTATTACGGCGCGTATCGCTCGACCTCACAGGAATCCCGCCAACGCCAGAGGAATTGCGAGATTTCCTTAGTGTCCGCTCCCCCAACGCTTTTGAAAAAGTAGTCGACCGCCTTATGAAATCACCGCGATATGGCGAGCGCATGGCGGTTCCCTGGCTCGATGTCGTGCGATACGCTGACACGGTAGGTTTTCATGGCGACCAGAATCAGAATGCCTGGGCTTATCGCGACTACGTCATTAACGCTTTCAATAATAACAAACCTTTCGATCAATTCACTCGCGAACAGCTCGCGGGCGATCTAATTTCCTATCCGACTCTCGAAACCCGAACAGCCACCTGCTTCATACGGCTTACTATGATGACCAGGGAAGGCGGCGCCCAGGCTAAAGAGTATCTTGCTAAATACACCGCTGACCGTGTTCGAACCGTGGGGATGGCCTGGCTTGGCTCAACACTGGCCTGCTGTGAATGCCACGATCACAAATATGATCCATTCTCCACAAAAGATTTCTACTCCATGGGAGCATTCTTTGCTGACCTCAAACAGTGGGGAGTCTACGGATACTCCTCTTCCTCACCGGAACCCGAACTTATCGGAGTAGAAAACGACCATCCGTTCTATCCTGAAATCAAGGTGGACAGCCCATACCTGCGTCAGCGGATCGCCGCAGCGAACGAAAAGATAAAAAGTTTCTGCCAGGAGGCCGAACCCAAAACTTCAGAGGCGAAAGCAGCATACGATCTCTGGCGAAAGAGTAGTGTGGACTTCCTGACACATCATTCGGATGGGTGGGAAACGCCAATGCTTAAAGAAGCGGATGTAACAGACGCCGCCATAGCTGATAAGCCAGACCCAAAAGCGCCGCCGATTAAAACGAATTTTGTCAAGCCGCTGCAGGATGGAAGTCTGTTACTCACAGCATCCTCGCCGGACAATTTCATCGTCAGCCTGCATCCAGAATCCAGGAATATAGCTGCGTTCCGCATTGAGCTTTTGCCGCGACCGGAAAATGCCGGCTCCATACTCAGGGCAGCCAGCAAGATGGATAGGCTTAATTTAGAAGCAGTGGTTATGAAGGCAGATGGTTCTAAACATCCTATCAGCTTCCGTTATGCCAACGCAAATTACTATCAACCCGATTATGAGAGCGGATTTGAAATTATAGGGATTCAACGCAGAGGCTGGAAGCTTTCCGAAACACACGCCAAAGACTCTCATCTCTCCACCTGGATTCCAGACTCCCCAATAAAACTGGAACCAACGGATAGCATATCATTTACCTTTAAGGGAATGAAATTAGGCTGCATTCGAATTGCAGACTCACCATTTGCCCCTGAGACGATATCTTCAACCGGCCCTTCAGCTGCGCTCAGTGAGCAGCTCAAGAACCGCTCAGCTCTAAATACATTACAGTCCTACCTCACTTCAACAGCATCGTCCACAGAAGCGTTCGCGAAGATTAAAGAGCAGGAAGCGGAAATTCTCTCCTGCCGTGGGGGAAAGACTCCAGTGATGGTGGCAGAAGCGGTAACACCTAAAATAAGCCGGGTGCTGCCTCGTGGAAACTGGCAGAATGAAAATGGAGAAATCGTAATTCCGGCGGTACCACATTTTCTTCCACAGGCAA
The DNA here is from genome assembly GCA_038203935.1 of Chthonomonadales bacterium. GTDB lineage: Bacteria > Armatimonadota > Chthonomonadetes > Chthonomonadales > Chthonomonadaceae > JANXSG01. The sequence continues at coordinate 7,543 of JBBRDM010000201.1, forward strand.
CTCTGCCAGCAGGAAAACGCCTCACTCGCCTGGATCTGGCAAACTGGATTGTCTCTCCAGAGAACCCGCTCACGGCGCGAGTCTTTGTAAACCGGCTGTGGAAACAGTTTTTTGGAATGGGGCTGAGTGATCAGGTAGATGATATTGGAACACAGGGCGAACTCCCAATCCATCAGGATCTTCTGGATTGGCTGGCGCTGGAATTTCGCGACCGCGGCTGGGATATCAAGCATATCGTCAAGCTGATCATCATGTCTTCAGCTTATCGGCAGTCTTCACGCCCTCGCCCCGAATTGCGCTCGATAGACCCTGCTAATCGACTATTCGCTTTTCAGAATCCCCGCCGCCTCGATGCCGAATTCGTCCGAGATAATGCCCTTAAAATTGCCGGACTGCTAAATACTGACTTAGGCGGGCCTCCCGTCCATCCCTATCAGCCCGCCGGGTACTACGCAAACATACAGTTCCCCGACCGAGACTACATCCCGGAGCGCGATGAAAGGCAATGGCGGCGGGGAATATACACCCATTGGCAGAGAACATTCCTGCAGCCGATGCTGGCAGCTTTTGGGGCTCCCTCCCGAGAGGACTGCACCGCATTTCGAATAATGACGAACTCACCTCAGCAGGCGCTGACACTCCTAAATGATCCTGAATTTGTGGAGGCAGCGCGAGTTTTTGCAGCACATATTCTTGCATCAACTTCGGATGATTCAACCCGACTGGAAAGAATATTCATTCAAGCGCTGGCGCGAAATCCAAGGCCCAATGAGAGAAAATCCTTGCTGGAATTTTTGACGCAGCTTAGGCAGGCTTACCATGAAAAGCCTGATGATGCGAAGAAACTGCTCCAAATCGGCTTCGCATCCACGCCAACGACAGCAGATCCTATCGAACTCGCTGCCTGGACCAGCCTGTGCAGAGTTGTCCTGAATCTGCATGAAACGATAACGAGATATTAAGTTTTATTCCAAACACCGATGGATAGAATTCATCCTGCCATGAAATAGATTCAAATCAAGGGTATCGAAAATGAAAAATTTGAATGAGTTTATATATAATTCTGACCCAATCGACCGCCGGTCCTTTCTCAAACAATCGGCATATGGGCTGGGTGGAATTGCTTTCGGCCTTTTATCTGGCGATCCTGCGTTAGCGCTCGGATACGATTCCAGAGAGGCTGGAGCAGGCGGGGTGATAAAGACTCCACAGTTTCCCATCCGCGCAAAAAGAATTATTCATCTCTGTATGGCAGGCGGCCCGTCTCACCTTGAAACGTTGGATAATAAACCATTACTGCGAAAAATGCATGGGCAGCCGTTCCCTGAATCCCTTACCAAAGGGCAGCAGTTAGCGCAGCTTCAAAATGCCACATTAAAGGTCTTTGGTTCCACCTCCAATTTCAAAAAATGGGGAAAAT
>JBBRDM010000202.1:0-8927 GCA_038203935.1 Chthonomonadales bacterium
GCATGGCAGCAGTCGACCTCCGACAATCCCGTTGGAATCTGCGGCCCAATCGGTCCTACAGAGCAGCTGCCACTTGTGGCCCAACTGGTGAATGATCTCGGTCTTTCGTTATCGAACGCACATTTCTGGGGAATGGATGAGTGGTATCTCAATGGTAAAGAGGCAGGCGAAGATCATCCGCTTTCCTTCGCACGTGCAGATCGCGAACTCTGCTTTGATAGAATTCATTCTCCATTGGCGCTTCCACGTGAAAATCAGCACTTTCCAAAAGCCGATGTTCAAGCTTATGAAGCAAGCTGGTCGGGTGTACGCTGCGCAGTGATGCAGGGCGGGCAGGGCGAGGTAAAACACTGGGCTTTCAATGATCCTGTACGGCGTTCGGGAGCATTTAAAGACGCCCCCCCCTCACCAAACGAGTATCGAAAGCTTGGAACTCGGGTAGTGGAACTCCACCCGCTGACTCTAATCCAGAATGCCCGAACATCGGGCGGCGGAAATATTCCGCTGGTTCCCACGCACGCGCTGACTGTAGGGCCGAAACAAACGTGGCAGGCGGAGAAAATTTCGATATGGCATCCCGGACATCACGACAATCCATTCGGAATGCGGCTCTCTACGCTCATGATTTCTAAAGGAATTCCAGATTCGGCAGTTCCGATGTCCCTTCTTGCAGATCATCCCAATGTCCAGTTCAACTTCTATCGAGGCGGACTGGGCACTTGTGAAACGGAAATGCACTGAATTTACATAGCGGAAAAAAGTTAGGTTAGAAACATATAAATACATTATTAACCACGGAATACACGGAGCACACGGAAAAAGCAGATGCAGAAAATCATGATTCAGAGATAAAGAGTAGGATATTTTTGGAATCACATCAGATCTAAAATTTATGAAACCTAACAGTCGATGTAATATCAATCTCTTGAATTTGTTTTTTCCGTGTGCTCCGTGTATTCCGTAGTAATAATGCATTCGAATTAAATTTTACGATAATTGATCGCAAGGAGGTGGGATTATGGCATCGACCATTGGAGTTGGTATTCATGGAGCCGGGTGGGTGGCTGGCGAGCATATTAAATCGTATTTGAAGCGGGCAGACTGTAAGGTTGTGGGCATCAGCAGCAGTTCTCCGGAGAAAGCCCGCGCCAAAGCAGAATCTCTAGGGCTGAAAGATATTAAGGTCTATTCCAACTACACAGAGATGACTGCCGATCCAGATATCCATGCTATCTCTATCTGTACGCCTCCGCATCTGCATGCCGAGGAGACTGTTCAGGCCGCAGAAGCCGGAAAACATATCCTCATCGAGAAAGCTGCGGCGAACGATCCGGTCTCACTTGGTAAAATGCATCGCGCTGTGCAAAAAGCCGGCGTCAAGACAGTGGTCAGTTTCGTTCTGCATTGGAATCCTCAATTTCTGCTCATCAAAAAGTTGCTTGCAGAGCAGGCTATGGGCGATATATTTTACGGAGAAGTGGACTACTGGCATCACATCGGCGCACAGTACGGACAGTATATCTGGAACGTTAAAAAACATATTGCAGGCAGCGTCCTTCTCTCTGCCGGGATTCATGCTGTCGATGCACTGCGACATTTTGTAGGTAAGGATGCGGAAGAAGTAACCGCCTACTCCAACAAAGTGAACCAGGTCTATGAATACGACACTAACCTGGTAGGTATCATCAAGTTCGCCGGCGGTTCGATCGGAAAGGTTTCTGCTTCCTTCGATGTGCAGTGTCCCTATGCCTTCAATATCGATCTTCTCGGTGAAAAAGGGACGATCCGGGACAATAAAATATTTGCTTCCGATTTCTTTGCCGGGCAGACCGACTGGGTGGCCGTGCCTACCATCCGCCCGGACAGCGGAGATGTGGCACATCATCCATTTGACGGCCAGATCGCGCACTTCCTAGACTGCATTCAGAACAACGTGGAGTCGTTTGTGAACCTCGCCGATGCTGTCAAATCACATACGATCTGCTACGCCATGGACCGAAGCGCAGAACAGGGCCGGCCAGTCCGCCTCGAAGAGATCATAGCAGAAATGTAACCATTTTGCTGATTTCTGTAAAATTGTAGAAATTGGGAGTTCGTGGTATTTGTCCCAATATTATGTCAAAGTTCAGCGCTGAGGGTAATTAAATGTTGCGGGTATTCCGAATCGCTTTGATTGGAATAGTTTTTACATTCCTGTTTTCATGTGTCTCAATTTCCGTAAAGTCGCAGCATAGTAAAACAAAGCGCTATCCATTGGTTTGTGCGAAAATTAAAGTGGGTTCTTCCATAGATTCCGATGTTCAGCATATGTACGGGAAAGGTTATTTTGTGAGAGACGAAGGCCATTTAGGTGGCCGTTATTATATTGATGAAAAACACCAGGTTACACTTCATGTTGAAATCGGAGTTGACAGGGTAGTGGAATCGATTGATTATTCCCAAGGAATTCATCTTCCAATAATGCCAACAACAAAAGTACTTCAAATAGCATCCTCGCCTGGCCTGACAGCCGATAAAGAAATACAAGGGAATATCATCCTCGGTGCGACTTTAAAGTCTATTATAAAACGCTGGGGAACACCTTCCAAGAATAGAATCAGTAAGGGGAACGGCGAAATTGAATATGATGCCGATGAAAAATCGATGAAAGAAGTCCTCTTCTACAAGGCTCAACTTCGCTTTCATAATGGGCGATTGCACTCCATTTCGATATATAATGGTGAGTAATCGATATCACTCTAAGCTCGTTTTCATCCTGCATCCTGCCATGTAGTCCGGGCTTGCCCTGAAATCAGGGACAGTGAATAAAGAGGTTATCGTCTCAGTGTATGCTATTCGCATCAAGGTAATAATCGTCGAAATGTGTTTAACCCGAGTTCCCACTTTACATTTTTTTTGAGATCAAAAGGCACTTTGATCGTCGCTCTATGACGAAATATTCATGATCAAAAAAGATGCTGCTTGAATTTAATGTTGTATTTTAGAAAAAGTAATCTGTGCTAATCTGTGTAATCTGTGGATAAAATGCTTTTAAATCCTTCGCATATTAAATATACTAATCAGGAATACTTCAGATTTTTTATCCACAGATTACACAGATTAGCACAGATTACTTCTGCTGAATTAAAGGGTAGTTATCTATTCGTACATTGGTTTATCTGAAGGGTACTTCAGATCTCGTATTACTTAGAGAATCATACATGAATACGTTTAAGATTGATGATAATTCAGTTGACAGTGATCCTCAGACATATGCAATCATTGGTGCCGCGATGGCTTTCCATACTGAACTGGGACGCGGCTTCCTGGAAGCGGTTTATGCAGAGGCAATGCAATGTGAACTTGAGTTGAAAGGCATTCCCTTTGAACGTGAGAAACTGCTTCCAGTGTACTATCGTGGCGAAGTAATGAATGTATTTTATCAATCGGATTATATATGTTTCGATTCAATTATAGTCGAACTTAAAGCATTGACTAAACTAAGTGGGAACGAAGAATCGCAGATTATGAATTATCTGAAGGCTGCTAAACTGAGCAGAGGATTGCTCATCAATTTCGGATCAAAAAGTTTGGAATATAAGCGGTTTATTCTTGATCGTCTTGAATAAAAAGGATATAGGTAGGGATGTAGTCATTGCGCCTTGCACGCATATAAAGAACACTTTGCATGTTTTCACTGCCGGAAAATGCATCGCCTGCGTTCATTTCACGATCTGCCGGACTATCAGCGTCCCGCATATTTTGAATACAGAGCGAATTGTCCGGATTGCGGTGAAGCGATGCAAAATATGGGGCGTGAATTTCGTCCTCCAAAACAAGGGCAATATAAAGTATGGAAAGCGCTGCAAGAAGAATATTGGAAAAAATGTCAAGATATAGTTATGAAAGTGCATCAGCATAATATTTCAATTTCAGCAAAAGGATCATAGCTATACTATTAGGTGATAAATAAATGAACAGATATGTAATCGGGGTCGATGTGGGGACAGGCAGTGCGAGGGCCGCACTGTTCGATCTGAATGGAAAGATGATTGCTTCGGCTGTAGAGCAGATACAGACCTGGAAGCCGAGGCCGAATTTCGTCGAGCAGTCGTCGGAAGATATCTGGCAGTCGATAAAAGTTTGCGTTCACTCCGTTTTAAAAGAGTCTAAATTGCCTGCAGAATCTGTGGCGGGCATCAGCTTCGATGCAACCTGTTCGCTGGTGGTGCTGGATTCGAATGATGAACCTCTCACCGTAGATATAGAAGGCGATGATCAGCGGAATATCATCGTCTGGATGGATCATCGCGCACTGGCGGAAACAGAAGCTATAAATGCTGGCGGCTACGATCTGCTGCGCTATGTCGGCGGAAAGCTCTCCCCGGAGATGGAGACACCTAAGCTCAAATGGCTCAAGACTCATCTGCCCCAAACATGGACCAAAGTAGATAAGTTTTTTGATTTGGCAGATTACTTAACCTATCGATGTACTGGTGATGATACTCGAAGCCTCTGTACCACCGTTTGTAAATGGACTTATCTTGGGCATGAGGGCGAGCACGGTAAATGGGATCAGAACTATTTTAAAGAAATCGGTCTGGAAGACCTGGCAGACGGACGAAAAATCGGCACCAAAGTACGCCCGATGGGCACCTCTCTCGGCGGATTAACACCTTCTTCTGCTGCTGATCTGGGGCTTTCTACAAACTGCCAGGTCGGTGTTGGAATCATCGATGCGCATGCAGGCGGTCTGGGGCTTCTCGGGGCGATCTGGGCGGAAGATCATACGGGAACAGAGCCTTCGAAAGCGAAACTCGAAACCGCTCTCGCGCTTATTGGAGGCACCAGCAACTGCCATATGGCAGTCTCTCTCGAACCTAAATATATTGAAGGTATCTGGGGACCGTATTTCGGTGCGATGGTTCCGGGAATGTGGCTTACAGAGGGCGGCCAGAGTTCAGCTGGAAGCGCTATCGATCATGTAATAGCAGATCACGCCAATGCTTCTGCCCTCCACAAGGCTGCCGAAGCTAAAGGCGTCACAGTATACCAGCTTCTGAATGATGAGATCGAACGCCTTCGAAATGAGGCCAAACTTGCCTTTCCTGCACTGCTCACAAAAAATTTGCATATGACTGCAGACTTCCTTGGAAACCGATCTCCTAATGCTGATCCGCATGCCTGCGCCATCGTGGATGGGCTGACTCTGGATGAGTCGATCACATCACAGGCGCTTCTTTATTATGGTGCAGTACAGGCGGTCGCTTATGGAACGCGCGATATAGTACGCGCTATGAATGAGAAGGGCTATCAGATCGATACGCTTTTTGTAACAGGCGGCGGCACGAAAAATCCCCTCTGGCTCCAGGAGCATGCGGATGCCACCGGGCTGACGCTCATATTGCCGCGAGAACCAGAAGCGGTACTTCTAGGATCGGCGATACTAGCAGCTGCTGCCACAGGCATCTATGCAGATTTACCTACTGCAATGAAAGCAATGAGCGCACGAGGTCAGGTGGTTCACCCTAATCCGGACACCGCCTCGTATCATGAGGTGAAATTTGCAATTTATCGGGAGCTGTATACACAACAGTTAGAGAGGCGAGAGCGAATGGAGCAGTTCAATTAGCATCCCGACAAAACCAGTCATCCTTGCTACCTGGCCCTTCGGGCAGGCAGCCTGCAAGGCGGGATGGCAGAAACTCATATCTGGTTCCGCAGCCATAGATGCCATCGAAACAGCAGCGCATGTCACAGAAGACGATCCGGACGTCCACTCGGTTGGGTATGGCGGACTTCCGAATGCTAATGGTATCGTCGAATTGGATGCGGCGATCATGAACGGTCCAGGTCATCAAGCCGGATCTGTGGCAGGATTAGCCGGCATTCCTCGGGCCATCTCCATTGCACGCCGCGTCATGGAAAATACTCCGCATACATTTCTAGTCGGGGAAAATGCGCACAGCTTTGCTGTCCGTGAAGGATTTCTGGAACAGGATCAGCTCACCGAATCTGGCAGACAGGCCTGGCAACATTGGAAAGAGAGTCAGACTGCATCAGAAGTCGCGCATTTTGAAGATAATCGTTCCTATTCAACTACTCCCGTGCTTCTCACTCCTGAATCGCACGACACGATTGGCCTCTGTGCGCTCGATCAGCAAGGAAATTTGGCTGCCGGGTGCACCACAAGCGGCATGGCCTGGAAAATTCCCGGGCGAGTGGGAGATTCACCTATTATCGGCTCAGGTCTGTATGTGGATAATGAAGTCGGGGCGGCGGCTGGCACGGGGCATGGCGATGAAATGATGAAAGCCTGCCTCAGTTATCGCGTGGTGTTGAATATGGAAAGAGGCATGGAGCCGCAGGAAGCCTGCGTCGAAGCGTTGAGGTATCTTATGCGCAAAGTACCACCAGAACTACATCAAAACTACGGAGCTGCGCTCATCGCCTTGCGCAAAGATGGAATGACGGGAGCAGCCGCGACCAGGTCCGGGTTTAAGGCCCCCAATCAGATATGGCAGTGGGCCAGTATGTCTGATGAGGGCCTCGTTCTTAGAGAAGGCGTCTATGTGAGTGAAAATACTATCGAAACTAAACTCGATGAGTAAATCATTCCCATTCTGATACGCTTAATTTGGCCCTGCATAGGCCGAATAGACGTTAGCCCAGTTGGTATAGACCGGCTGGAATGAACTCCAGTTGCTGGAATTATCCATATTCTGAAATCCCCATCCTAACGCCCCGGCGTAACCCCGGCTATAGATGGTATCAAGATACCATTGGGCACTGAGAGGCTGCGAGCTGCCTATGGTGTAGTTTCCGTCAGCGGTCGGATATTCTCCTATAATGCACGGCTTATCCAGATTCAGGCTGGCATAGGTCGGCAGGCCGCTGCCGGGTGTGCCGTCGCCATTGAAGTTATCATAGTTCGGGTAGTAGTGCACTTGATAGATATCCAATCCCTGCCCCATCCAGTATTTAGCCCAGATAGGTGTTCCTGCTCCAAGTGTGGCGTAGCCGCCTCCCCCGTATGTGTGAATGTAATCAGCACAGTTCTTTGCAAATGCCTGTACCTGGGCCAGCGGCATAGACCCGTTCCAAATCTCTTTAATAGTCCACTCCGGTTCGTTTACAATATCGTAGGCAACTATATTACTTTTATATGGGCTTGCTGCGACGTGCTGCAGAAATGGCTTTAAGGCGTTGTCAAGATACGACTGCTGAATTGTGGAATTGGTGATCAAACCGTAGTGGCCCCCTCCAGTCACTCCGCCGCTGCTTATGGGTGAAGTCCACATATGGAAATCTACAAGGCAGGGAATCAGGTAGATGTTGTTTGCGTGGGCGATCTGCAGTGCGCTGTCCACATTCGCTAAAAACTGGCTGTCCAGCCCGGATACCGCGGCATCGCCTGCGGCGGCCCATTCAGGAGAGTATCGCCCGTCTGCGAAAACCCACCATCGCACGGTCTTCACCCCCTGAGCATGCATGCTGCTGAAATCCGTGGCGATCTGAGTCCAGTTCGTGAATTTTCCCCATCCGCCCGTCCCAAAATCGGTCCCGTAGTTGTACCAGGCGTAGTCACACCCGCTCAGGAACCAGTTTTTACCATTCCATGGGATGGAGCTGCCTGGTCCAGTAACACCTGTTTTAGCGAACAGACTGAAATTTAGATGGAAAGTGCCCGTGCTGGGCACAATAGCGGTCTGGGAAACACTGTTATAGCCTGCAGCGGACGCAACAAAAGTTTGGGTACCTCCAGCCACTTTAGAAAAAGTATAATGTCCCATCACTCCCGTGAGAACGTTGGCAGGGCCGCCTGTCGTCGATACTACCACACCGGAAATTGGCGTCGTCGTTCCGTCAATAGTTACCAGCCCTGTCACCGTTGCCCAGTTTCGAGCCAATTTGATTGCAGGGGCTGCGGTTATAAGTTGGTTTTGAACCTGTACCTGAACGCTTCCGGATAAATACATAATTTTAGAAGCAGTTATGGTTTGCGTCCCGGTGGGAACTCCTGTTAAAGTATAGTGTCCTGTAGAGTTCGTCATGGCAGAAACAGATCCAGCAGCTACCGTCACACCGGATATCGCTGTACTGGAAGCGCTGGTTACCTGGCCTGTAATACTTCCCGTAGTGGCAGCAAAAACGGGACAGACGACACCAATTAGCATCGCGATGGAAGCGTGCAGGCGAAAGAAGCTTTGTCGATTCACGTTATTTTCTCCGAACATTTATTAGGAACTGCCATTCAATACTCAAGAAGAGGCGATCGGACACTTTGGAATGTTGTGGCTGCAGTGGAAATTCCTTAGATGGCAGAGGTGAGGTAGCTATACTATATCATTTTTTAGTGAATTTTTGCGCGCATTTTCTATTAAATTGCGGTAAAAAATAGTACTTACAAAAACTCACGAAGACGCTGGAGTTATTCCTGCTGATAAGCAGCGCTAATAAAATTTTGGCGTTTTGAAAAAATTGGTGGAAATTGCAGCTTCACTGCAATGGAGAATAAAAGAAGCATAAGCTCCTCAGATGACATTGAGAACTAAACTTAAGCCGTGGTTTTGTATTGAATCGATACCTAATAGAAGGATTCTTCATTCCGTTCCATAAACTAAGGAGACATGATTATTTCCTCTGAGCTTCCAGCATGAATTTTAACCACATCCAAGTATCTGCTTATGAATGAAGAGTCATTTTCCGAGCTGCAAACCCTTTTAGGGATTCAGTTTCAAGATTTAAAATATCTGGATCATGCACTGACACATCGCTCGGCTGCTCTGATCTCCTCGCTGAGCAGCAATGAAAGACTTGAGTTTCTGGGTGATTCTATAGTAGGATTGGCTATAGCAGACTATCTCTATCGCCACTATCCTGAACGAAGCGAAGGCGATCTGGCAAAATCCAAATCCTATGTGGTGAGTGAGCCTGCGCTGGCAGAG
>JBBRDM010000203.1:0-8850 GCA_038203935.1 Chthonomonadales bacterium
AGCAGGAGACTACTCTTTTCATCAGCCCCCCGAATGCATCCGATGGAACAGTGCTTTTTGAAAATCGAAAACAGGAAGCCAGGATCGCTGATCCGACGCGCAAAATGACGACGTTCGGAATTATTTTTGCCGATATTGATCTGGATGGCTGGCCCGATCTAATCGAGATGAACGGGCATATCGACGATGACCCATCACTCACGGTGGGAGGAGTGCATGTGCCTTATAAACAGCTGCCTGCGCTGTTTCAAAATCAGCAGAATGGAAGTTTTAAAGAGGTGGGAACAGTTTCCGGGCTGAACACTCCATTTATTGGCCGCGGCCTTGCCGAGGGAGATTTCGATAACGATGGAAGGCCAGATTTCCTGCTGTTTGAGAATGGCGGCCCGGTTCGGCTCTATCATAATGAAACCAGGCCAGCCGGTGACTGGATCGGGATCGAATTAGTCGGTTCTAAAAGCCCCAGAGATGCCACGGGATCGTTAATCACCGTTACCAGTTCAGGCTGGAGCCAGAGCCGATATGTTTCCAGCACTAGAAGTTATCTATCTTCCTGTGATCCCCGTGTGCTATTTGGATTGGGTCATCATCAGGCGGATAAGATAAGCATTCTATGGCCCTCCGGGAAATTTACCGAGATCGATCATCCCAAAGTAAACTCATATCTTACGGTAAAAGAAGCGGATTTTCCTTAAAGCCATCGATTTTAAACGAACAAAGTCCTTGACATCTTAAATCTCCTTTGGTATAGTAATCTTGGTAGTTCTGCGCCTGTAGCTCAGTGGATAGAGTGCTTGCCTCCGGAGCAAGAAGCCGTGAGTTCGAATCTCTCCAGGCGTACTATTAAAATTAATCAATTTTAATCCCCTGTTTTAATGCTGCTATCCGCGTCCATGAAAAAAGTTCCCGATTTATATTCTTCCTGTTAAAAAACATGATTTATTCTGGAACTGTATTGTTTGATTGTTAGTCAGTATAGTAAGCGTATAACCTATATATGACTCAACCGCGTTATAGCGTCCTCTACCTCAACTGCAATAACGCCATTTCTAATCCCAACTGAAGACTGTATGATATCGGTCCGATCCAACAGGACATTACAATAATGACTTGGACGGAAGATATGATGCCAACTATCACAGCAAGATCTGTGATCTTTTTCAAGAAAGGAATCTCTATAATGAGAATGAAATGCATGCTTGCTGCAACATGCGCAGCACTCCTTTTTCATCCTGGAACTGCCAAAGCTCAGCTGGTTCAGAGCACCTTTGATACGGGGGCAGACGGATGGTTCGCCGTAGATATTAATCAGCAGACACAAACTGTCCTGGGCATTTTTCCTGTAACATGGAATGCCACCGGCGGCAATCCTGGCGGTTACATTAGTTCAACCGATCCATCATCTCACACTTTCTATTTTGCAGCTCCTTCTCAGTTCCTGGGAGATCAGTCTGCAGCACTTGGTGGTTCTATAAAATTTGATCTCGCGGATGAATTTTCAAGCGGCGTTCCTCATGGAGCAGTCGTTCTGCAGGGAGCCGGTCATATTCTAGGATATGTAGCTCCATCTCCAGGCACTGGTTTCACACCTTATATGATCCCGTTAACTCCGGGAGGCTGGACTGATCTGGCGACGATGTCCACTCCAACTACTGCAGTGTTCGATGCAACTGTCGGCAGCCTGCAGGCATTCCTTATTCTCGGTGACTGGAATGCAGGCGCAGATAACACATCTCTGGACAATGTCAGCCTGAACACATCAGTTCCTGAACCGGGCAGTGCGGCGGTACTTCTTGGATTAGGAGTATCCGGAGCTGGTTTATTATTGCGACGCAGAGTCAAATAATATCCAAATATAATTTATCTATAAGAACATGGCGCCTCTGACTAATCTCTGAGGCGCCAATTTTTGCGTGGATGCCCGGGGTTCCATAAAGAATAATCCGCGCATGTTGTATAATGTAGGCGAAGGTTATAAACTGTTCCTTAAATTCAAATAGTTCGAATTTTGCCTGTCTGTCCAGTGAGGATTTTTTGTATGTTATCGAATGGCGGCCCTAATCATATTCCTGCAGATGTACCTAAAGAACTTCACGAAGCCTGGTTTCGGCACAAAGCGATAGTTAAACTGGGTCACCCCGCCTTAGAGCAGGTAGCAAAACCGGTAACCCGATATAATGCCGAAACACATAATCTAATCAGCCGCATGAGCAGTGCGATGAAAGAAGCAAATGGGCTTGGACTCGCGGCGCCTCAGCTTGGCGTCTCCACAAGAATTATCGTATACGATACGGGAGACGGGGTCAAAGTGCTTGTGAATCCCAAAATCATATCGGAAAAAGGCGAGCAGTTGGACCCTCCTGAAGGCTGCCTGTCCATTCCCGGATTACAGGGCCAGGTTCCCCGCGCTAAAGAGGTGCGGGTCAAAGGATTTGATGAACGAGGCAGACCGGTATCACGAAGAGCACACGATCTAGAAGCGCGTGTCATCCAGCACGAGGTCGACCATCTCGATGGAATTCTATTTATCCAGAAAGCGCTGCCGGAAACACTGGAATGGGTATTTGGTGATGGCGAAGACGGAGATGGCAATGAAGCGCCGCGCGATTAGTTCGAAGGATGGCAGATGTCGTTACATAAACTGCGCATAGTTTTCTTTGGGACGGCCGAGTTCGCCGTCCCTTCGCTTGAGCGAATGTATAATGCCGGCCATGAAATACTGGCGGTGGTTACGCAGCCAGACAGGCCGCAGGGTCGTGGCCGACAGCTTGCCTCGCCCCCGGTCAAGCTTGCAGCGGCTCGGCTGGGATTGTTAACCTATCAGCCCAGAAGAGTCCGTGCGGAATCGTTTATTGAGAAGATGCGATTGCTTTCACCGGATTTACTGGCCCTTGCAGCATTTGGCCAGATCGTTCCGCAAGCGCTCCTTGACCTTCCGCATCTTGGCCCAATCAATGTACACGGCTCCCTGCTGCCAAAATATCGAGGCGCCGCTCCTATCCAACGATGCCTCATGGCAGGCGAGCAAGTGACTGGGGTGACGACTATGTGGATGGATGCGACACTGGATACCGGAGATATACTGCTAAAAAGAGAATTAGCGATTGAAGCAGATGATAACTCTGGGACGCTTACTCCAAAGCTTGCAGATATAGGTGCTAATTTGCTGCTGGAAACTGTTCAGGGACTGGCTGAAGGCACCCTAATAAGGCATCCTCAGGACAGTTCCCTTGCAACTCTTGCGCCCGCTCTGCTTCCGGAAGACGGAATAATACGCTGGCAGGAAAATGCAGTTATGATCTGCAGTCGTATTCGCGGCGTAACTCCTAAACCAGGAGCGACAGCATTTTATCAGGGGAAGCGGATTAAAATCATAGCAGCAGAGCCCGCGATTGGTGACTGGGATATGCAAAATAATGGCACGTTTGTCAGCGCAAAACAAGCGTTAGTATCCGCAGGCGAAGCGAGTGTAGTTCGGCTCATAACTGTTCAACCCGAGGGGAAACGCGCTATGGGCGCCGAGGAATGGATGCGAGGAAATCGAATAGCGATTGGCCATTCTTTCGATGTGAACGATATGGGATAATGTTTTACAAGATCGTAAAGTATAGTATAATGTACTCAGTAACATAATTGAATCCATCGATAATTCCAATTATAGGCGCCATGGAACAGGATAGTGGCATTATGAAAGAACAGCTTCGACAATCCGGTCTGAGAATTACTGCCGCAAGGCTTGCAGTCTTATCGGCAATTTCTGAAAAAGGCCAGCATCGAGATGCAGAGACGATTGCAGTCGCTGCGCGTGAAAAGCTTGGTTCACTCTCGACTCAAGCAGTTTATGACAACTTAAACGCACTCGCAGAAGCAGGCCTGGTCAGGCGAATCCAGCCAGCAGGGCGTGCAGCTTTATACGAAACTCGTGTTGGAGATAATCACCACCATATTATCTGCCGGAAGTGTGGAAATACAGTCGATGTGGATTGTGCCGTCGGGAAAATGCCCTGCCTCGAACCGAAAACTAACTATGGTTTCGTGATAGACGAAGCAGAGGTCATCTACTGGGGTTTATGTCCGGACTGCCAGCCTTAAGTGTAACGTCACAAAATCAAAACGAAATTAACTGTTCCCGCTCTGCTCGTGATCTAATAGTCTTATAAGTATTAACCGGAAATCATTCTGGTCTCAAGTCCTTCGACAGTACTCATCTCGTCGACCTAATTGAGTAAAATCCAAGCATCAGTAGTTTGTATCACTCCAATATATCTGCTCCGCATCCAGAATCACCCACTCTATTTCCCAAATTTGTAAACTCTGTAAATGGTTAGAGAAGGAACCTTTAACTGCAATACAGAATGTATACTCAATGGCTCGTAATGTGAATGGCATGCAGCCATCGGAAGCCATGTAGATTTCGCGAGGAGGAGAAAAGCCTGATGGCACAAGTTAAAGAAAAAATCCGGGTAGGGCTGATCGGCTGCGGCGGTATATCTGGCGCGCACCTGCCCCATCTATCGAGTTCACCCGATGTGGAACTCGCAGCATTTTGCGACATCGTGGTTGAAAGAGCCCAAAAGCACGCTGATAAATATGGTGGAGTAGTCTACGACGATGCCGCTAAAATGCTTTCTAACACGGAACTGGATGCCGCCTACATACTTATACCCACCTACGCTCACGGCACTCCGGAACGCGCATGCGTCGCGGCAAAAGTACCATTCCTCGTTGAGAAACCTCTCGGTATCGACCCTGCGGACCTCAGAAAACTCGCGGTTGAAGTGGAAGCATCCGGCCTCATCACTGCAGCAGGCTTTATGAACCGATATCGAAAATCGGTCAATCGAGCCAAAGACTTGCTTTCTCAGGATCCAGCTATTCTGCTCGATGGCGCTTGGACCGGCGGGCCACCTTTGATGAAAGAAGGCGACTACTTCGCGAACGCCCCCATCGGCCAGTGGTGGCCGATTAAAGAGAAAAGCGGCGGCCAGTTCGTGGAGCAGGTAATTCATACGGTCGATCTCGCGAGGTATCTTGCAGGGGAAGTCGTGGAAGTGTTTGCCTACGCAGCGAACGGTTTTAACAAGAAACTGCCGAATCTCATTACGAACTATAACCTGGATGACGCGATGGTGGTCTCGATGAAATTTGCCAGCGGAGCAGTTGGTAATATTATGTCGAGCTGTTCCTCGATGGCAGGTGGAGGCGTTTTCCTGAACGTATGGGCAGCGAAACATGCATCTCGATTTACCGATTGGGCGCACCATGTGAATATTGCCACTGCAGGTGATGGCGCTGCAGAAGAGATAAAAGGCGACATAGACGATATCTTCCCTGTGGAAGACCGGGCGTTTATCGATGCAGTGAAATCCGGCGATCGCTCGGGTATCCGCTGCACCCACGCCGATGGAGTTCGAACTACCCTGCTGGCTCTCGCCGCTAACGAATCCCTCGAAACCGGCAAGCCTGTCACCGTGCAGTATTAGGAATACTCATTCCAATTTGCTTCCAACTTCTCCCCTCTTCTGTTTTTAGGAGAGGGGATGGATTGTATTTTAATTAACATGGAAATTTAATATTTCATCAACTGCAGAGAAGATACAATATTGAATTACTTTAAAAGATTCTTTTATTTAAGTATGGGCGATTGCCACATTTCGAGTTCACCAGTTTTTTTGAGTACTGCAAGCTGGTCACCATTAGGTGAGATAGCTAGTTCGACATTACCTCTACCGATGGGATATGCTGCAACAGCTTGTCCAATTTGAAGATTCAAAAGATAAGCCTTATCATCGCCATAATCATCAAGATCCTCCGTTTTGAGCGCAAGATATACTCTGCTGCATGAAAGAGAAGTTGATAATCCAATGCCACCTGCGCTCTTTCGCCACTCAAGCGTTTTAATATCTTGAGCGGTATGTATATTAAAGGTAATGATATCTCGATCACTTGAACCCCAAGCTTCGATTTCTCTTGCTACGGTGAATTCATCATTATTTTTGAGAAAGCCGAGTATCGAGGTATTACAGCCCATTTCTTCCGTTTGGCAAATCATTTTCCCACTCTTACAGTTCCAGAAGTTAAATCTTTCAATGGAATATGCTTGTTCACCCTGACCAGTCTCCTCACGTGTAGCCAGGATTTGCCCATCATCAGAAAATTTCATGTCGGTGATATGGAGTAGTTTATGCTGCTTGTTTCCGGTATAGACCGCACAAATAAGCCTGCCTGATTTAACATCCCATAACCGAACATATCCATCAGGACAATATGTAACTAACGACCTTCCATTGGCAGAGAAGCCTTCAATACCAGCGAAACTATTTTTATATGTGTCACGATATTTTTTAATCACAGGCACTTTAATTCTGCGAACTACTTTTCTCGTATTTGTATCAGTAATTTCCACAACATAATTACGTCGTGCGATAGCTGCTAAAGATAGATCTGGAGAAAACTCAACACCCTCTTGATCGTTTTTTGAAGTAAACCTTATGATCCTTGACAATCTGCCTGTTTTTGCATCAAGAACGCGATAAAAATTTCTGGATTGCTTTATTAAGATTGACTTTCCATTGGAGGAAAACATAAGATATGAATCGTAATTTGATGTAAGATCAAGCTTGTTTGCAAGTTGGCTTTTCCACACGATTTTCCCATCAGGGAGTAATTCCATATTCGGAGTTGTCACAATAGGAACTGACTGAGGAGATATCGTGGATTGACTGCCTGCTGCGTGAGGAACAAGGAAAAATGAATGAATAGCTAAAATGATAATGGCATGCAGCAGTTGATTTAACGACGAGAATCTTCTGGAATGTCTCATGAAGTAAAGCTCCCATTTAAGCGTTCCCCAACAATTTACACATGCACTATTGTGACACAAACGATTTCCATATCTGCAATGATGGTTAATCACGAAATTTGTATAATCCAGTTCAGACATTGTTCTATGCTACAATAAATGTATGGCTTCATCAAGAGTGAATAATCCAGATGCGGTCGGAGGGCTTTTTAATCCGGATGAGTTCGTATCGACTACTGCCGCGATGCTGCAGGTAGATCCGAATGCACCTCTGGCTGCCCGAATGCGGCCCAGAACTCTCGACGAGTTTGCCGGGCAGGAGGCAGTGGTTGGCGAAGGAACTCTGCTTCGCCGGGCAATCGAACGCGACCAGCTCAACTCCGTCATTTTCTGGGGACCACCAGGCAGTGGTAAATCGACGCTCGCACAAATTATCGCCAGGGCCACACACGCCTGTTTTGAAAACTACAGCGCCGTTACCAGCGGGGTTGCGGATATTCGAAAAGTAATAGAGAGTGCCCGTGAGCGTCGGCGAAAGCTAAACCAGAAAACGATTCTGTTTGTGGATGAGATTCACCGATGGAATAAGGCGCAGCAGGATGCCCTGCTTCCGCATGTGGAAGATGGAACGATCACCCTCATCGGCGCTACAACCGAGAACCCTTATTTTGAAGTAAATGCGCCATTGCTTTCGCGATCCCGGCTTTTCCGTCTCGAACGCCTTTCCGACTCTGCGATCCGATTTCTGCTGGAGCGCGCGCTTAAGGATACCGAACGCGGCCTCGGCAATTTAGTGATCGACTCTGAGCCGGCTGCGCTGGATCATCTGGCGCACATATCCGGCGGTGATGCTCGAACTGCGCTGACGGCGCTGGAAGCGGCCGCTCAGGCTATCATTCCCGCTTCCGATGGCAGCCGTCTGCTCACGCTGGAACTAGCGGAGGAAGGGGCTCAGTCTCGCAAGCTCGCCTACGACAAAGATGGCGATGAGCACTACGATACGATCTCCGCTTTCATAAAGAGCCTTCGAGGCTCCGATCCAGATGCTGCGCTCTACTGGCTAGCTAAAATGCTCACTGCGGGCGAGGATATCAAATTTATTGCGCGGCGGCTCGTCATACTGGCTTCCGAAGATATCGGTAACGCCGATCCTATGGCGCTGGTACTTGCGAATGCGGCCGCGCAAGTAGTGATGTTTATCGGGCTCCCGGAAGCGCACCTCACTCTTGCTCAGGCGGTTACGTATCTCGCTGCTGCGCCCAAGAGTAACGCTTCCACCATTGCGATTGGCCGCGCGATGGAAGCAGTGAAAGCGCACGGGGTTGAACCCGTCCCAATACATCTCCGAGATACCCACTATCCAGGTGGAAAAAAACTCGGACATGGAGTGGATTATCTCTATCCGCACGATTTTCCCGGCCACTATGTAGCGCAGGACTATCTTCCTCCTGGCCTGCCCGAAAGCCCATTTTATGAGCCAACCGAAGAAGGTATCGAGGCAAAGATCAAGCGCAGGATGGAAGCACGAAAGAGCAGTAGTTCCGAGTTTGGTTCCACCCAGCCGATCCCAGAGAAAACCGGAGAATAGAACAATAACTGAGAACGCCGTCACCCTGGGGCTCCCTTTCCCTATAAAGGGAGAGGATTTTGCCCTTATCGCCCTGCTCCCTCTGCCAAAAACCAGCAAGGCTAAGTTGCCAGTCACTCAGTTTCCATTTCTCCACTGGCTGATTTCATCGGGCGGGGTATTGAAACTGACTAAAATAGTAAAAACTACTCGCAAGAGTCCCCCCCTCTCCTGTTTTTGGGAGAGGGGGCCGGGGGGTGAGGGCAAACTCCTTGCCTTGTGGGTTTTTCTCCTCCTGGGTTTCATCCTTCCATCAATTTCTGTTCTCGCCGAAATACGTCAACTTCCGTCCACCGCGCCCACCATTGAGTATTTTGGTGCCGAACGCGGGGCTGCTGTCGGTACGGAAGATGTAATTATGCTGGCTATCGTGCGTAATCGGACGAACAGTTTAATTCCTTCCGGCCATTACCGGCTTCGA
>JBBRDM010000204.1:0-8795 GCA_038203935.1 Chthonomonadales bacterium
GCGCCAATATGGGAAGCCCAATAGATCTCAGAACCGGCCTCGCAAACGCAAAGGCCGCAATCAGCACGATAAGCATACGCACCGCGAGCAGCAGAATCTCTTCTATACGAAGTCGCTTGCGCTGCTTTTGCATAGAGTTCAGAAGGAACTCCATAGCCGCCCAGCGTACAACAACCACTTTACGTCTCCGAAGGAGATGAATTAAAAGTGGGATCGATGCAAGCGTCAGCGCACTCAAAAACCACGGTGTTTGAAATATCATAGTTACATTTGCCGAATTGATCCGGGGGTTTTCAACCTCCGTCTGAACCATTTGCCGGAGGTTGAAAACCCCCGTCTGGAAAAAGCGGTCGTCTTTCAGACGGAATGTTTGCCGATTTAATCCGGAGGTTGAAAACCCCCGTCTGGAAAAAGGTCGAATTGATCCGGAGGTTGAAAACCCCCGTCTAGAAAAAGCGGTCGTCTTTCAGACGGAATTCCGTCCTTCGGACTGGAATTCAGATGGATATTAAGCCCATGCAGGGAGCTTGCTACTGGAGATGGGCTTCGCAATTCCAGACACGGGCTTCAGCCGGGGTGTAATTGTCTGGAAAAAGCAGTCGGCTTTTAGACGTATACTATTACTTTAAGTTTATCTAGATCCATTTTCCAATTTTTAAACTACTGCTTTGCAGAGTTATGCTGTTCATCTTGCAATATTTCCCAAGATGAATGAGTGGATCCATTTTGATGATGCTCTTTTTGATTTTGTATATACTCTTTAATTTTGGGTACGTGAGACGGTGTCACTGTCGCTGAATAGTAACCTTCCTGCCACCGAAAATAATTTTGATGATCCATCATGGTATTCGCCATAGACGACGTGGTACCTTTGATTTTTTTAATAAGCGCTGAAATATCGATTTGTGGACCTGTGGATATTAGTATATGAACATGATCAGGCATTCCATTGATAGCGAGTAATTCACATTTCATTTCAGTTGTTAGTGTAATCGCACACTTGAATACTGCGGATTCTACTTCCGGAGTAAGAATTGGTCGACGATTTTTAGTGGCCCAAACAACATGAAAGTAGTGGTTCCAGGAACTCATATCGCCTCCAACTATTCATTACATCGGAATGTGTACAATTTGATGTAGAAGAGATATCTGTTGCACCATATGAAAAACTACCGCGTTTTAAGCAGTTTTGCACCCAGTGAAGCCTGTGGACGAAATTGCAAAGCCTATCTCCGGTAGCTAGCTCCCTGCATAGACTGATTTCAAATATGAATTCCAGTCCGAAGGACGGCATTGCGTCTGAAAGACGACCGCTTTTTCCAGACGGGGGTTTTCAACCTCCGGAATAATATATTCAGATCGGATTCACAGGCCATGAATGACCTGCCTGGGAGGCCTGTGGCCAACCGTCCTGCGGACAGGAATTCCGTCTGAAAGACGACCGCTTTTTCCAGACGGGGGTTTTTAACCTCCGGCAAATGTTACAGAGAATCAACCAATAAACTAGCTCGTTCGATCCGTCTGAAAGACGACCGCTTTTTCCAGACGGGGGTTTTCAACCTCCGGATCTTTTATAATTCGGATCTTTTATAATTCGGGGGTTTTCAACCTCCGGATCTTTTATAATCCGGATCTTTTATAATAAGGATATCCAAATGCAATCGCACTCCATTTTATTATATGGAGTGCGGGAAAAGGAATGCAATGATGCTATTTCTTTGCAAATGCTTCTAATTTGTCATCTCTGCGAAGAGGTTTTGCAGCAGCAGGCATGGAACTGTGGGCCTGGGTATTTGTGACGGATTCGATCGCCTTCTGATCTGCAATAAATTTAGGAACGCTCATAAAGGTGCCCAGACATTTATCTGCCAGTGGAAAATATACATTCAAATTCCTCTGAGGATGCCGGTGATGCAGCCGATGATGTTCTTTAGCGAAAAGGAAAATCCGGAATGTTTCGAATTTCCGGCCTTCCGGGACATGCATGCAATAGTGATAATATTCGTAGATTGCGTAGTAAGCTGTGATCGCTGCGATTCCGCCAATTGCGCTCGGAATGCCGGTGATCCACTGTACGAATATAAAAAATGGAAGATGAACGCCCAGGAAAAGTGGAAGTGCGAACCAGTCCATCGCAATGTGTTCTTTGGACTTGCCGTTATGCCACTCGTAAGAATCGAGTTCATACTTAAATTTTTGATGATGCACAATGGCATGTGCTTTGTAGGTCGCTTTGATATACTTCGGTGAGTGAAACAGATGCTTGTGGAACGCCCATTCGAAAAAACTGCCGTAGAGAAAATAAAATACGAACGCCAGCAGTTCACAAGTAATAATACGGGTCATCTAAATCGAAATCCCTTCTCAAATCTCTGCTGCGCGTTCTATGCAGAGCTGCCAAACCTGTTTTCTTGATACGAAACAGGTACACTGATGCAGCCATAATTATAGCTATTTAAACTAGGGATGTCAAGCAGACGAGCCTTTGAAAACGTAATCATGGATGGATAAACAAATCAGGAGGACAGAGATTGTTGAATAGAAGATATGCAGCTGCGCTCAAGAAGTTGAGTTTGGGAGTCGTGATATTTGCGATGATTTTTTTGCAGGATGTTTGCCGGGCGCAGTCACCTGCACTCAAAGCTATTGGAAGCTTTCTCAGCCCGGGGGCCTATTTTTTCAGCGCCTCATCTGCGCGGTCTGCTCTCGGTTCCACTAAATTTTATGGTGAGACCCGATTCTATGGAAAAAAAGCCCATCGATGGAATATAGCAATTTCCGGCGGATTAGAAATTATCAGCGCGTCCGACCACTATCTTCCATTTACCAGTGGAAACGATTTTAGCATGGTCGGCCCAAGTTTTCGGATCACCACTGCCAACGATAAAAGCGCTATCCATCCCTATTTTACTGCCGGAGCATTCGCCGGGCATATCCGTTCTGAAGCCAAATTACTGGACACCACCCAGTTTGTTCCGGCAGCAGCACTGGGAGTAGACTGGAAATTTGCACGCTATTTCTCGCTGGGAGCGGCTTACCATTTGAATGGCAGCATCGGCCACATCGATACCAATGGATTTTCTCTGATGCTAAACATTTTCTAGGAAAAATATAACCCTAAGAAAATTGTTTGCCGTATTAAGCATCTCTCCATATCTTTGATGAAATATTACCTGTCAGGTTTGATATTCTGGTTAACGTGGAAAAAATTCTCCGAATCATACTTCGCCTTGACTTTTGATAATCGATTATAGTTGTCACCGTAGGCAGCCTTAACTCTTTCTTCGCCCTCATCCATAATCATGTTCACATATCCTCCTCCGACGGAATAGGGATGCAGGGCGAGCCAGTAGTCCTGCGCCCACGCTTTCATACGCTCCCCATTCGAGGGATCAGGATCGACCCCCACAATTACCTGGGCAAAGTTGGCATCGCGATAACCCCACGCCGTATCCTGCTGACCGACTCTTCCTGCTGCGCCGTTGATCGGATAGATATGCATGGTGGAATGCATCGTGGGAAGCTGTGCTCCGTATTTGATGTGCAGGCTGACAGCTTTATCATCATAGTCTTTAAAGAAATCCGCACGCCAGTACCAATGCAGCCCGGCAGGATAGAGTGCATCGAACATTCCCTGTAGAGCAGGAAATGGAATTGGTCCGGCAAAGTCGATTGCTGGGGTGCTAAACTGACGGATCGGCTCAAAAACTGCTTC
Source organism: Chthonomonadales bacterium (assembly GCA_038203935.1). GTDB lineage: Bacteria > Armatimonadota > Chthonomonadetes > Chthonomonadales > Chthonomonadaceae > JANXSG01. The sequence continues at coordinate 3,716 of JBBRDM010000204.1, forward strand.
CGCATTTTCGGCTGGCCCCGTATAGCACCAAACAATGGCGCACATTTTCTTGAGATGGTACTCTTCAGGAAAGGGAGCTCCAGGCGGCACAGTTACAAAAGCAAACCATCCATTCAAATCTTCTGGAGCATCAAGCATAAAGTCCTTCCAGAATTCTAACAGTTCTGCAGCCTTTTCCATCGGCCAGAAAATTGGCCCTCCGTAGACAGTGCTGACCGGACTGGCTTGAAACAGGAAAGAGGTAACGACGCCAAAATTACCGCCTCCTCCTCGCACTGCCCAGAATAGATCCGCGTTTTGATCCGCGCTGGCCGTGATAAATCGTCCGTCTGCGAGAACCATATCCACCTCGAGCAAATTGTCGATGGTAAGGCCATATTTGCGGGTCAGATACCCTATACCGCCGCCGAGCGTAAGCCCTCCTACTCCCGTGCTTGCAATAAAGCCGCACGGAACCGCCAGGCCGAAGGGATGCGTCGCATGATCGACTTCTCCCCAGAGGCAGCCTCCTTCCACTCTTACGGTGCTGCTTTCTGGATCCACTCGAATACCCTTCATTCGGGAAAGGTCGATCACCAGCCCATCATCGCAGGTTCCAAATCCAGGGCCGTTGTGGGCTCCGCCTCGAATTGCTGTAGTAAGGCAGTTTTCGCGGCCAAAATTAACAGCGCTGATGACATCTGCCACATCTTCGCACCGGGCAATAAACGCCGGTCGCTTGTCGATCATGGCGTTATAGATTTTGCGGGCTTCGTCATAGTTCGCATGCTCCGGCTGAATCAGCTCTCCGCGCATCTGAGCGCGAAATAATCCGACTGTCTCTTGATCTAACATAGTTTCCTTCCGTTCACCTTAACAGTTTGGCTTGAGTTGTTACAAGTTGCCTGTATATTTTGTAACTGGCGGTATTCTACCAATTGGTCTGTTAGTCAATCGTTAGTTTTGCCGTTATAAAAAAATTTTTCGAGAAATTTCAAAATATTTTTACAAGCTTGTAATTAACGCTTTGGCATTAATAAGATCGCAGGTGTCATAACCTTCGGTGAACCAGTCGTATACGTGCAGCAGGCACTCCTTCGCTTCCTGATGCCGTGCGTTTGTAACTCTGAATCGAGCCAAACTCATCGCAGAGCGAAGTTCAAGTGATTTTGCATGTTGAGCCTTCGAAATCTTGATAGCGCGCAGCAATACAGTCTCTACATCGTTTGCATCTGCGCCCTGTGCCCACATCAGTTCACCGCGAAGGCGGTGAATCTCCGCATCCCACCAGTGCTCATTGTTTTGAAGAGATTCGGTCAGCGCTTTTTCCAGCGCTTCATGTCCCTCTTCATTACGTCGGGATTTAAGGCAAATCTGCGCTAACATACAGTAAAAGACCGGTAATCGGACGCGCGCGCCGGTTTCCAGGAAGACATTGATCGCGTTCGACAAGCGATTAATATTTTCCGCTTCCGGCTGCAGATCTGCCTCTGCATAACGCAAAAGAATATTTGCCCAGGCATGATAATAAGGAGCCTCATACTCCTTTGTGAGGGAGCAAGCTTCCTGGGCGTATTTGAGAAGATCTCCTGTACCGGTAGTCCAGCAATCAAGCATAGTTTTGTATGTAATTGCCAGAGACTGGTTGAAAGGCTGAGCAAATTCACGTGCAAACTCTATGGATGCCTTCGCAGTATTCATTGCGGTCTCAGGATATCCCAGACACCATAAAGTATGGGAATTCCAGGCGTGTCCATGCACCAGATAGTTCAGGCCATGCGACTCCTGCAGATCCCAGATATGTTGGTCGTTTCGCACTGCGACGATCTTATCGAACATCTCTCGGGATTCTGTGATCTGACCCATACACAGTTTGGCGCCTGCAAGATAGATATCCGCAAATGGTGGAGCGGCCTCCTGTGTCTGATTGAAGAGCTGTTTCGCCTGGGCGTGCGACCTCTCTACTTTCTCATATTTTGCCTGCACGACATAGAGCGCCTGCACCCCTAACATCGTTCTGATTCGCTGTTCAACATTGCCTACTTTGTCGGCCAGTACAATGACACGATTCATCACGCGCTCTTCATCCGCAGAAGCCCAGCCTTTATTGATTCGATACAGAGTTGCTAACGCCAGTTGAATCTGAAGCTCCACCGAATCTCGTTTCACGCTTGCAGGCAGTTTTATCAGCAGATCAAGCCCGTGTGTGTACAGATGGATTGCGTCTTCATTAGCATAGACGCTGGCCGCAACCGAACCTGCCCGCTGGTAGTAGGGGATCGCTTGATCGAACAGTCCAGCCTGCTCGTAATGCGCCGCTACCTGGGAGCTGATGGGGTCAAGCATCCCGGAGTGGATATCCACCAGTGCCTGCGCAATGCGACGATGCAGCAGTCGGCGCTGGGGAATGCTCGTTTCTGTATAGGCCACTTCACGCAGTTTATCATGCGTGAAATCGAAGACATTGGGACTCTGCTCCCGCACGATTCGCCGCAGCCAGAGCTCATCAAGCGCTTCGATAACCGTCTCTTCATTTTCCCGGCTGGCGAGTAACAAGAGATCAAGAGTAAAGGCACGCCCGTTCGCAGCCCCAATCTCCGCCACCGTGCGTGCGGCAGGGGAAAGCTGGGCAAGCCGTCCAGCAATTATCGCCTGTACTCTCGGAGGCAGCGCCAGAGTATCCTGCGACGAATTTAATGATGCGGTTTGAAGTGCTTCGGGCGGAGACATGGCTGCCCGAACTGTCTCCACGACAAATAGAGGATTTCCTTCTGTTTCTTGATATAAGCGAATGCTTGAAACATCATCCAGAGGATGGCCCTGCACTTGAAACGCCAATTTCGCGGTTTCGGCAGCATCTAATGGCGCAAGTTCGATAATGTGTACCTTATCGTCTGCGCGCAGCTGCCGGGTCATGGCAGAAAGCGGTTGGTCGAAGTGTGACTCTTCAATCCGAACGGTACCGAGAATTAATGCCGAACTGGCCGTTTGGAAACGTAGAAAATAGTGCAGCCATTCAAGAGTTTCCTGATCACACCACTGCAGGTCGTCTATCCACAACAGAAGCGGTCCGGGAGCAGCAAGTACACCACGAGCAAGGGCTTCAAAAAAGCGCTGCCTCAGGCCATATTCCGATATTGGTTCAGGCCGAGCGAGAAAGGTATATTCCGTTAAAATTTCTGGCAGCAGGCGTGCGATCTCAGTCAGCCAGATGGGATCAAGCGCCTCCAGATGCGGCCTGAGCTGCCTGCTTCGCAGCCAGTCTGTAATCGGCGCCAGAGAAAGGCTTCCTTCCACTCCATAGGAGCGCGTATACGCCGTCGTAAATCCCTGTCTCCCGACCCAGTTATAGAGTTCCTCAGCCAGTCTCGATTTGCCGATGCCAGCTTCGCCCATAATCAAACTGAGATGCGCTCCGCCTCCAGCAGATTTCTGCCAGGCTGTCTGCAGCTGCTGCCACTCTTCAGATCGGCCCACCAAATTGTAATTGTTGGCAGTTTCTGCTTGTGCGGAGAATGCAGGCTTACGAATCGAGCGCTGGCTGCGATCAAATACCGTCTGCAGCGCCTCGCCAGGCTCCATGTCCAGCTCTCGCCGAAGCGTATCCGCGGCCATCTGGTAGACTCTTCTGGCGCCTGCCCTGTCACCATTCAATCCATGAAGGCGTATGAGCGATTCGTAAACTTGTTCGTCTAGCGGGTCAAGCTGCCGAAGTCGATTCGCGGCTTCTATTGCTGCCGAATAATCGTGCTGCTCATCCAGCATTGCCACGAGTTTATCGCAGGCGCTGCGGAACATCTCGCGCATTCGGTCTCGATCAGGGGTTATCCAGTCGTCGTAACAGCTTGGAAGCAAATCACCGTGATAGAGTGCGACTGCCTCCTCCAATTTGCTTCGGACATCCTGACACTCTCCAGTTTGTGCGGCAGTATCCGCTTCCTTCAAGCGGCGCTCGAAGATGGCAGTATCAATGCTCTGCGTGTCATCTATCATCCAGCAGATGGTAGTCGTGTCCGATTTTAACAGATGCTCTGAATGTGGAATTGCCTGCCGAAGCTGGAATATAGCCTGCCGCAGATTGTTGCGGGCCTGTGTCTCGGTGGTATCCGACCAGAGGAGAAAAGCCAGAGTTTGACGATTCTGCGGGATATTCGCGTGCAGTATCAAATATGCAAAAAGAGACTGCAAGCGCGGGGAGTTCATACCTGCAATAGGCTCTTCGCCAATGAAGATCGCAGCACTGCCGAAAAGTTGTACGCGCAAAGCCGGATGCGACATGCGGCCGCCCTTTTATATCAGAATATTAATCTCTCGTTCAGAATGTAGTTGTTATGCTTTTGGACAAGGAAATTACTACTCTTCAACGGATTAAATTGCTGTATACGCAGAATTCTTTTATCTAAGGTGAAGTCCGCGTAGCCGAGTAAAGAGACGAAGACATTTTATTTCACTCATTTTTTTGCTGTTGGAATACTTTTTAAACTTCTGTTTTTTCTTCGCGTCTTCGCGGACTTTCGCGTGAGATGAAATCTATTTACTCTACTCCGATGCACAATTCCACCACTATCAATCCTGGTGAATCACACAATGCAACAAGTTATAAATTAGACACAGAGGATTTTGCCAACTTTGCAGCCACGACAGAACATATTATAGTATACGAATTCAATCAATACAAGGGGCTTGTGGAAGATATCACAGCGGGAGGAAGAAGGAAGCACATTCATGAATTGTCACTTCTATAAAATCAGTTCCAGCAAAGTCAAATCCAACTAAATCGCGCTCCCCTTCTCCTGTTTTTGGGAGAAGGGGTAGGGGATGAGGGCAGCTCTTATTTCACTCCAAAAATGTGCTCGATCTGCTCTGATTACACCTTACCGGGCTGAAGTATCTCCGCAGCGTATCGTATAAGTACCTGCCCGTTGACCGTCAGATCGATATTCCTTTCCATTCATTCGATAAAGCGGTTATGCAGTTCATTTTCCTATAAGGCGATCTACCAAGTGATAGTTGGATGAGTCAGGCTGAGCGATTCGACCAGATCTATTCCAGTCTGTTCACTAATGTACAGCGCGCTGTTGACTATGCATTCTGGTTAAGT
>JBBRDM010000205.1:0-8787 GCA_038203935.1 Chthonomonadales bacterium
GTCGGCCCTGTCAGCTTCGCAGCTACCGCCTGCGCAATCTGGGGAAGCGCCTGCTGATAGGCCGGTGTGGGATTCGATGCAGTTATTGCGATGCGAACGTAATTGGACCCTTTCCAAAAGTTAAGGGCAGTCTTCTCCTGATAGGCTTCGGCGCCAATTTTCAGATATTTTGCATGGGCATTCCTCTGCCCGGCGTAGTATCCGAAGGCATCGAGCGGCGAACCCATCTGAAAAACATCTACTGTGATGAGCTGGTTCCCTTTACCCCCGGGAGCGTACTCTGCATAGGCGCACTCTCGAAAATCGTACTGCTTAAACGCCTGTGCTTCCCCATCAACGTGATTTTCCAGATCGTTGGGTTTATAGATCACCGGCGCTTTAGTGGTTTTCCAAGTTCCAACTGTTGCAGGAATGGCACTTTTAGAATCAGCTTTCACAAAGGAAATCGAACCAGCGAGAATAATAATTCCTGCTGCTATGGCCTGCATACTTTTATAAATCAAAGAGTTATTTCTAACTTCAAGACTAAACGACATGAATCACTCCTAATATCATACTAATGTAGACTGCGCTTTAACGAAAAAGTTGCATTCTGTACTTATTCAATAGAACTATATATACTACCAGATTGTACAAAGAATTGAGTATATCGTACACTCTAAATACGCGTTATTAGGCGGCAGAAATTGCAGCATATAAAAAAATTAAAAGGATTATGAGGATAATAGCATCAGGGGGCCGGTCTGTGTGAAGTGAGGATTTGTACCAGATTCATTCAGGAGCTGTGGTGAATCCAGATCTATAAACTGGAAAGTTCCCGTGCCGCATGCCAGTGAGAGAGCAGTATAGGTACTATATCTGGTTTCGAGCATACACCCAAGCATCAGTTTTCTATCTGCCGATTTTGCAGCCTCGATGATATCCAGAACTCCCTGTATACCGTTCTTGTTTATTTTACAGTTAATACCCTGTACCGAAGTGGTCTTTACAAGACGAACTGCGTCTTCCACTGTACAGACGGATTCATCGGCAAAAACTGGAACCGGGCTGTTTTTCGCAACGTAATCGAGCCCGTCAAAATCTTCTTTAGACACGGGCTGTTCCAGGAGCTCTACAGGGACGCCGTCTCTGTTCAGCCTGCAGATAAAATCAATCGCTTCCCTAGGATTGAACGCCTGGTTTGCATCGATCCTGAACTGCGCTTCCGGGAGATCTCGATGAACTGCTTCTATTCTCATAAAATCAGCATCTATGTCCGACCCCACCTTCATTTTGAAAACTCGTATGCCACGATTCCAGGCTGCTTTCGCCAACGCTGGCCCGTTATCTACAATGGGGATCGTTACATCTGTCTCAACCGAAAAGAGTTTCCCGCCAAAAAGCTGCTGAAGTGTTGTTTTGGTGAACTGAGTGTGGGCATCGAGAACCGCCATCTCTATGCCGCATCTGGCACTTGGGCTGGCAGGCGCTGCTGTATTGATGAGCGTGAATAATCGTTTATAATCGGCAATATCTTCACCCAGCAAAACTGGTGAGACTTGAGAAACTGTTTGGAGAACGGTTTCACAGGTTTCGCCAGTGACATACTGTACAGGAACGGATTCGCCTCTTGCCACGGTTCCATCATCACAAACGAGATTTACTGCAACCGCACGCGCTTCAGTAGCGACTCCTTTAGAGGTTACAAAAGGATTGTGCAGCGGTGTGTGAAATATCTCAGAATGGATAGAAACAATCTCAGGCATTTAAATTTCCCAAATTGAGGCGGTTATTCCGCTGATTTAGCAGGCGTTCGCTTTGTAGTTTTTTTAGCTGCCGGACGCGCACGAGCTGCCGTTTTTTTCTTCGTTGAACTACGCTTGGCATTCTCTTCAGACCAGGTACATTTGAACAGTTCCGCCTGGCCGTCCTGGAGAGTTCCATCCGCGCTAACTTTGAGCATAGTTCGGCATTTCGGATAGTTGCTGCAGCCAAGAAATGGCCCGAAACGGCTTGATCGCAGCATCATAACACCCCCGTGATCAGCAGGGCATGTATACTCCGTAGCGTTCGGAAGTGAACTAGGATCTACCACAGAAGGCTGTCCGGATGCCGCGCCTCCTTCAGCATGCGCCGTTCCTTCTCCCGATTTTGCCGCCGCTGTATCCAAACCGCATGAGAAATTAAGTCCTTCAGCAGGCGTCCCATCCGCATTCAGTTTGAGGATACGCCTGCATTCTGGAAATCCGCTGCATCCCAGGAAGGGGCCAAATCTACTCTGGCGCAGATACATCACCTTCCCAGTTGAAGGGCACTTATACTCAGTCTCTACCGGAGCAGGTTTGAGATTCTCCATCTCCACTTTTGCCGCAGCGACCGATTTTGCAAAGGGATCGTAGAAATTATGGAGCAGATGCACCCAGTTCTCTTTTCCCTCCTCCACTCCATCGAGCTTAGACTCCATGTCCGCGGTAAACTTGATATCCATAACGATGGGAAAATGTTTCACTAGCTGATCTGTGACTTTGAAGCCGAGCTCGGTAGGATAAAAGCGTTTTTCCAGAAGATCGACATAGTTTCGATCTCGAATAGTAGATATGATATTTGCATAAGTACTTGGCCGGCCGATACCCTGCTCTTCCAGCGCCTTTACGATGGTCGCTTCCGTAAAGCGGGGCGGCGGTTCAGTAAAATGCTGCTTTGGCAGCATATTAATCAGATCGAGCGGCTGGTCTTTGGATAGCGGTGGCAGCGGAGGCTGTTCATCATCTGAGACCTCTTCCGTATCTTTACCTTCCGTATAGACTCTCATAAAGCCATCGAACTTGATGGTACTGCCGGTTGACCGGAACAGATAAGGGGCGTTCGCTTTATCAGTTTTCGGCGCTTTTGCGGCGAGTTCGCCCTTCAGGGCAGCGATATCTGCGGTGGTGACGTCCATAATGGCCGGATTCATCTGGCTGGCTACGAATCGCTGCCAGATCAAACGGTATAGCTTCAGTTCATCCTTATCCAGAAAGCGGGCAATAGAGTCTGGCTCGTGCCGCACATAGGTTGGGCGAATAGCTTCGTGAGCGTCCTGCGCTGCCCCTTTGGATTTGAACTGCTTGGGAGCGGATGGCACATAGGGAGAGCCGTACTTCTCTGCAATAAAAGCTCTTGTATCGGACTGGGCCTCTTCTGAAACACGAACGGAATCGGTTCGCATATAGGTTATAAGCCCGACACTTCCTTCGGGCCCCAGCTCAATTCCCTCATAGAGAGCCTGAGCCACAGACATGGTTCGGCGATTGCTGAACCCAAGCTTCCTGGAGGCTTCCTGCTGCAATGTGCTGGTAATAAATGGGGCAGCAGCATTCCGTTTTTGTTCACGCTTCTTTACTTCATAAACACGGTAGTTCGCCCCATCCACATCACTTAAAATTTTATCGATATCTTCCTGTGATTTCGGTTCCACGCGTTCGCCGCCACGGGAGTGCAGCTTCGCCGGGAACTCGAATCGTTTTTCCGGAGATATTGGTGTAAGAAGCGCTGTGAGCGACCAGTACTCTTCCGGCACGAAAGCTTGAATTTCGCGTTCTCGCTCACAGATCAGCCGCACCGCCACCGACTGAACTCGGCCTGCGGACAAGCCTTTCTGAATTTTTGCCCAGAGAACGGGAGAGAGCTTATATCCTACCAGCCTATCAAGAACTCTCCGGGCCTGCTGCGCATCCACTCGATCGATGTCGACCGTTCGCGGGTTTGCGAGCGCCTGCTGCACTGCCGATTTTGTTATCTCATTAAACTGGATGCGAACGGGATTAGTTAATTTTAGCGCCTCTGCTAGATGCCATGCTATTGCTTCCCCCTCTCGATCCGGGTCAGAAGCAAGGTAGACTGTTTTTACACCTTTCGCAGCCGCGCTGAGTCTTTTGAGCACATCTTTTCGAGCAGCGATTGGCCGGTAGGTGGGAGCAAAATCGTTATCGACATCTACCCCCAGCTGCCGTTCGGGGAGGTCACGCACATGTCCCATGCTAGCTTCAATAATATAGTCATCACCCAGAAAATTCTTGAGTGTTTTCGTTTTCGCTGGAGATTCGACGATGATGAGCGATTTGGCCATAAAAATTAATACCCTTGATAATTTCGATTCATAAATTATACGCTGGAGTGAAACGGAAGTTAATCTCTCCGTCAGTTATTTCAGCATCTATCCAGTATGGTAGTAGATTTTTTTATTGTCAAGAGAAATTTTATTGCAGCGATCGTGCAGAATGTGTATTCATGCTGCCGTACGGCTATCCCTTTTAACATAAGCAGGGATGAAGTTCGGCATAAATTGGTCTGGGAATACTTTACTTTTTGCCTGCATCTAAAACTGCTTTGAGTATCGGGAGAAACTGATCAGAGGGTGAGTAATCTGGAATTTGAAGGAGAGGTTTACCATCGGGGTTAACTATGATAGTGAAGGGATAAGACTCGACTTTGAATTTAGATACAAGGCCTGGATTCATGTCCGAATCTACACGTATGCACACAAATTTTTTCATCATATCTACGACTGCGGGATCTGTAAATGTTTCGGAATCCATTTTCTCGCACCACCCGCATCCGGGAGTATGAAAACTGAGCAGAAGAGGTCGATGCGTACGAATCGCATTTTTGCGCCCCATTTCATAGGAGGTGGCCCAGTTCACGTCGCCACCTGCGGGGCTTTCGCGCATCGCACCCAGCATTCCCACGCCAAAAAGCAAAATTAAGAATGGAAACCAGCCGCGAAATCTTCGTTTGTGAAACATGCAGTAGTTTCCTTCGTCACGTCAGATAAAATAAGGTTGAGCAACTTTTAATTATCGGTAGGAATGCAGGAATATTTATACCATATATTCCAAAATTGAGTCTGCTAATCGCCAATACGTTTTAAATCACAATCTAATTCAGAATTAATACGATGAAATCTAATAATACTGTTCCTATTTATCAGTGTGTTCCGAACTTCAGCGAAGGCAGAAATAACGAGATCGTACGGAGTATCGCCTCTGCAATTTCGAACTCACCAGGAATCGATCTGCTTGATTATTCAGCGGACGCCGACCACAATCGTTCGGTTATGACATTTCTGGGAAGTGCGGATGCTATTGCTCTGGCTTCAATGAACGCTGCAGAAATCGCCATCGATAGAATCGACCTGAATTATCACGCAGGAGTGCATCCGAGAATGGGTGCAATAGATGTTCTCCCGGTCGTACCGATTCGCGGAGGGACACTGCAATCGGCTGTAGATCTTGCACGCAGAATAGGATATGCGCTTGCTGAACAATACAATCTTCCAGTCTACTTCTACGAATGGGCAGCGTTTCCCTCCAGGCAGTCTGCTCTTCCCGACCTGCGTCAAGGAGGATTTGAAAAACTAGTTGGCCGCGAATTGACAGGTGCAAATGCTCCCGATGCCGGGCCATCCCATGCGCACCCTACAGCGGGAGCGATGGCTGTTGGTGCGCGCGGGCCATTAATCGCCTACAATATCAATTTCAAATACAAAAATGATCAGCCAGCCAGGAAAATCGCAGCGCAAATCAGAAATGTTCGAAATATCGTTCCCGAGCTTGATGGTGTCAGAGCTTTAGGGCTCTATTTAGAGCAGCAGAAAATGGCGCAAGTTTCGATGAATATTACCCGGCCGCACGAAGGATGCCTTCCTATTATTTTTGAATATATACGCAGGTTAGCAGCAGATCTAGGAATAACAGATGTTCAAAGTGAAATTATTGGCGTTATCCCGCCTTCTGCATTGGGAGGGGCATCCCCTGAAATGATCGCCTGGAATGATTTTAAACCGTCTCAGATACTTCCATTTGAACCGGAGGCGGTCTAAACGCGCCTAAATTGGATGTACAGTATTGAAGAAAACAAAGTCGATAACCACTTTGGAAAAGAGAGAAATACGATGGCTCTGACAGAAGAACAGATCGAACACTACTATCGGGAAGGCTATATTTTGGTGCCTGGCCTGGTCTCGCTGAATTCCGTACAAACCATACTGAATGCGTCTCCTCCAGATGTCCATGGCGACGGCTGGCAGGCTCAAATATTCGATCATAACGACCCGCTGAAAGACGCAAAATTTCATCAGCTGCTCGTAGAGCCGAGTGTAGTTTCGGCAGTTGAAAGTATCTTCGCCGCTCCATCCCGCGTTTTCTACGGAATGCGGGCAGTGGTTCCAGCACACGGCGGAACAGGGCTGCCCTGGCATCAAGACAATCAATATACGCATCTAATCGGAGGAGCGCTCAATGTATTTATTGCTCTGTGCGAAATTACACCAGACAAAGCCATTCTGTGGGTGGCGCCTCGCAGCCATCTCCGGGGCAGGCTTCCCTCAAGGGAGAGCGATTTATATGATGGCGGGCATCGCGAAGCAATCGATTCTCCCGAAAATGGGATACCACTTCCAACGCTGCATCCTGGAGACGTGTGTATTTTTGACCGCTATCTGCTCCATCGCTCCCTCAAAAACGAAACAGACGAAGACCGTTTCGTCTATGCAGCGCAGTATCAGGCGGAAAATACCCGAGTTGCAGATACTGGCAAAAAAGATCCGATGCGAATGCTTACCAGCGATTTGCGGCAGCGATGGAGCGATGCCGAAATCTAGTCTGCTTCCACCCGGTTATGGGGCAGCTACCGCTTACTAATTATTGGCGCTGTCAGATCAGCAAGGCGTATTTTCTGAATTCCCAGTTCGTCAAAGTTCGAAGGATCCAGCCACTGTTTGAAAGCCTCTTCAAGCGCGGGCCAATCTGAATCTATAACGGCATGCCACGCGGTATCTCTGCTGCGCTGTTTGTAAATGGTCGCCTGCCGAAAAATACCTTCAAAAGAAAATCCCAGCCTTGCTGCGGCCGCTCTGGATTTCTCATTCAGCGAATCGCATTTCCACTCATATCTCCGATAACCCTGCTGAAAAGCTCTCTGCATCATGAGGTACATTGCTTCCGTTGCGGCAGGTTTCCTCTGCAGCAGGGGTGAGTAGCTCAAATGGCCCACCTCGATGCATCCAACACTCGAGTCAATCCGCAGATAACTGGCTGCCCCCACAGGCTTATCGGAGCTTTTATCTATTATCGCGAAAAAAAGAGGATCCGACCCGGTACAGGTTCGCTTCATCCATGCCTCATATTCATTCAGGGATTCAAAAGGGCCATAGGGCATGTAAGTCCACATCTTCCCCAGGACATCTAATGAGTTGGCAGCATATAGATCCGCGGCATGCAGATCAGCATCAAGCAGCTCTACCCGGCAGAATCGCCCTTCCATCGGCAGCTTCGATGGTAATAAGGGCGAGATCCATTCCGGCATAGAGAAACCGATAGGCTGCCCTAAACTATTTATGTTCGTTTCTGTCATTTATTCTACAATTCAAAATTTACTGATATAACACAGGCGGGCCGTTTAACATGTTCAATTTACTATTGGCATTTGTATGGGCGATTATCCATTAGCTTTGACGAATCGGAATTTCAATAACTTGTTCAATTGTGAAAAAATCATTGATGCTGCATTAGTAATCTACTGCATTCTGAAAAATTTTTCACATAACCTTACTGAACTGCTTGGCTGCGTAATAGGAGTAATCAACCAGCTTGTACCGGCGTGAGCATATTTGCGTCCCTGGAAATGACCCAGGAAGAATCGGACTGCTTTATCAAAATCGTCAGCGTGTTTCCTGACAACTGCATTGGAGTTCCTTCCAGCATAGGAATCACTTTGACCGTTAGATTTGCCCAGCAGAACGCCATTTTCCCATCTATTACTATCTCCTGGGGATCACATTCTGCTGCTATTCGTTGGTTTTGCGTTGCGGCCAAAAACGAGCTTGAAAAATCTGCCTTGCCTTGCATAGGCGGGCAGCCAGGCCGGAGAAAGATAACATCATCCGCCATCATGGTCAGCAATTTCGGCAAATCCGCATCTGCCGACGCCCTGGCCCACTCAGACAGTAGATTTCTAATTGCCTGTTCGTCGCTATCCACGAACTGGCTCCAGCATATCGCGGCGGCCAATTTCTTTTATTTTGGAATCTGGCCAGCGTTCCAGAAAACTGTAATTGGGATGCCCATGCTTTTTATAAGGATCGTTACGGGCGGCATTATAACAGAGGATGAGCGCCCATCTTGGATCCGGGCTTCGATTCTGATCAGATCTGTGCAGCAGATTGCAGTGAAAGAAAAGAGCTGTTCCAGGTTCCATTTCACAGTAGATGAGTTCCAGCCGCTCCATCGCTTTTTCCACTCTTTCCATATCTGCACCCGTCTGCTCGCCAGTAACACCATGTTCGATCCGGCCCATGAGATGCGATACCTTCAAGACCTGCAAACAGCCATTCTCTTTGGTCGCTTTATCCACAGCTATCATGCAGCTCGCCATGTATGGGAACAAACAGCCATTGTTGTACCAATATCCGTAGTCCTGATGCCACTCCCAGGCGCCGCCAACGAATGGTTCTTTGATAGTCATTTTATGATGATAGTGATAGACTTCACCTTCCAGAAGCTCCTCCATGGCGCCAACCATACGCGCTCCCCGAGCATAAGCGCTGTAAATATCGTCTGTCAGATCATTTCGGAGCGTTAGTTTGGTATTTCCAGCGTTCGAATCGAGACGATTAATGGAATCACTTATAAGCTGAGAATCCGCTTTAGAGATTTTGCGCAGCAGATCGATCTCCTCAGCATCGTAAAGATTATTTACTATAAGATAGCCATCTTGTTGAAATGCGGATAACTGTTCCGCAGTCAATACTTTTGTACGCATCCTATTTCT
>JBBRDM010000206.1:0-8777 GCA_038203935.1 Chthonomonadales bacterium
GGAGCAGATCGATCGGCCCTCGGTGCATATCGACAAGCTTCATCGCTTCCTCTCCTGAGGCAGCTTCCAAAACATTATAGCCGTTTCCACGGAGCGCTCGCACCACGTATTCCCGCACAAGAAGTTCATCTTCCACTATCAGAATAGTCTCAAATCCTAGCTGCGGCGCTCCGGTAAATACATCCTCTTCATTCCCTTCAAATTCATCCACACGAGGCAGAAAAATATCAAAATGAGATCCCTGTCCGGGTTCGCTGGAAACATAGAGACATCCACCGCTCTGGCGTATAATTCCGTAGCTTGTCGCCAGGCCCAATCCCGTTCCTTTTCCCTGCTTTTTTGTAGTAAAGAATGGCTCAAACAGCCGTTCAATCACTTCCGGTTCCATCCCCTCGCCAGTATCATTTACAGAAAGATTTACATAGCTGCCAGGCGGGAGTTCGGGATGGGTAACTGCGGAATGCGGTGTCAGATCAATATTCCTGATATCTATCGTGATTTTACCGCCTTTCGGCATAGCGTCGCGGGCGTTTACCACCAGGTTCACCAGTACCTGTTCAATCTGTCCGGGATCCGCCAGCACATTCCAAATTTCTCCCGTCATGTTTGTCTGCAAATCTATATCTTCACCAATTAGCCGACGAAGCATCTTATCCATATCCTGAGCCAGCCGATCCAGCCTGAGTACCCGGGGCTCAATAATCTGTTTGCGTGCAAAGGATAGCAGCTGATTGGTTAGAGCCGCTGCTCGTTCTCCACCACGGCGAATCTGTTCCAGGTATCCATACATCATGGAATCCTTTTCCACATCCAGCGAGGCCAGGGAAGCATATCCCAAAATCACCGTGAGCAGATTATTGAAATCATGGGCGATGCCTCCTGCCAGCCGCCCGATACCTTCCATTTTTTGTGACTGCAGGAGCTGCTCTTCGAGGCTCTTCCGTTCGGTGATATCGGTTATCATTGCAAGAGCGCCGATGTATTCACTTTCTTCATTGTAAAGAGGATTCGTGGTGACGAATACCCACAAATCTTTGCCGCTCTTACAACGGTACTTTGAATTGTGCTGCTCAGATATTCCCTCTTTGCGTCTTGATAGGTTCCTTGCAGCAGACATCAAAAAATCAGGCGAAACGAACGTCATAAGATTTTTGCCGATCATCTCATCCACCGAATACTCCAGCATTTCCGCCATTCTTCGATTTACATAAATAGTATTTGCATCCTGATCGACAACCCAGATTCCTTCATTTGTTGTTTCGACTATTCTTCTGTATTTCGTCTCACTTTCGCGGAGGGCATTCTCAGCTTCTTCTCTCAGGCTCTCATTATGAAGTGTCTCCATGGCAAAAGAAAGATTGTCAGCGAGAGTTTGTAACAGCTGAACCTCCTCGTCCGCAAAATACGACAGCTCTGAGGAGTAAAATGAGATCATGCCTTCGATTTTATTATGTATAAAAAGTGGGAACGAGGCACAAGAGCGTAAGTCTCGATTCTTCGCAATATCTACCCATCGCATCATCCTTGGATCCTGCAGCATGTTTTGGCAGATATTGTGTCTTTTTTCCCGAAAGCATGTTCCAACCGTTCCCTGATTTTCATCAGGATTATCAAGATTGATTTTAAATCTATGTACGAAGCTCTCATCCAATCCAGACACGGCTACGGGCAGGACTCTATTTGCCTGATAATCCAGCATACCTATCCAGCTGAGTGCAAAACTGCCATCTTCCACTGCGATGCTGCAAACGCGATTGAATAAATTTTGGCGGTCTTTGATACGCACTATAGCTTCGTTAGTTTTACTCAGAAGTGAGTATAAACGACTAACCCGGCGAACACGGTCATCGGCCTGCTTCCGATCGGATATGTCTGTTGCCACACCAATAATACTGACTAACTCACCATCACCATCCATGAGCGGCGTACTTCTTACCTCAATGGCTCTTCCGCCGATTACCACTTCCTGAATCATGGGAATGCCGCTCATAGCGAGCTCTATTTGAGATAGAATTTCCCGCTGATCCGGGAAGACTTCCGCTGCATTTTTCCCCACGAAGTTTTTCGTTTCCGGCACAAGAATATCCAGGCCGCGCCCTTCGGCAAAGGTGACAATACCATTTGTATCCAGCGAAAATATCAGCACGGGACCGTTCGCAGCTAGAATTCGAAACCGCTCTTCTGTCAGTGCCAGTGCATTGAGGGTTCGAGCATATTCAGTTGTTTCATGAACAATGCTCACAAATCCGCGCACTTTTCCTGCATTATCAAAATGGGGAAGATGTTCACATTTGAAATATCTGCGATCTCCAGAATTATTGGGAGATTGTATTTCATAGATTACGGTTTCTCCATCCAATGCTCTGCGGATGTAGTCTTTGACACGTTCATACTCTCCAGGGCGAAGTGCGTCCCGCACATGCATACCCATCAGCTCCTGACGGTCTCTTCCCAGTACGCTGCAAGCCTCTAGATTGACAAATCGGATAATCTCTTGTTTGTCCAGATAAACAATGAAGGTATTGATAGAATCGGTGATAGTTTCAAGAAGAGTCGGGATGCTGCGGGAGGGCAATCGGTCACGCATGGAGATTCGTGCCTGCAGGCGAAAAAGCTCCTGCTTAAGCAGCTTGTTTTCTTCTAACGCGATTATTAGAGCCTCATCAGCAATATTCATATCGAGAAGTTACTCCCACGCGCTTACACACTACTTAGCAAATATTTCCACATCGGTTTCTCAATACCTTCCTATTTAACT
Organism: Chthonomonadales bacterium; assembly: GCA_038203935.1. Lineage (GTDB taxonomy): Bacteria > Armatimonadota > Chthonomonadetes > Chthonomonadales > Chthonomonadaceae > JANXSG01. The sequence continues at coordinate 2,759 of JBBRDM010000206.1, forward strand.
CGACTATCCATTTTCATCGACCGTGCGTTCGTAAATACACATAAAAATACGGAGATGTCCGGGGACATCTCCGTCAGTTATTCGTAATCCGTTAGTTACGTACTTCGGCCAAGCAATATTTCACGGTAGAATGGAGTTCTTGCAGGCTAAGCAGCTTTCTGCAATTGTGATTTATCGTCTTGAATCATCACATTCACAAGAGCCCGTAGTATATCATGCGAGTTCTCATATGATATCTGGCAGGTTCCAGCTTTTTCATGACCTCCACCACCATACTGTCTCATCAGAGTTCCAATATCTGTTTTCGAAGTACGATTTAAAATGCTGTGGCCGCATGCAAAAACACAGTTCTGTTTTTTAAGACCATCCACTATCCAAATTGACGTATTTTGCTCAGGATAGAGTGCGTAAATCATGAACCTGTTTCCGGAATGTATCTTATCTGCCCCTCGCAGATCGGTGATGACAACGTTTTGCTCTGTCCACGAATGCTGCTCCAGCATATTCCGATACAATTCATTTTCTTCGAAATATCTCTCCACTCGCTCCTGCACATCGGGAAGCTGAAGCACTTCATTAATAGTCATTGTCTTACAGGCATCGATCAGCTCGTACATGAGCTGGTAGTTGCTGATTTTGTAATCTTTTGCTCTCCCTAATCCAGTGCGGGCATCCATAATGAAAGAGAGAAGAGGCCAGCCGCTAGGGTTCAGAATATCCTCACGGTTGAACTGCGCAGAATCTGCCTTATCTACTTCAAACATGATTTCGTCCACATCGCCGAACTGTGTTTTGCCGCCGTAATAGTCGTATACGACTCGTGCTGCACTCGGTGCAATCCGACAGTCCCCTTTAAACGGCAGCTTACCCACCACCCTATCGAATTCCGACTTGTGATGATCGAACCATAACCCGCAGCCATCTACATAAGGAACATTCGTAAGAATATCCTGATCATTTACCTCAAACTTCCCATCCTGTAAATCTTTGGGATGAACGAACTGAATAGAATCAATCTGCTCTACACTCTTAATAAGAATAGCGCAAACAAGTCCATCAAAATCTGACCGTGTAACCAGACGCATATTGACCTCCTTTGAATACCTACTATTATCGGAGGACTAAAACCATAGTATCAGGGTACTTGTGAAAATTATTGGGTGCCGGCTTTAAAATGCGGTCAATGCATGAATAATATCCGCAGCAGATAGAATTTCTTTAATCGAACCCACACCGGTTCCAGAATAGAGGCACATGGCTTCTATATTGCCTTCCATACCGATTCGGGGTGCGGTATCTGCATATCTGGCAATCGGCTCCCCGGCAGCATTGGTACCCACAATCTCGTTCTCTCCGGGGCGTGCGCCAATTCGCGGGCTTCCTGCTGCTTCCCAGGTTTCGAGTGTTGAATTGCGCACTACACGATGAGCGGCGTAGGGCCAGCTGCCATCAAAGCAGATAGTGAGCGCTGTTTCCGGATTCTCGGTCAAACGCCTTTTGTATTCTGGATGCGCCAGGCTTTCCAGACTCGCGACAAATCTTGTCCCCACGACTGCGCCTGCTGCCCCGATTTCGAGTGACTTTTTAACATTGGCTGCATCTGCTATTCCTCCGGCAGCTAGTACGGGCAGTCCATCCGCAGCTTCAATCACCATGGGAAGCAGCTCCCAGAGAGAGCGATTAGACTGCACATGCCCACCCGCTTCCACTCCCTGGCAAATCAGAAAGTCGGCCCCAATCTCCTGTGCCCGCTTTGCACCTGCCGGGTTCGTCACCTGAACTCCGCAGCGAGCGCCGGCATGGTGTACTTTCGAGATATATGGCTCGGCGTCACCCCAGGAGAAAGTTACAAAAGGCGCCCCAGATTCCAATGCTGCCGGCAGCGAAATCGGCTCGAAAGCAAGTGCGAAGTTCACCATGAAAGGCAATGCGGTGCGGCTTCTCACTTCTCGCACCAGTTCTGATGCTTCCGCAGGCGATTTCCAGGTGAGCGCCATTGCCCCCATACCACCGGCGGTGGATACGGCGATGGCCAGCTCAGCCCCGGCGATGCTGCCGGTCGGCGCCTGGAAAATTGGAGTCGAAATGCGGAATAGATCATTCATAATTTTTCTCTTAATTGAATCATACTATATTTCCATCTATCGATTTTCGCACGCACTTCATCTGGAAAACCTCCCTTGCGATTATAAAGTACGGCAGATTCCGGTTAGGCAGAACAGTCGGGCCTGAGGAGGAGTAAAGCGCTCCCACGCAGAACTAAAATATCTGGTTATGAGTTCCGAAATATCGTGCCCGAACTCATTTTCATTTTAGGAGCTGCATGTAACATGAACAAATCGCGTCGAAGAAAATTTTACCATACTAGATTATACTTTACTGGATTGAGTCTCGCGGCACTTGCTCTGCACTCGAATGTGAAAGCTGAAGCGCCGCGCAAATCCCCCCGTATGAGCGCTTCTGCCCCTGCAAAACGGCTGCTTGCTTCCGACATTATGGCTACCGTTGAGGGGGAACCTATTTCGCGCAGAGAACTTGCTCATTATTGGATAGAGGTGGATACCAGAACCAACGGGCATTTAGGCGAGCTTGTCACCGATCAGTGGAAAGCCGCTAAAGGGTTGGCTGCCAGCTACACCATCACAGAATCAGCGATTTTTCAAAAGCTGTTTACCGATCCCAATATCGAATATGCGCCTATTCTCTCCAGTTTGGTGAACTCAAAGATTGTTGAAATCGAGGCAAAGCGCAAAGGAATAATCATTACAGAAACGCAGACAGCTTCGTATTCCCACGAACTCTGGAATCAGGTGCGGCAGCAGCACAACACGACTATGACAGACGAACAACTGATGGGAATGTATAAGCTGCCCAAAGATGTTTTCAAGATGGATATGCGCACCAAATTACTGCAGGACAGACTGCTTGCTGCAGATATCTCTCGAAAAAACGGACATCCCTTAAGCCCGGATGACTGGATATTTACACGAGAACTTTTTGCTGCAGCCAGCTCGACCACCAAGTCCGGTGAAAATCCCACCGATCAGGATTTCCTCGCTGCAAAAACACGGTTGGAGGCCTGGGTAAAAGAAATGCAGGCGGGCAAAACCATGGAGGAGGCTGCGCGTGAACATAATGAAGATTTTACACGTACCTATGGCGGCCTGCGCGGACCATCCCTGAGAGGAACCGGTACCAAGGCACTGGAAGACGCAATCTGGGGTTTGAAAGGTATGGACTACAGCATTCCCCTTCGCGGTAAATTAGGATGGTATATCTTTCGAATTGAGAGGCGGGGTTCCCAGACTACGGACTCGGAACGAAAGCAGCTTTGGAAACAGATTTCGGGCAATATCATGCCGACTTTTCTTACCACCTTGAGAAAATCCGCAAAGCTCACCAGTGTGGTAGTACTTCCCGAGAATCCACCACCTACCAGCTACATTCCATCACTGGATGAAGGGCTGGGTCAGCCTCCCGGTCCGCCGCAAATTCCTGGAAAGTAGCTGCAGCGGAGAGGCAGGAGAAAATTTCATCGCATAAGTATTAGAGATTCAATTCAAGCGCACGACGAACCCAGCCGCCGGCCCTTGCTAGCCGGCCATCTGCTTCCGCGGCTGAGACATCGAGCAGCAGCATCACAATGGCTGATTTTGCACGTCCGTTCGTCTCTGCCAGCGCGCGCTCGGCAGAGCTTCTATCCGCACCAGTAGCTGCGGTCACGATCCGAACCGCACGATCTCTAAGTTTATCGTTATTGGCGCGCACGTCCACCATCAGATTTCCATACACTTTGCCTAAACGCACCATCACCGCGGTACTGAGCATATTCAAAATAAGCTTCTGGGCGGTGCCGGCTTTCATTCGTGTAGAACCTGAAATAGCTTCTGGGCCAGTAACAGCTGCGAGTGTAATCGCTGCGAATCGGGAGTGTTCCGAGTTCGAAACATTCACAATTGCTGCAGTCAGAGCACCCTTCGACCGGGCCGCGTGCAAAGCTCCAGATACATACGGAGTTCGACCGCTGGCAGATATACCCACTACTACATCGTTAATCGTAATTCCAGCCTCGATGATATCGGCGTCACCACGTTCGGCCATATCCTCTGTGCCTTCAACAGACTGTTTCAGCGCGAGATCGCCTCCCGCGATGATTCCATGAACCAAACTTGGGTCAACACCAAAAGTAGGCGGACATTCACTCGCATCCAAAACCCCTAAGCGACCGCTTGTGCCAGCCCCAATATAGAACAGCTTTCCGCCAAGAATAAGGCGGTCCGCAGTCTGATCTATAAGTTCGGAAAGATAAGGAAGTGTATTCTCGACAGCCTTCAGGACAGTCAGGTTTTCTTCATGAAGCGCCTGCACCAGCATATCCGTTGAGAGCGTATCGAGATCTGCTGTTCGGGGATTTCTAGCTTCTGTTTCCAGATCTGCCAGTCTTGTAATAGTCAAATCAGAATGAGTCATCATTTGTAGTTCTCCATTTCTCTAAATCGTATCCATTTCGTGTGTTGGCGTCTGCGGATAGATTTAGCTAGAGACTTGACATTCGAGGCGGTTTCGGAAGCAGCAGTATTAACCCACTTCGCGATCCCAGAACGTGCCGTACATACTCTCGATCACCACATGAAGGTTTTATTCCTCCTCTGGTTGCGTCGGCTTCCCAGTCTCCAATTTTTATCTGTCCAGTAAAGCTGTCTCGCTGCACCTTGCAGCTATACTCTCTTCCGCCATTATACCTTCGAATCGCATCCCGCTCCCAAGCGCTTAAGAAAAGATGGTCGACATCAAGGTCGCCTTTCTGCTGCCCGCTTCCAAATTTTGCAGATAAACCTTCGTTAACTTTTGTGTTGAATTGCCGAAATCGGCTGCTTACATGCCTTGAAGGTAAGGATGATCGGCTGATTCTATTTTCCGTTATTCTTTGAGAAGCAATTTCGACAGGATAGTTACGGCTAGCTTCGAATTTGCTTGCTAAGATTTCAAGCCCTCTGCGCAAATTAGCACGCCAATCCCATACCTGCTCTGGGGTAGAGAGACTGCCGCATGCTGCATTCAGCTGCATCATTCCCACATCTTTGGTTAAGGATGTGTAGGGTAATCCAGCGCTATGTTTTGCCGTCATCAAATTGAACTGCTTCATTCCGCTTTCCCACACACCTATTTTAGACGCAATGATGCCGAAACGGTTCAGTGGAAATGCGTTGATCACCTGGCGATAGGCTGGATTGGCGGCAAGCACCTGTGCGCGGGCCGTTCCTTGAACACGATGTCCGTCTATCAATGCAGAGGCGGTTATCGTAAGCGTACCGCCTCGTATTTCGTTCCCAAAATCTAATCGGAGCGGAGAAGACTGCAAGTAAGATCGATTTCCAATAGAATGATGGGTAGGAAACGCAGGGAAATTCCAATCCAATGAGGCGTGCCATGTGTATATTATAGGATGATTACTGTTCGGACAAACTGCTGCTGCAGAGACATTTCCCGGCATCTCCGGCGCACCAGTTTGAGGATTGATAGTGATGTAGTAAACGGGCTTGGAGAGGCGCACATCGACTGAGGGAACACTCTTAGCCAATGCAAAATTAGAAACTGTAAGCAGGAAAAGAAAAACTAAAATCAAACGGTTTACACTTTTTAGAATCATAGGTACTGCCTCACTGCCATCAAATTTAGGAGTGCAGGAGATAACTATGCATATTCAGTGCCAACAGAATTGATTTCGTAAAAAACTGTTACTATTACGGGGCAGATAATGTCGCAAATTCCAAACGTGATTCCAGCAGTCGTTCAATATATTTGCCCAGGAGATCGCATTCTAGATTTAATACATCACCAGCTTTTCGTGTTCCCAGGTTCGTGACAGCGCGTGTGTGGGGAATGGTCCAGACGGTGAATGATCCCTTTTTAACTTCTGCCACAGTAAGGCTGACACCATCGACGGTGACAGAGCCTTTTTCTACCAGGTAACGAGACAACTGGTCTGGAACGGATATCTCCAGCACGACTGCATTTT
>JBBRDM010000207.1:0-8700 GCA_038203935.1 Chthonomonadales bacterium
GTGACGGTAGCCATAGTGTCGTCATTCTTTGTACGGCAGGGTATTGGCCAAGCACAGAGCAGTGAGGAAGAGATGCCTAGCATTAACCGACCCAAAGCCCTCAAATGGAAAGACGGTCCTCCCTCCTTGCCGAAAGGAGCCCAATTCGTCGTTTTGGAAGGCGACCCTAAGCAAGATGGTCCGTTCACCCTGCGAGTGAAAATGCCAGATGGTTATCGCGTTCCGCCACATACTCATCCAACCACAGAACGGTTGACGGTGATTTCAGGAACGTTCCGGCTGGGAATGGGGGCGATTTATGACGTGAATAAAATGGAAGATTTGCCTGCGGGGACCTATGGCTACTGGCCCGCCGGAATGAAACACTACGGCGGCGCGAAAGGAGAAGTTATAATTCAACTCCACGGAATCGGCCCCTGGCAAATCCAATACCTTAATCCTGCCGACGACCCACGCACGAAGTGAACAGCAGACGTCAAAAAGACGAAAACCGTTTGCCAGAACATGCATCGCTAACACAAGCTGTCATCAGGAACTCTCGCCATAGATCGTTATTACCTCGGCGAATAAAAAAGTATATGACAATGTCCTATATCCGGGAGAATCATACCTAACGCTGAATGCACGTATTGGCAGTCGAGTGTTACCCATTGAATGCTACTGCTGAATATGATCGCTCTTTAGAGAAGATCGTGCCCAAATCTATTATCAGCCTGCTATTCAAAGATCAGAAAGTATGGGCGCTAGGAGGGGTGTTATTGGGGATAGCTCCATTGGCTCATGGGCGACCGACTTCGCCCCCGATCCTGCGTTCTTTTGATCGTATTCATCTTCTTGAAGAGAACGGCGAAACATCGGCTGGCGTAAGCGTTGGCGACCTCAACGGAGATGGCCGACCGGACATCGTTCTCGGAAAAGGACGGCATTGGCCGCTCTTCAATCGAGTGCTATTGAACGATGGAAATGGCGGCTTCACCGCCAGTAACCTCGGATCAGCCCCAGAACGCACCTATTCGGCGGCGTTGGCGGATGTCAATGGTGACGGCCACCTCGACATCGTTGTTAGCAACGATTCTCCCGATCGCAAACTTATATACCTGAATGACGGCAGGGGCAACTTTACTGAATTCGGCACGTTCGGCGATCCGAAATGGAGCACGAGATACGTCACATTGGCGGATCTCAACGGCGACGGCTTTCCCGACATCGTAGTTGCCAACCGTGGCGAGTATCCGGACTTGGTGGACGGAAAACGTGGTAAAGGCTCTCAAGTACCCACTCCAAGTTACGTCTGCTTCAACGATGGGAAAGGGCATTTCCCAACTTGTCAGCCACTGCCGACCGAATCGGCCACCTCGATCGTCGCGGCAGATTTCGATGGCGATGGCTCGCTCGACTTGTTCGTGCCGCATCGAGATGGAGGCCAGAGCATTATACTTTGGAACGACGGCAAGGGGAACTTCCCGACCTCGACCAAGGTGGGGCCAGCAAACGCCTGGATCCGAATGAGCGCCGCCGGCGATCTAGACGGTGACGGGCGGCCTGATCTAGCGATTATCGATGAACGGCTCAAAGCCGCCTATATCATATTTAATGAAGGCGGACGCCACTTCGGAGAACCCGTCAGGCTCCCCGGCCCAGAAAGACCGCCATACTGTTTGGCAATCGCCGACCTGAATCGCGACAAGCGGTCGGACATCATTGTGGGTTATGTGGAGCAGCCTGGATCGGTCTATTTCAACAGCGGGCAGGGACGTACATTCCACGAGATCCCCTGGAACGACGGCAAGGGAACAGTGTACAGTCTGGCCTTCGCCGACTTCGATGGAGACGGCTGGTCGGATATCGCGGCGGCGCGCTCCGATGCTCCCAATGGCATCTGGTTCAGCACGAAACCAGGCGACAAGCGCTAACTCTCTATAATCAAAAAAAGATCGCGAACGTTCTGAACGGCTTGTTTTAATGAAATGCTGAACGACGTTACTATCCCGGAAATGTTGAGCGATCTAATTTGGAAACTGCAAGTGTATGTTGAAGTATATCCACCATTTTTATAGAAGGTAACCCCGTCAAAAATGAATACGGGGGAACTCAGGAACTCAATAATCCGGCAATCTCAAAGGAATAGCGGGCGCCTTTTGATGGATATACCATTCCAGAGTTATCCGATATTGTAACCATTAGGCGAGCTTCCGCATACGTTTGAAATTCTTCCATTTCGAAGGGTAGAAATATGAGGGTTAAACAATGGAAATGAGGCGGTTGGGAAGGACAGGGTTCCATGTTTCGATGTTGGGAGTCGGAGGACATACCTATCCAGTTGGTGATTCACCGGACGACTTCTGCAATCCGGAAAAGAGAGCACGTCTCATTCACCGGCTAGTTGAGGCGGGCGTCAACTATTTCGATACTACCTGGATGAATGAAGTGGAACTGCTAGCCGATTCTCTGAGACGTGCCGACATTCGAAAATCTCTACACATTTCGATGCAGTATGTGGACAGTATCTCCGACCCTAATTGGCGAGATCGGCTGCGCGGGGAATTGGAGATGCGTCTTAAGGTGATGGGTTATGACAGCGCTCCACTGTTCATCATGGGTGTCGGAAACAATCGTCCGCCAACTTCCGAGATCGCTGCCGCCTGCGAGGCAATGCAGGCGCTAAAAGAGGAAGGGCTGATCCAGAATATCGGGGTTAGCTGCCACGATTTGGAGGCTTTTGCCAAAATCGCAGAGGCGATCGAAAAGACAGACCTGATTGATTACATGATGATCCGTTACAACTGGAAGTTTCAGCAGGCGGCAGAGAATCTCTTCCCGATAGCGCAGCAGAACGACGTCGGGTTAGTAGTGATGAAAGTGTTCTGCTGGGACTGCGGGCCGGATAACTGGGATAAGCGCATAAGTGTCTTTGAGCCGGTCGCAGAGGAGTTACGCCAGCCGCAAACAGCTTCACTTAATGCTGCCCAGCGGTCTCTGCTCTGGTGTCTGCAAACAGCTCCGTGTGCAACCACGGTTCCAGCAATTAACGCATTATGGGAGGCAGAGCAGTTAATTCAGGCAGTCGAAACAAATACCAGTCCAGTATCTATAGAAGATTTTACCAATTACCAAAATCGGCTGTATAACCTGGATGACTTATCGCAATTGTCGAGATACGCGGAAAGCGCCGCAATTCGAGAGCGGGCAGGCGGACTGGTTACGCGGATGCAATGAGACTAGTTGCTAACAGAAGATGTAGAAGAGTTTCTCTGGAGCAAGGATTTTATGAAGCTTTCTATGCCTGATTAAGAATGCTTAAATGACTTAGAGAACTTAAAAAATACTCTGATGTTTCCAATTTAAGCTTTTGGCACAATTCTTGCACTGAGAAAAATAGCAGGCGATCAGTCCTCAGTCTGTTCAGTCTTTTCATCAACATAGTCAGTCCGTACGTAGATAAATACGGACACTCAGCCTCTCGAGGAGAACCGAATTTAATGTTTAAGCATACCAGCAACACCCTGCTCACAATTTCTGCCTGTCTGGTAATCTGCAGCAACGGAGCCTGGGCTGGAACGGTTACCGGTGTCACCTCCGCAGCCGCCCTGGGCGCCGACGATTTCATCGACTGGGGACAGATTGGCCCCGAAGGCACCACCGTGACGACTCCGAGTGTATATCTCAGTAATAATGGCCAGGTCGGGTTATTTGGCAGCGTGGGCGGTGGCGACCTCATGAATTTAGTTCAGGGCAGTGGTTGGAACGGCAACTTCAACCCTGGTGATAACCTGCTCTGGAATCAAGGCAACAACGAGAATATTGCCATCCAGCCATTCACAGCACCCCTCTACGGTTTTGGCGCCAACATCGAGGCTGATTTCTATGGGCCGTTTACGGCTACTGTCACGGCGTACGATTTAAGCTTCAACGTGATCGGCATCTTTAGCGAAAATGGTGATGCAAATACCAACGGCGATGGCAGCGCCATCTTCATCGGTCTCAAGGACACCAAAAAGGAGATCGCTTTTGCTTCCTTCGATGTCGTAGATAGTTATGGCAACGCATTTGGCGAGGATTTTGCCATTAACACCCTGCTGCTTAATACCACTGGCCAGGGGATCCCGGAGCCCGGCAGTGTGGCGATGCTGGTTGGCATGGGGCTCACCGGTGCGAGCTTACTAACCCGCAAGCGCAGCAGCCGCAAGTAAATGCTGCGTTTTTATGCTCCTCGCATAAAAGCAACAGATAAAATATAACCCCGCTGTCAGCCCCAAGGCCGCAGACGGGGTCAATTTTTGGATGGTGATCCTCGTTCAATTTAACGTTGTAGATATTCATATCGTAGTAGATATAAAACGAATACATTAAGCGGTAACGTTGATTGTCTGCATGGTAATATTCCTCCATATAATTTGGAGATGAGATGCAACCGAAATAGGCGATCGGAATGTTATTTCCAGCGCATCGCAGCTGATGGCATCAATTTTACGGAACTCAGAAGAGGAGCCGGACACATTTTATGCAATTGTATGCCGAAAACTGCCTGCCCTTGATGGAAACACTGATCGTATCTTGTCCGAATGCTTGCATCATCCACATCACGAATCACCCTCGCAGCGCCATTCGCCGACGGGACCGTCCGTCGATTTCAATCTCTTTAAGCCCATTCTCGCAATCCGGCAGGCAGTGATATTAATCTGGTCTCCAATTGGAACAAAAATTTCTTTAAGCCCGCCACGCTCGTTTTAACACTGATTCCTCCAAAGTCTTTTTTAAAATCTGACTCAATTTTCCGATGTCTCTCTAAACCTTTCCTGAAAATAGGGTAGGAAAAATCTCTCGTTCTAACAAACTATACCAAGTAGGAATGAGAAGAGTCTTTTGTTACTCGATAAGAGGATAAGGCAGGAGATTCAAGGTATTTATGCCAGAACATCTCGATGCGCAAAATATGCTGCGGAACAGCGATTATAGTCATGCTGCGCTTCGCCTCGTATAAATGGACGGGTGCGAGATGAAATTCTATTTTCCCAGCAAATATTGATAACTCGTGTTACACAGCCAATCAGTTCAGTAAGATTATGTGAAATATTTTCCGGAAAACTGTTACTTGCATAATAGAACCAATATAATCTGTGCTAATCTGAGTAATCTGCGGATAAAATGCTTTTAAATCCTTCGCACATTAATTATTTCGATCGTTATTACCTCAGATTTTTTTTTCCACAGATTACTCAGATTAGCACTGATTACCGATGTAAGATCAATAAATTTTTATGTTCAGAATATGAATTTGAAATTTTATTTCGGTAACGTTCATTTCTTAGAACACTTATAAAAGTAATGGTTTGTTTGATGCTGGAAAACTGCTCGCCTGCGTAACATCAGTTGATAATTTTCATACGTCAGGGCATCGTGCAGAGAGTTTATTAAACGAAAAGGAATCCTGCATCCACACAATCTTCACTGCATAATGGGCTTTTCTTTCGCGCTATCATCAAATCGGATTATCACCCCATGTCTCAGATTCGGCTGCGAAGCTTGAAAACTTCTACGCACAGATTATTACTGGTAATACCATTAAATACAGACTATTCTAACGGAATTATCCAAGGGAGGAATTGAGATGAAAGTTTCATCATCAACAGCAGTACTGATCATCGTTCTCGTAGGTGTGGGCGCATTCGGAGTGAAAACCATCCTGCACCGAAAAGCAGTCTCCAACTCGAGAAAAGAGTTTACAGAAGCAGATATTCTCTCCAAACAAGGAAAAATGCCGGAAGCACTCGCTGCCATGCGTAAGGCTGTAGATGATGATCCTACTTTCATTGATGCCCGTGAAGGCCTTGCAGACATGCTGATCAACGATAATAAAATGAATGATGCCGTAGCAGTGCTGGATCAGGGTGCGATAGATGATCCGATGAACAAAAGTAAATACTATTACGATATCAGCGAAGATTATAAACTCAACAAAGACTATGATAAAGCGGTGGAATACGTAAAAAAGAGCATCGCTGCAAAACCTGGAGATGCGCAGGCGAGCAAAACACTGCCATTCTTATTAGAAAGTGCGAAGAGATATGATGAAGCGCAGACGGAATGGCTGAACTTCGAAAAGCAGTACCCTCAGGATACCAGCGGCCCTCGTGCTATAAAACGATTGGAAAGATTGCGAGCCGCCCAAACCGCAGGCGCTGCCGCTCCTGCTCCGAAAGCGGGTGCTTCCATAACAAAAGCGGGTGATGCTCCCACAAAAACTGAGGCGCCTGCAGTTAATTCTACAAAACCTGGAGATCCTACTACTAAAGATTCGACACCGGCGGCAGCTAAGAAATAGATGCGGCAAAAAATTACAGCGCCTGTCCGAAGTCTTCCGGCAGGCGCTATAATTTTAAATAGCTATACTCCCTCTCGATTTCTCCTCAACAGCTCAGCGCTGTCGCATTGACGATTAACTTTATATCCAGCTAGCGGCTCTATATGCTGATGAATGGCATCTAAAATATCTGACGGGAAGGGGAAGAAGCTGTCCTCCACCTCGTCTGGTGGTGTCACCCAGTTTCTCGCGCCAACCACTACAGGCGGTGCATCCAGATGATGGAAAGCAAACTGTGTGATCTTTCCTGCCATCGTCTGCAGCACGCTGCCGCGTTCGCATGCATCTGAAGCAAGTACAATTCTGCCGGTTTTCTCTACACTCGCAAGTACCTTTTCATAGTTGAAAGGTACTATAGAACGTGCGTCGATTACTTCGGAGCTGATATTATAATCTTTCTGCAGTATTTCTGCGGCTTCAAGTGCACGGTAGAGAGTTGCGCCCACTGTCAATATCGTCAAATCCGAACCTTCTCTTTTGATATCTGGTTCGCCCATAGCAACTTCGTAGTATCCCGCTGGAACACCTTCCTGCCCGTGGAAAAGTTCGGACTGGTCATACAATCTTTGGCTCTCGAAGAATATGACCGGGTCTGTTCCCATTAATGCGGCATTCATAAGCCCCTTTGCATCATAAGGAGAAGCTGGAAATACGACTTTTAGGCCGGGAATATGCGCACACAATGCAGTCCAGTCCTGGCTATGCTGTGCGCCATATTTACTGCCTACCGAAACTCGGAGCACGACCGGCATCTTCAGCACCCCGCCAGACATCGACTGCCATTTCGAAAGCTGGTTGAAGACCTCGTCACCGGCTCTGCCAAGAAAGTCGCAGTACATCAGTTCGACCAGCGCGCGGCCGCCTTCGAGCGCATAGCCTACGGCTGTTCCAACGATGGCCGCCTCAGAAATCGAGCTGTTAAAGAGGCGGTGGTATGGCAATGCTTCCGTCAGTCCGCGATAGACAGCAAATGCACCGCCCCAGTCTCGGTTCTCTTCGCCATATGCGATGAGGGTCGGGTCGGTGTAAAATCTGTCCACAATGGATTCGAACAGTGCGTCGCGTATTCCGATACATCGACCTTTCGAAAGTTCTGCACCATCAGGGCCGATTCCGCTTCTGCTGCGGTTCACAAGCTGCTGAACTCGAGGGTTATCCTCTTTTTTATGGTTTGTCTCTGGTTCTGTTTTTCCATCCCACGGAGATCTCAGTTCCGTGCTGGGTGGCGGAGCTGGAATGGAAGCAGTCTCATTGGAATACATCGTAGATTCGAGAAGACTTCCCACACTGTAGACATCTGCTCTTGGAGAAATATCGAGAGAGATGGCGCGCTTATAAGCTTTCAAAACGGCCTGATCGATAAGATTCTGCTGAAGATCCATATCCTCCTGAGTGGTAAGTTTTGCTGCGAGCAGGTCTTTCGCATAAGTAACAAGGGAATCTACATCCCGCCACTCATCGATCTCCGATTTTTCACGGTACGACGAGGCATCAGATGGGGAGTGGCCGCTGTATCGGTAGGTGATCGTATCGAGCAGAATAGGGCCGTTTCCCCTCGCAATGATGTCCTTTTTACGGGCAATGGCGTCGATGACCGCTAGGGGATTATATCCGTCAATACGCTCCGCATGCATTTGGTCAGGATTGAGGCCTGCTCCAATTCTAGCCAGAGTCTTGAAACCCATCGTTTCACCAACCGGCTGGCCGCCCATTCCATAGAAGTTATTCACGAAATTCATGATCAAAGGCAGTCCGCCGCGATGATTCTTGTCCCAGAGCGTTTTGAATTGATCCATCGTTGCGAAACAGAGCGCTTCCCAGGTAGGGCCGCAGCCAGCAGCCGCATCGCCGATATTACAGATGACAATGCCCTTCTGATGATGCACGTGTTTGAAAAGAGCGGCTCCTACCGAAATATCTGCCGATCCTCCGACAAGGGCATTGTTCGGGTAGACGCCAAAAGGAGTGAAGAAGGCGTGCATTGAGCCGCCCATCCCTTTATTGAAGCCCGCCTCTCTTCCAAATATCTCAGCCAGAGCGCCATAAATTAGAAAATCAATAGCAAGCGCTTTTACAGAAGCAGGCTTCAAACCATCTTTTTTATCTTCTGCCTCCAGAATCTTAAGGATCGTTCCATCCATAAAGTTCTGCATGATGTTCATGAGAGATTTGTCGTCTAATTTCTCAATGGCGGAGAGACCTTTCGCCAGAATCTCACCATGACTTCTGTGGCTTCCGAAAATATGATCGTCTGCATCCAGAAGATAGGCCTGGCCAACCGCTGATGCCTCCTGCCCGATGGAAAGATGGGCCGGTCCACGATGGTTGTATTCGATACC
>JBBRDM010000208.1:0-8590 GCA_038203935.1 Chthonomonadales bacterium
CCATTCGGGCCAGAATCGACGTTCAGCTGAAGCCCCATCATAGTAAGCTGCTGGCGGACGAGAAGGTTTAGCGACTGCAGCCGAGCGATCGCAGCTCTCATTGCCTGTTCATTACGTTCGAACCGATATATTCCCGCAGTCCCATCAAAATGGTATTGAAGGAAGGTCTGTCGGCAGATTTCGTCTAGAATTACTCGAAGCGGCTGCTCCATAAGACGCACTGTGACCGTACCGTTGATGCCGCTCTCCAGGTTGAACTGGCGGTCTCCTTTATCAAACAGCTGTTTGATCACACTTTGAATTTCCGCGTGGTCTGCTTCCACCCGAAATAATCCATTTTTGCAGGAAACAGTCAGGGATGGGGCGTCGACCACAGCAGATTTGGGGCTGACAGCCGGAGTATCAGCAAGTGAAGCTGAGGGAGAGATCAGTATATATATAGCAATAAACAAGAGGATTTTTATCTGCATTACTCCACCTCTTTTGCAGCGTGTGTGCCAGAAGAATCAAAATCTAAGGGCGGGCGCAATAAAGATTCGTTTGAATTATCTTCTTCAGAGAATCGCAACACCTCAGATTCAGTATCGGAACTGTCCACACGTGCTATTCTGCTGCTTGCCGTGAAACCGCGCTCCTCATCATGCACTACAAGATCGACATCCGGAGTCGAATCCGTACTGTTTTCCCGGATGGCTCTGCTGTTTGATTTGTACGCGTAGATATCGATTCTATCCATCGTGGAGATAGAGCTTATTTTATCTGCAGGAATGTTCTTCGCAACACTCACCGGAAGGAGTGCAGATGGAATTGCACTGTGCATACGATGCAGAGGCTGGCTCTTTATGGAAAGCATTTTGGTGACAGGCGTGGAGGGCATTATCTCCCGTGGACCGGCAGACTCTGCTACCTGCAATGTGACCGGTCTCGTGCCGTTGTCTGCGTTCGGGATGACTGGTGCATGCGCAGGATTTTGTGCCCGATGTAATCCCACCCATAACAAAAAAGCAACCGCAGCAAAAGGAGCCAACAGCATAGGCTGCCTCCACTGCCTGCGTTCTGCACGGCGAGGCTGCGAATCCAGTAAGGCAGTGAACTGCGTGAGCAGCCCTTCCGGTACGACTATTTTCTGGCCGGCAGCCCGAAGCGCCTGCTCCGAATGCATGCAGCTGACAAGTTCACTGCGGCATCTGTCACATTTCTTAAGGTGCAGCCGTATTTTATCCTGCATATCTATGCCGACTCGCTGATCGAGATAGTCTGGTATGAGAGCAGCTGTTTGGCTGCATGTGAGATCAGAGGAGTTATCAGGGGGTGTGTGCGGCATTGGTCTCCTCCTCCGGCAGCAGCATTTCAGCAGCAGCGTTTCCATACGCTGCAGTATATTTCAGCTTAAACACACTTCGGGCACGATGAAGGCGAACTTTTGCAGCGGTGATGGAGCACTTCATCACTTCCGCGATCTCTTCCAGAGTCAGATCACTAAAATATCGCAGCACCAGGGCCTGGCGATGCGGCAATGGACAGGCGAGTAAAATTTCATGTACGAGACTGTTGGAATAGTTCCGCTCTGCGATTTGCGGCGGCTCCTTTTCACGGTCGGCAGCCGCTAAACGCGTGCCTGGCAGATCATCAAAATTGAAAAAACGCCGCCTGCGAGAGGATCGTGCACTGTCGATGGCCCGATTTGAAGCGATGCGGTACAGCCAGGTAGAAAAACGCGAGTTCTGCCTGAAACCAGAAAGCGACGAGTGTACCTGCAGAAAAACATCCTGGGTAATGTCTCGCGCCTCGTCAGGATTTCCAACAATTCCGAAAACGATACGATAGACGTAGTCCTGGTATTTCAAAAAGAGAGTATCGAAGGCAGTGGAATCACCATTCAGAAATCGACGGACCAGGCGAATATCCTCGTCAGCAATCTCCGAAAGCTCTCTTTTCATAGGCGTTTCCCAGCGCAGTGCATAGGTTTCCTGACTAACCATACGTCCTCCCACTATCCCTATCACAATTTAGACGCAGAGGGGAATGGGAAGGTTACTGAACCATAAGTGCATACGAGGATTTTAGCATAGTTTAGGTGAATTGCGAAAAAAGAGGTTGCGGGTTTTAAATCTCTCATTGTTTCGCAATTCCTGGCTCGGCCGTTTCTGGAAATATGCCTTAACGTCACATTCTTCACATGATGCGTTATAAGAGATGAACTCATCTATTCACTGATCAATTATTCAGAAATCAAATGATGGAGAAATTACAATGAATGTCAAGATCATGAAAAGTTTTATCATATCAATTTTCATATCATTGGGGTCTTTGGGATTACAATTCGCACAATGCCAGGAACAGCAATCGGAGATAATCCTCAAGGATAAACCAAACTTACCAGCCTATTCCAGCCGCAAAATATCCTTGATGCTCTCCAATGTAACACTCGCAGATATCGTGGAGATACTTGGGCAAAAATATGGAATACCAATAGTTGCAGATAGCCTGATTAACGATATACCCATTAAATCTATCTCATATTCTGATCAAACTATCAATGGAATAATATCCAAAATTGCAACTCAGCAAGGTCGTGAACTGCATTATATTAACGGGGTAGCTGTACTTCGTGCAAGAAATTTTGTAATTCGATATGCTCAGGAGAAAATAGCTATACAAACTTTAAATTTTAGGTGGCCAGATATGGGGAAAGTGAAAGCGGGGCGCTACAATGAGAAGGGCGAGTTCATCCTTACGCAGCCTGTAAAGACCAGTATTGCAGGTACGAAAAGAATCCCTTATTCACCCGTTAAAGCTTTTATGAATGAATTGCCAGCACGTTTTATTCTTCTGGAGGCAAAAAATGCCACTGCCGCCACTATTGTATACGCGTTAAAAAATAGTTCTAATCTCTATATACACCTTGATCCACTTATTGGCCGACGACGAATGACCACTGCGCTGCACTATGCCTCTTCGGGACAAGCTGTTGAGGCCATAGCGTTTCTACTGAATGCTAGTCCTATAATTAATATCGAGCAATCAGATTCTCAGAAGAAACTCGAAGCTTACATGTCAGATGAACGGCTCGAAAGGGAGAAGCTCTCTGATTCTCTAGAAGCAAAACTGACGTCAAAGCTAACAGACGAACAACGTCAGAAAATTGCAGCAGGTGAACAAGTGCCGATAACCTTGAGTTCGATGTCGGATGATATCCGATCCGAGGCTGAGTATTATGCGCTGAATGCATTGTCAGCGGCGAATAGAGATTTGCTTGATACATCGCGCCTTAAGGATTTCGCAATTGTTTTTATGCCAAAAAGTGCAGGTATAGTGCTTGGAGTCAATGGATTTGGAAAAGATGGTAATGGGTTTTATTACTGAAAGTTGCTTTCAAACGCAATGAGTAGTTGAGTAGATTACCACTATCATAATAAATACGAGGATTTTAACGCAACGATGTTCAATTGCTAAGGAATGTATTCTTTTTGGAACCATAAAGCTGAGTGTGGATGAATTTGATTGTTTTACATCTAAAATAGTATGATTGTCATCAGGACATTCACCGCAAAGGCTAAGCCGCAGATCTATCGAAAAAATTAATTGCTATTTAGCAATCAGCCCTCATCCCCGGCCCCTCTCCCGAAGCTTCGGGAGAGGGGGGTATAGTTACAAGGGCGTATATTCAACAATTTTGACCACGCCTTACCAAGTGAGTCTGACTTTCTCAGTTTGTGGGTTTGATTGCGCTCGACGAATGCGCAGTAGCAACTACGATTTTATGTATTTTGAAAGGATAAGTATGACAGACTTGGACGCACGATCAATCAATGAGTAGTTGCAGAGCCTTTATTCGGAATATTGGGATGAGCTCGTACAAATAATTCCTCGCAACCGTGGGTACTCATTTCCTATTTTGATAAACGCCAATACAAGTTATCCTATTACACCGAATAGGATTATGGTGATTGGACAACAGACGAATAGTTGGTTCAAAGAGGATGGTATTAAGCAAGAAATCGAATCCGTACAAGCCTTAATGAGCGAATATCAAAAGTTCAATTTAGGTGAGAAATATAAGTCTACATTTTTTTGGCGCGCAGCTTACCTACTCCAACAAACGATTAATCCGGGAAGCGACCAATTCGGTATTATGTGGTCAAACTTGGTGCGTGTGGACCATATGAAAAAGCGTGCTGAGGTAAGGATAGAAGATTTAATTTGTATTATCCCGCTGCTCAAAAGAGAAATCGAAATTGTTAAACCAGACGTAGTAGTATTCTTTACCGGCCCAGACTACGAAGAGCGATTAGTGTGTACATTTCCAGGTGTCAGGATCAAGAAAATTTCGGAATATGACTTAAAACATCTGGCACAATTGGAGCATTCGCAATTACCAAGCCGGACATTCCGCACTTATCATCCTGGCTACTTATCGCGACAAGGATTGACTAATCACGTCATTACTAAAATCGCAGAGTTAGTATATTCTGCATAAGTTGGGATATTATGATTAGTCACCAAACCAATGGTAATCGAATAAATATACTAATAGACCTCTTGCATAAGTCTATTTGCTTAGTTTCAGATTGCGGCTATGAAACTGTTTCGCGACGGAATAAATTCCTTCGCTAGGTGGCGTTCCGCCGAGTGTGCTTCGCACACGAATACTTGAGTGCTCGAAAATGCCGGATTGCCCGAAGGGCACACAGCCGCAGGCTACCAGCGAAGAAATTTATTTCGTCGCCTGTAATCCGCGTATTCGTATAGACTTATGCAAGAAGTCTAATGTGTAAATCCAGGTGCGAGTGTCCTTTAAGACAGTTACGCTGGGATGAGGGCAATGTAAATTACTCCTTCATCATCGTCGCTCTCCAACGTGAACGTCTCTCCTGATATTGAGGGTCTTCGCGAAGTCGCTTTATATCTTCGTAATCAATCCACCAGCGCTGTCTAGGACCGTGCGAAACGCCGACCGGATATCTTCGCAGTCTCCCTTTTTTATAGTATACTTCGAGGGTAGTAACGGAAACCTCAAGGCATCGCGCTCCTTCCTGCATGGTGAGCCATTTTTTCTGCTCGAATACCGCTTCCTCCTCCATCGTAAGAGGGAGGGGCGGTCGATAGACCCAAATGCGTTTATGCAGCTCTCTATTCTTCAGCCTATCACTAGCATCACGATACTTTTCCACCTGACAGCGGGATAGCAGGTAATGTCGTTTTTCACCGAATTCTCGTTTGTATCGGAATACAAAAAACCGGCGATGTATGTATCCAAATACACATTGAAACGTAACTCCGAGTATTTCTGCTGCTTCTTTTACGGTAATCCACTCCTCGCAGTCCCAATGTTCCGGCAGCAAGTGAATACAGAATCTCCTCTTCACACGGGCGGTAGTAGCGCGCATCGCCATCACCTCCTCCCAGAAATAATAGGCAGTTTTACGTGGCTTGACCTCTTCTGGGAAACTCTGGTGTAGTTTCCCCTGCAGATAAAGGTATTGCACTCCACTGCGCGTTAATCCCAGATAGTCCGCTGCTTCTCTCGTGGTGACCAAGCCTCCATTGGTATACATCATAGTGTCTCCTTTCGTGCCACCTACTACTCTCCGAGGAACGAGGAAATTCGGAAAACAGTCCGAGATTGGGCGTTAGAAATTGAATTGTACAGATTGTGTGTAATTTATTCCCGATGGATTAATTCCACGTGTTGAAAACTCCCGGCTAGTTAAATTTGCCGGAGGTTGAAATCTCGTCTGGAAATCGGTCGTCTTTTAAACGCAATGCCTTTCCTTCGGACTGGAATACACATCTAAAACCAGCCCATGCAGGGAGCTTGCGACCGGAGATGGGCTTCGCAATTCATCCATCGTGGTATAATAGGATACTTGATTTAAATACTCGCCCGGCGCTTGGAACAGGCTTGCCGGGATTCAAAATCTCTATACAATGGGGCGAGGCGGCAGCGATCATGAGTGATGACAGGATAGAAAATCGTTACGAATTTCGTGAGATCGAATCAAAGTGGCAGAAACACTGGGAAGAAGAAGATACATTCCGCGTTGAAAACTCCAGCGACCGGCCCAAATTCTATGGCCTCGATTTTTTCCCTACCCCAGCGGCGCAGGTATCAGCGTGGGCCACTGCCGCAACTGTATCCCGCTTGATGTCGCATGCAGGTTCAAGGTCATGCAGGGTCATAATGTTCTGCACCCAATGGGATGGGACGCATTCGGGCAGATGGCGCTACTAAAGTGCTGCTCGGTTATTAAGGCACCTCATTAATCCCTCATCCCTGCCAGGATTTTCGTAGAAATCTAGAAGAATTCCCATAGATCATTATTTCCACAAGGAAACCGACCGTGAATCCACTCAACCTCAAAATTTCTATAGCTTTCATACTCAGTCTTGCTCTGCTTTCCCCTGTTGTAAAGTCAGCGGCAGACGGCACCGGAGACAACTCATTTGAAAAAGTGCGCAGGGTTCCATCACCCGGAGTTGCTGTTCCTGCTTCTGATCGAGCGGAGCTTGAATCTGGCATCGAATCGATGCGAAGTGAAATCGAGCTGATCAAGACTCTTCATAAAAATCGCCCGGCGCTGCTGGATTTGCTTCCGGATGTGCAGATCTACTACAATGCCGCCAGATATACCCTCACTTATGATGAGTTTTTCAGTCCGAATGAGATCAGCGCGGCAAAAACGATCCTCAGGGAGGGACTGGATCGCGCGGATTCGCTGCGCGATGGGAAAACGCCCTGGACGACTCAGACCGGCCTGGTTGCGCGCGGATATATTTCACGAATCGATGGCTCGATTCAGCCCTATGGACTGGTGGTTCCAGCCAGTTATCATCACGATGCCCCGCATCATCATCGGCTGGATATCTGGTTTCATGGGCGGGGTGAGAATTTGAGCGAACTCAATTTTATTCGGGATCGCGAGCGCAATCCCGGAGAATTTACCCCCGCAGATACCTTCGTCCTCCACCCCTATGGACGCTACTGTAACGCGAATCGATTTGCCGGCGAGATCGACACTTTAGAAGCTCTGGCACACGCTAAGAAACACTACCCCATCGATCCTGATAGAATATCGGTACGCGGATTCTCGATGGGCGGGGCAGCCTGCTGGCAGTTCGCGGTGCACTATGCTGGCGATTGGGCCTCCGCAGCGCCGGGCGCTGGTTTCTCAGAAACGGCAGACTTCCTGAAAGTGTTCCAGAAAGAAAATTTGCAGCCAACATGGTATGAGAAAAAACTGTGGCATATGTACGATTCTACGGACTATGCTGAGAATCTCTGGAACTGTCCGACTGTAGTGTACAGCGGGGAGAAGGATTCACAAAAAGAGGCCGCTGATATGATGAACATCGCCCTTCAAAAAGAGGGTATTTCGATGGTGCATATCATTGGGCTCGGCGCAGGCCATTTCTATACTCCAGCGGGACGGGAGGAGGTGAGCCGCCGAATAGACAGCATCGCCGCAAAAGGTCGAAATCCCCTGCCGAGCGAACTGCATCTAACCACCTGGACGCTGCGTTACAATAAAATGCTCTGGCTTACGCTGGATGGACTTCAGACGCACTGGGAGCGCGCACGAGTCCATGCCCAGATCAAGGATTCTCACACCGTACAAATCTCCACGAAAAATGTAACCGCATTCACCCTGGATATGCAGCCGGGAATGTGCCCGCTGGATGTTATAGGTCATCCTTCGGTGATTGTCGATGGCTCGCGCCTGCAGGCTCCTGCAGTCTGGTCAGATAGATCCTGGCTGGCTCATTTCAGAAAAGTGGATGGGCATTGGGCGGTGGTGGAAACTATCGATGATGGCTCTCTGAGAAAGCGGCCGGGACTTCAAGGCCCTATTGATGATGCTTTTCTTGATAGTTTTGTCATGGTAAAACCGACTGGGACTCCGGTAAACT
Organism: Chthonomonadales bacterium; assembly: GCA_038203935.1. GTDB lineage: Bacteria > Armatimonadota > Chthonomonadetes > Chthonomonadales > Chthonomonadaceae > JANXSG01. Next base: position 7,912 of record JBBRDM010000208.1, read on the forward strand.
CTGAAGTTGCGGCATGGTGTTCTTCAGAACAAGCCCATGCGATATCTCAGTGGCGCCAGCAGTTCCGAGGAGAAGCTCCAGTAAAACTCGATACTGAGGTCACCGATGAGGATATCGCCCACAGTAACCTGATTCTTTGGGGCGATCCCTCCAGCAATAAAATTCTGGCGCGTATTGCGGCTAAACTGCCAATACTATGGAATTCAAGTTGGGTGCAAGCTGGAACTAAAGCACTCTCTGCTGATCACCATGTGCCGGTAATGATCTTTCCGAATCCACTGAATCCGAAACACTATGTTGTCCTGAACAGTGGATTTACCTATCGGGAATACGACTACCTGAACAATGCTCGCCAGACGTCCAAACTCCCGGATTTCGCTATTATCGATGTCCGTGAAAAACCTAACTACCGCACACCGGGCAAAATAGTAGATGCCGGCTTCTTCGACGATCAGTGGAAACTTATGACTTCGGTGAAATAGTTTTTTCGGCACGGCGGCAAAGAAGTTAGCAGGATTTGCAAGGGTCAAATCGTTTCCAGGCTGTGAACGACCCGTCTGTGAGGCTTGCGGCCAGCCGTCCTTCGGACGGGGATTCCGTCTGAAAGACGACCGCTTTTTCCAGACGGGGGTTTTCAACCTCCGGATATTAGTAAAGGCCATCTCCAGTTGCAAACTCC
>JBBRDM010000209.1:0-8589 GCA_038203935.1 Chthonomonadales bacterium
GACTACAGCGCCAGTGCTGTAATTACACCGCACCTTATTAAAACGACGGGACTGGCGGTGGGGGTGCAGGGAATGCGGAGATACTATGCCCTCATACTCGCAAAAAACAACCGCGCGAAATTGGTGAAAGCGCTCGACGGCTATCAGACTCTTGGCGAGATTGATTTCTCGTGGCAGTTCGGTGTAAGTTACGAATTATCTCTTATTTTAAAAGGGGATAGACTGGAAGCATCGATAGATGGGAAGCTCCTTTTCGAGATCAGAGACGCCGAAAATCCCCTGATCAGCGGAGCAATTGCACTGCTAATTGAGGAAGGCAGAATCGATGCGAAATCGATTACAATTAAGCCTGTATAATCTGCTTCATCGATTCATTTCGGCCCTGTTACCTTAAACGTCATACCTGCGTTCTGCAATCGCTCCCAGCGTCGCTCATTGAATCCCTCGTACCTTCGGGAGAATCTGGAGGCATTACAGCACGGTTTTTCCTTCTCTGCTGAATACTGGATGGTATGGATCCATGATCCTGCCTACTGCTATTCCTTCAATGGCATGAATTCCCTGCAGAGAGTGGCCTAGAGTGAAGGGACTTCCTTGCACGTATCTCCAAACTTCCTTATTTATGAAAATCAATAATTTGGTAAGACATAAATTTCAAATCGCGGCAGGAAAAAGAGTGAAGGAAACAGAATAGTTCCAATCTATGAAAATATCCAAAAGCACTGAAAAGTCATCCAGCGACCGTACGAAAAACTCCGAAACAATCGATACATCTCGTGTTGTCGACTTTGCCCGCCACAACGGCATTCTAACTCTGCATCTGCATAAAAAACCAATCCCTGCACTGATACTTGATGTTGACGAAAATCAGGATCCGATTGCTCCATGCCCGATTTATCGCATTAAAACACTGCTGCCGTTCTGGAATACAGATGGAGAAACGCAGCTCAGTATACTCGATAAAAGAGTGACCTCACTTCTAAAATATGATGGATCATGCCATTTCTTTCTGCAGATTGAGCTTGAACCTTCCGATGATTGGATTAAGGCGCATCCTGCAGAATGCAGTATTAACCTCGTGAAATCTAATCAGGATTTTTCGTTTGTTTCCTGGGGATCGACACTCTGGAAAAAAGAGGCATCGTCGGCACTTTTAGCTTTTTTACGGCATATTGAAAAGCAGCACTGGGCAAATCGCTGCGCTGGGATTCAGATTTCTGCGGGAGAGTTGGGAGGGTGGAGAACGCACAAGGCAGACCTGCTTCCCGATTCAAGTCCCTGTATGGCGGAAAAATTTCGGGTTTTTGCGATTGATCGTTATCGTCGGAACGAGGGAGTGCTTCGGAAAGCATGGCTGGATTCAAGAGCCGCTTTCAAAATTATCAGCTGTCCAAATACTTTCGAAAGATCTCGTGCAAACGTTGGTATTCTACGCAACCCGTCCAAATACCGGAAGCTTCTTGATTACTATGAATGCCTGGGCGAGACGCGCAATGAACTTCTGCTGCACTTTGTCTCAATAATCAGAAAAGAGACACGCGGGCGAATTCTGCTTGGAGTAGGGCTTACCGATCCTTCAAATTCTGGCAGCCGTCCTGAAAGTGCGGAAGGTTATCCGGAAGCAGTCCTCGATTCTTCCGACATAGATTACATTGTAGCAATTCGTGAACAGTCCTTTTCGAAGCATGCCCTGGAAAATTCGGCACGGCTTCGCACCAAATTCGTGTTTCGAACCGTTCGCAGCAATGAAGATCCCAAGACAATATCTGCGCTCGCCGCTGCAGATCAATGCGGGCTTATGCTTCCCGCCGGTACACACGATCTGCCAGCGCTTATTTCCTCCCATCAGAGGCTTCTAAGGCCTGGCACACCATTAAGAAAACGCACTGCAGAATCAGCTATTATATTAGATCCAACCTGGGCCCAGTATGTTGGAGGCGATGAAGAGCAGGCATTTAAGCTGCTTTCGTTTCTCTTTGAGGACCAGATGCGCGCTCTTCAAAGTCTTGGCGTATCCATAGAGCTCCATCTAATGAGTGACCTGTTTCATCCGAAATTTCCCGAATACTCGGTGCATTTTTTCTTGAACAGCTTCTATCTCTCGGAGGCAGAACGCCGGCAGGTAGACGCCCGAATAAAACGGAGCGGAAAAACTGGTGTGTGGTTTTGGGGAGCCGGCGTAATTGGTGAGGACAGCATTACGGGCGATCTTGGAAAGCAGGTTTGCGGTCAAAAACTCAGATTAGAAACAGGCCCTATCAGTCTGAGCACCCGAACAGCGGATACGAAAGATGCGATAACACGCGGCATGCATATGGGCAGTAAATATGGCTCGGAGAAGCAGATAGCGCCCATCCTTACTGTATCTGATAAAAACTGTATTCGGCTTGGTGCGAATTCAAATAATAAAACGGTGAGCTCTGTGATTCGGCACAAGGAGTGGACCAGCGTGGTATTCGGCACTCTTCCGATCCCGGCACGCGTACTGCAGAATATACTCAGAGAATCGGAATGTCATCTCACTCTCGAAAATAGTGCCGAGAAACTTGAAATTGCGGCAGACAGCGCCATTCTTGCCTGCAGGGCGAGGAATGAAATTGCTGCAAATATATCCCTCCCGGGCGTATCTGATGTACAGGATGGATATACTGGCGAATATTTAGCCACAGGATTAACTCAGTTGGCAGTGAATATAAAAGCGGAAGATGCAGTGTTTTTTCTGTTAAAACCTTCCCGCAAAACGGAACATTTCGATTAAAATAGCAATCATCCCCCTTCGTAAATGCACCCTGACGTGCAGGTTTCACGTAAAATGATTCGGCATAGTGCTGGAAGTACAGGCTTTAGTTTATTCCATGTCCATCTGGTGATATTTTCGCTGGTCGGATTTTCCAGGCCGGTAATATCGTTCAGATAGTTATGGTCCAGCTGCAGGAAGAGCGGGTTAAAAGCCTCTTTAATTTCAGCAAAATCCATTACCCATCCCGTATGCATATCTACCAATCCAGACACATAGATTGTTATTTGAAATGAGTGCCCGTGAAGGCGGGAACATTTATGCCCTTCAGGAACATTTGGCAGGCGATGCGCTGCTTCGAAGGTGAACTCACGGAATATCTCCATATACCTCGAAAAATCCTCTCAACTGATAGTAACAAATAACGACATTATTCTTAAATACGACGTAAGCATTCAACTATTAAATATAGCACACTACAATTGCTGGTTCAAGTTTGCACCGAACTGTGGCACAACTATTGCACATGTTTCGTTTTTACAACATGTATAGTTGATACTTCTGAATTTGTTAACTCCAGATATCTTTAGGGGAGCAGTGAATGAAATCAACTTCGATTAAGCAGGCCCAGATGCTGACTAAATATAAAAAAATCTACACCATTCTGCTCACAGCGCTAACTATTTGCAGCGGCTGTATATCCTATGCAAAAAACACAGGATTGTCGAGAACTACTGCCTGTGGAATCCCTTTATTAATACTGAAGGTCGATCTACAAGATCCTGGTGTAAAAGTCACCGGCGTGCTGGCTCAAGGTGGGAACGGCCATTCCGAATCATTCGATTCGATGATTCACCGTACACATCCTACAGCAGCTTTTACAGGAACATTCTTTTGTCCTCACTCGCTCATACCCGTCGGCGATCTGGTTGTAAACGGCCACCTACAGCATCGTGGCGGGGTAGGAACCGGATTTTGCCTGACAGAGGATAATCAGTGCGACTTCATTCAGCCCGGCCATCGATATCAGAGAGTCGACTGGAGCGCTTATGATTTTGTGTGTTGTGCCGGCCCGAGGCTGCTGCACGAAGGTTCGTATGCTTTGAACCCAAAATCAGAAGGGTTTCACGACAGACATCTGCTTGGCACTGCCACCCGGCTTGCAGTGGGACTGACCGAGGATAATAAACTTCTTTTTGTCGCTACCCGCCATCCGGTTCAGCTTGGAAGACTGGCAAAAGCAATGAAAAAAATCGGCTGTATAGAAGCCATGAATCTGGACGCTGGCAGTTCGCTCGGTTTTTATAATAATGCGAAAGTCTACATGCACCCGCAGCGCAAACTCACCAATCTCATTTTGATATATGATGATAAATCGAGATATGAGAGATTTAAATCCAGGCTGACTCCAGAAACGCACTATGCGAAGAGATGAGAGATTAAAAAATAGTTTCGGTAAATACTCACTATTAGTCTGTTTCCAGTGTTTTTCACTTAATCGTATATGGACAAGAGTGTCGGGATGAAGAATTCAACCCGAACCGGGCGAGAAATTAGCTAGTCTGGAGAAGTTCCCAGTATGTTACGACTAGGAAAGCTAGTTCGAGACAAATCGAAACTTGATCAATGCCCATATCGCCGCGACACCATCAGTCCAGCGAATTTTTTTCCCTTCTGCCATGCTCCGAGCTTCGTAAGCTATGGGAACCTCAACAATCCTATGCCCGCGCCGGATTACTTTGGCAGTTACTTCCGGGCAGAAATCGAATCGATTGCACGTCAGAGGAATACTCTGCAGCAGTTCCGTTCGAAACGCTTTGTAACACGTTGCTTCATCTGTCATAGGATTCTTATACAGGAATCTAACCATCCACGCTAAAAGTTTATTCACGATTCTGTTCGGAAGTTTCATCGATGGCCAGGAATACATGAATCGAGATCCATAGACGACGTTAACTCCCTCATTTTTGAACGCCTCAAGGATAGTTGCATAGTCCTCCGGATGGTACTCGAGATCGCCGTCCTGCACGATACTATATTTACCTTCAGCCATCGGTATAGCCGTTCGGATGGCCGCCCCTTTACCTCGATTTTCAGAGTGATACAATACACGTACATTGGCGAAATGGCCATCAATTTCAGATTGGAGCATTTCACGAGTTCCGTCGGTAGAGTAGTCATCAACGATGATGATCTCTTTATCGATGGGAACAGCCTGGATGCGCATGAGCAGAGCACACAGGGTTGCACGCTCGTTGAACACCGGCATAAGCACGCTCAGATCACACTGCAATCGCCTCTCCTCTCGCGCATTGAAGGAAGATTTCTATGGAATCGGTAAAAAACTATCTTTCAACCTATTATACGTTGAGGATTAAGAAAGTGGCAAGGATAGGGCAATAAACTGGCAAAAAAAACCGCTGCTATGCTGCATATTTAAAAAATATGCGATAACAGCGGGTTGCCATTAAATTACAGAAAGGAGATCACACATCTGTTCGACGACATTTTGATAAGTACTGTTCCCGGACTTATGAAAAATAATTAAAATAATTTTCCAGAACTAAAAGATATCGTTATTGGATGCATAAATATGCAGTTGAGAGTTATTCAGGGCGGCTTCCAAGCGCTGCTGAGCAGCCGTAATCGTGAGGTCGGCGCGAGTCCTTTCGAGCACCGCACGCAGTGAATCCGTGGTTCGCCTCAGACCACCGGTTATTGCATCCGGAAAATCAAAGTTGATCAGTTCGTCATAGATGGTATCCATGATTCCAAGCGCTCCTTCTGCACGGATAAAATCTGCAGACCGGAGTCTATCCAGTATGTATCTCCGGGTTTCACTTGCAGCTTCTGCCATGCCATTTAGATACGCCGATGGAAGCACATCTAAATCACTAAAACTTGGAAGTGATGACTGAATGACGATAGAGTACAGCACTTCTGCTTCAACGTACTCTTTCTGGGCATCATGAATATAACCTGCATAATACACCTCGGGATGGTTATCCATATTAAATTTTAATGCATTTACAAGTTTTCTCGCCTCATCAATAATTGTGCGAGCATTTGCAATTTCTCCACGGTGCAGGGCACGTATCGACCTGGATGAAAACTGGATTACATCTCTGCATATTTTGAGGGCAGATTCTCTCGCTTTGTGTGTTGTGATCAGTTTTTCTTGAATTTCGGAAAATGAGCTGTTCTGATCTTCCGCTTGAGATTTATCGGGAAGCACGAGTTAATCCTCACTTGAACAGAATTTAGTACGTTGGATATTTGATTTACTAGAAGCCATTCCCTGCATTTTTAGAGACAATTTGACTCAATTGAACGTATTTAGGAGAGGTGTCGGCAGGATTTTATTAGTAAAAAAATGAACAACTGTATCGATATTTGTATGTTATTGCACATTTCACCAGAGTGCAAATAGTCCATCAAAGGAGGATCCTTGCCAATGAGTTTTAACCGGTCTGCTCGCTTATTTACAGCTCTTGTACTGATGGCGAGCGCTGCTGGAATCTGTTTCCAAACATCTGCTGCAGCACAGTTCGGTGCACCAAAGTTCCTCAAGGCTTCGGCCTCAAGTCCTGCACCGGTAGTTCCTGGGAAATCATTCACAGTAGTAATCGCATTGACAGTGGATGCTCCGTACCACATCCAGGCTAATAAGACCAAAGAGGGCTATATTCCAACGGTTGTTGAACTTGGTCCAATTCCTGGCCTAAAAGTGGTTGGAATTACTTATCCCAAATCAGTGGATACCAAAATTGGCGGGGACACGCTGCCTGTATACGAAGGCAAAGTCCAGATCAAAGTGGTGATGAGCGCCGCCAAAACCCTGAAGCCAGGGAAATTAATACTGCCGTTCTCAGTGAAATATCAGGGATGCAACGCCACTTCCTGTTATCCTCCAAGCACCGTCAAAGGTGAGGCAGCATTAACAGTTAAAGCAGCTGCGAAACACGCCGATTCACGAACTATGGGGAGCCTGATTTTCGTTCAGTCTGCCACGCCTGTATCATCAGGAACCGAGAAGAGCGCTGCTCTCTCGGTTCCAGGTTTTACCGCTGCTAAAATCACCCAATTCATGGAGCCTAAGCCGTTTATTGAGTGGCTGAAAAAAGGCGGGTCGCAGGCGGGAAAGGCGGACGTCGTCTCGAGTCTGCTGACGCGCGGAGGTGCCGGGAATTTCGCTGTCGCACTGGGTTTAATTTACCTTCTTGGCCTTGCTTTAAACCTCACACCCTGTGTCTATCCGCTCATTCCCATTACGATAGGTTATTTCGGGAGACAGGCCGCAAGCGGAGCAAAAACCGGAATGCTGTCCTGTTTTTATGCGCTGGGGATGGCTTCTATGTATTCCGTCCTGGGGGTAGTATCAGCTCTCTTCGGAAAAGTGTTTGGTGCGCAGCTTCAAAATCCTACCGTACTCATCATTTTTGCAATTATAATGTTTGCTCTCGGACTTTCTAATTTTGACCGTCCGGATGGCCGCCCAATTTGGGAACTTCAGCTTCCTCAGAGCCTTACCAGTCAGGCCAAATCCCGTGCCGGATACGTGGGCGCAATGCTGATGGGCCTCATGGTAGGCCTGGTCGCAGCCCCTTGCATTGGGCCAGTGGTAGTTGCTCTCATTCAGGTTGTCGGTTCTAAACAGAATGTACTTCTCGGTCTGGTTACATTTTTTACACTGGGTGTGGGTTTAGCAACGCCTTACCTTCTGATGGGTTTCGGGCTTATCAAAGCGCTGCCGAGAGCGGGCGAATGGATGGTTGCAGTAAAACATATATTTGGACTGCTGCTTTTCGGAATGGGAATCTACTATCTTCGCGATCTGCTCGGACCCGTTCCCTATCATCGAGCGCTCACCATATTTGTGATAGGCGCCGGTATCTATCTTTGTTTCTTGGATAAAGCAGGAAAATCGGCAGCTAAATTTCAACTCTTTAAAAGGACTGTCGGTGCAGCCGCAATTCTCGCAGGGTTTCTTCTTTTCGCCCAGCATATCACGTCTTCCAAAGTGCAGTCTTCAGCAAATGGAACAGCTATAGTATTCCAGACGCCAAAAGACTTCGCGGAGCTGCAGAAAATTCTTGCTCAAGCCAAACTCGATAAAAAGGAAGTCCTGATCGACTTCTGGGCAACCTGGTGCGCAGCATGTAAAGAGCTCGAAGAGAAGACTTTCCGCGATGCCGAGGTAGCCAAGGCTTCCAATGGGATAGTTGCGCTGCGTTTTCAGCTTCAGCTCGATGATGCAAATGCTGCGCATGATAAGCCATTTGTAGATACCTTTGGCATAGTTGGTCTGCCGACGGTAGTCCACCTGGTTCCTTCTGAGGACAAAACTGCCTCTGTAAATAGTGGAATGGAGATCGAATAGAGGAGTCCTGAATGTCTGTATTTGATAGCTTCAGAATTGATGGCAAGACTGCCCTGGTAACCGGAGGAAGCAAAGGGCTGGGTCATGAGATGGCGTTGGCGCTGGCTGAGGCAGGCGCAAATGTAGCGCTTTGCAGCCGCAGTCTGGAAGAAGCGCAGTCTGCTGCTGAAGAAATTGGAAATAAAACCGGTCGTCCTGTTCACGGATACTGCGCGGATGTGGTCGTTCGAGAATCTATATTTGGATTGGTTTCTCAAATCGGAACAGATCTGGGGCCGATAGATATCTTAATTAACCCAAGTTGCTACCTTGTAGCGTACGTAATAAAAGTCCGTTTGCTTGATGCATAGCAGTTCCTGCGGTATTGTATAAATTCCACTCTATACATACAAGAGGACTGCTATGCAAGAAAATATTATCACAATCTACTGCATTTGTGCAGATTTTATTTCAGCTTATGGATATCAGGACG
>JBBRDM010000210.1:0-8511 GCA_038203935.1 Chthonomonadales bacterium
GGTATACGTTTCTGAGAGCAGTTCGCGCAGTCGCTGACGCGATGTATGCAGTCGAGATTTAATTGTCCCGATTGGAACTTCTAATATTTCAGAGATATCTGAAACGGAGAGTTCCTGAATATAGAAGAGGAGAAAAGTCTCGCGCAGCTCTGGAGAAAGCTGATCAAGCGAGCGCGTAAAAAGCACTATCCGAAACCCGGAATCTGCTTTCAAGTCGACGAGTTCATCAGCTGCTTCAAGCGAGGAGGTTTCACGGCGGTCTCGAAGCCAATGCGTGTATTCGTAATAGGCAATTTTGTGCAGCCATGTAGAAATGCGGCTGTCGCCGCGAAAGGAAGGCATCGCTTCCCAGGCTTTCACGAAAGTGGACTGCGTGAGATCCTCTGCTGTGGCTGAGTTGCCCGTAAGATGCCGCAAAAATCGATAGAGTCGCTGATAGTTTTCCGAGACCAGGACTTCGCCTGCAGCTCTGTCCCCGCGTAAGATCTTTTTAACCTTGATTCTATCGAGCATAAATACCCTCTTTTCGTTATCCTCACTACTTAGGAGCCGAAAGAGTAATCGATGGTTCATTAAAAAAAATATTTTTCTGGAATGGTAGATGTAGATGAGACATCGGCATAGTCGTCGGCTACGTCTGGTCAACCCAGTCTGCAAGAACGGTATCGGAAGGGGTTATGGTGTTTAAACTTAAGGGAGAGTACGGAGTGGAGAAACGGTATATTTTTTTAATTCTTGGAATGGGCAAGAATTTTTCATCATACTGGAACAGGTAGAGAGGGAAATCAGCAGCAAGAATGGCTGCAGTTTGGAAGTCACCCATTTTGCGCAGACCGGGTACAAACATATCCTGAGTAAGCAGGCTGTCATCTTTCGTCAGATCAAGATTGTTACAGTCAGCCGCAGTTCCTTGGAAAGCGGGGGCAGCTAACAGGCTCCAAAGACCAGCTTTGCCCTTGCCAATCAACTTGACCTTTTTAACAGATTTATCCTTGCGAAGATAGGCAGCCGCAGTGATTAAATCCTGTACTCTTTCCTGCATATCCGTACGGTTGTAGGTGCTGAAATACTCGCCAAAGGGCAGGTTTCGCGCTGCTTCGGCTGCAGCATTTGCTCGTGAACCCGTCAGAAAACAGTCGAGCAGGAGCACTTGATGCCCTCTACTCAACAGGCGCTCGGCAAGCGGTCCCGGACCAGTATGATCGTTCGCAGTGAAGGGAATTATTCCCTCAGACGAGGTCAGAACTATCGCTGAATCCGATTTTATCTGGCCAGTGGGACTATAAAGTACAGCAGGTATGCTGTCTCCTCTATCCTTGCGGCCGATGTTCATCTGCATAGTGGTGTAGCCATTTGAACTGGTTTCGGTTACATCTTTCGCTGAGACCTCACCGTTCGAGGGAACTTCGATATTCAGTGTATGTTTCCATGCTGGTTTATAAAAATCTGTGAAAGCTTTCAGCGTCGTGATGCGTTTGGGCAGCTTGCTTTCCAGCATCTGCTGGCTGTTCCAGATAAGCATATTGGTAAGCTGATCAGCGCTTAGTGCATTCTTTGGCAGCGGCTTATCGAGCGGATATACTCTCAGAGAATCCAGCGGTTCCATCTTATAAGATGGCTCAATAAAATGACTCTCTATCGGGTCACCGAGCAGCCATTTTCCGAAAAATTTGTTTACAATTTCGCGGCTCTCTTTATTAATGTTGTGAGGAGCGTCTACCAACTGGTATCGTACCTGTTCTGGTTTTTGATAGAGTGAATAGATCGAAGCGACTGCCGGTCCCTCAATCGTCAGCATCGTTTTAGTCCAGTCACCGGTTGCTGAAGTCATAACTTGTGGGAGCGGCGCTGCGGATGCGGCAATTTCCATGTTAGAATAGTCTACACGCAATCCCGGCGCGTTCTCACATAGACATCCTCCCTGCATCGAGTGCGATACCATAACACACGGCCCTACCGCCGCAAGTCGTGAATCAATGGCTCCCAGCATCATGGTCTGTGTACCGCCTCCAGATTCACCCGTTATGGCTAGTTTTTTTTGATCTACTTCGGGTAGGGTACAAAGAAAATCAAGCGCGCGAACACTAATCCAGGTCTGCAGCCCCATCAGGCTGATTCCCCAGAGCCAGTGTCGTAGAGTATTTGCATATTGGTGGTTGATCTGCCGCGTATCGTTGTAGCCGACCATGTCGTATGTGAAGGCAGTACAGCCTTCTCTTGATAAAGTAATCGCCCTTGCCGCTATAGAGCCTCGTTCCTCATCCGCCATGCGCCCTTCTTCCCAATGCCCGTGTGTTACCAGAATTCCGGGATGGGAATGGCTTTTTGGATTTAAAGGCCGATACAGATTTCCGGCGAGGAAAAACCCTGGATACGTTTCAATGGAAACTTTTTCAATGGTATAGCCATCGCGTTCAATCCGTCCGAAAATTTTAGGATACATCGCAGTTTTCGCAGGCATTGGATATAGGCCCAGCGAAATTGCCACATGCTTTCGAATATCGGCTTTACGAGCTTCCCATTCAGCTAACGACTTGATTTTTGGAAATTTTCGAGGTGTGTTGAGGGTGTAGGGTGGTACTGTAGCCCGCGTATCTAGTGCGGATTTTGAGTTTCCTGCCATTGTGTCCTCTCCAGGCGACCGGGTTGGCATGATCAGCAGCACGAGGAGCAGCATAATTCGACTCAACATAGTTCGCCACCTTCAGAAATATTTAACGTTAAATTGTACCATCACGGGAGGCTTTTCGGTAAGCTTCCAATACCGAGGCAGTATCCCCATCCATACGGACAGAGCCCTGGCTAAGCCAGATTATCCTGCTCGCAATCCTCTCAGCGGAACCCAGTTCATGGGTAATAAAAACGATAGTCTTGCCGGCATCCTGTAATTCCGATATACGCTGACTGCATTTATTTCTGAAAGCTTCATCGCCCACTGCCAGCACTTCATCAACAAGTAAAATATCAAGATCGGTATGTACGGCAATGGAAAAACCAAGGCGCAGTTTTGCGCCGTCGTTCCAGTTTCGGAGCGGTGTATCTACTTTATCTTTGAGTTCGGAAAATTCAATAATGGAATCGATTTTTGCATCCAAGCTCTTTTGAGACATTCCTAGCAATGATCCATAAAACTGAATATTTTCAAGGCCGCTCAAGTCCAGATGGAAGCCTGCTCCGAGCTCCAGTAGCGGTGCAATCTTGGGGCGTTTCCCTTCCTGATTTTGCAGAATAATCTCGCCCGCATTCGCCCGGTAGATTCGTGCGAGCAGTGCCAGCAGCGTCGATTTACCCGAACCATTCTTGCCAACCACTGCTACAGTCTGACCGTGTGGAATAGCGAAGCTCACATCCTGGAGCGCAGTAAAAAGTTCCACTCTTTTAGGCTTGAATGCGCCAAGGATCGCTCTTTTAAGTGATCCCTGATGACGAATTCGAAACTGCTTGGTGACATGGCGCAGTTCTATGGCGTACCTGGAATCTGATGAAGGGTTGTTACTGAGTTCCATAGTTATGGCCGCTCCACAAACTGCCATTTTTTATAATTAAAATATCCATAGCCAGCGACTGCTATACCCAGTGATATCAACGAAGTCAGGCCAAACAATGGCCAGTCCATCGGGAGCGCTGGCTTTCCTTGCAGCCGTACCACAAACGACCCAGGGGATTCTGGCTGGAGAATAGTTTTTCGAAAGGCAGTAATGATGCCCGTGATCGGATTAAGCAGATAGAGTTTGTATATCCACGGGTGGCGCTGTACGACATCGGAATAGTAGACAACATCAGCCGGATAGAGAATTGGCAGACAGAAAAACATAAGGTTGAAAAGAGTGGCAAGCAGAAACTTAATGTCTTCGTAAAAAACGTTCAGCGCTGCCATCCATAATGAAAGTCCTGTCACCAGCAGCGATTCTACGACTATTATCACAGGCAGCCAGAGCATGCTGGGCAGCAGAGGAATTCCCATATTAAAGAAACGAAGTATCACAGCAAATACTGCAAAATAGACGGCCCAGCCTAAAACGAAGTGAATCATATTGCTCAGCACATAAGAAAATGGTATTATCTCTCGGGGCAAATAGATTTTGCGGATGACACCATAATTCGCAAGCAGAGACTGGCAGGAGTCCAGAATTGCTGTCTGGAAAAAAGTCCAGGGAATGAGGCCGCAAAGTGCATAGGCCGAATAGTTTTTAGCAGTGGCGCTGAAGACTCCTCGAACCAAAAAAGTATAAACTACCACCTGAAGCAGTGGAGGGACTATAGACCAGAGGAATCCGAAGATAGAGTTTTTATAACGGATTTTTAGTTCGCGAGCCAGCATCTGGCGAAGCAGGTCTCGGAATCTCCAGAATTCTTTCAATTCATTCAGCATAATTCAGTTACGGAAAACTTTCTATGTGTTGTCACCGGAATCAGAATCGGAATCACCATCAGGCAGCCGTGCTGGCTCAAGCAGCGCCAGCAGCGCTTTTTTTGCGATCAGCACTCTTCTTTTTCCGGATATGCGAAAAGCTTCCAATTTGCCCTGGCGGATGTAAGCTCGAATGCTGGACTGGCTGATCTGGAGGTAGTTCGCAGCTTGTTCCACAGTGAAAAAATCACTTGGCTCTATCTCCATTCAGTGTCCTCTTTTCGGATATTAATTAGATCAGCGTTCGAATTGGATGGTGCGGTCTGACGTGTAAACGAGGACGCAGAGGATATGGCCCTCACCAGAGAATACGTTAGAGTATACAGAAATTGAGTTGTAACTGTCAATAGCAGACAGGAGTGAAATTTTGATACCAAAGAATCCTTATGCGTCGGTGCAAAAAAGGCCAGGTATTCCTGTGTTTCGGAATGCATTATCGGCCATGAAATTTTTATTCTTCATAGTATGTTTTAACAGTGACACGAGCATCGCTCAATCAGTTCCGCAGGAAGTTCCGCCGATGTTCCTCCTCAAAACAGGACATCTGGCCATCCTCGATTCTAATGAGAAATCTGTACAGTCACTGGCAACACAACGTCTTGTCACTCAGGAAAAAGCACGAATTGTCGTAAAATTTCGCCCGATTAAAAAGCGGAAAAGGACTTTTATTCCTTTGGCAGCTGCTGGTAAGGTTAGAACTTCCCCTTCGGCATCTGATAAGACCAAAAATATTTCGAGCATTTCACCGTCCGACAGCATGCCTTTAGATCAGTGGAAATCTCTTTCACAATCGATGCTGAAGGAATCACTTATTGTCAATCTCCAGGATCGTCCGGGTGTCACTCTTGCACATGATTTGGATTTTAATCTGTTGGCTTCGAAATCTTTAAATGCGGGAGATAGCCAGATAGATTCTGCTGCACTCAAACTCCTGCCGGATGGTGTTAAAGTCGAAGCGGTAATCATACCGGAGATTACCAAAATTGAATTTCGAGAGGCGGGAGGCAGATGTGTCCTTATTTGGGGGCGGGTGCGAGTTGTAGGTCTGCCTGGCGCGCTGGTACGAAGCGATCTATATGCTGCATCAGAAAAATTGATGGCTGTCCAGCCTGTTTCGTGGACCTTTCCTGTGGCTGGCTCCCAAACGGAAGAAGTAGCTTTGTTCAAGCCGGCTGCACGGAAATCTCGCCTTGCAATGGTTCGTGGAGCGGTTGATAATGCTGCGGCAGCTATTTTGCATACCCTCTATTCAGGAGAAATCGACCCATTCAGTAAGCAGGGAGCGCGGCTTGTAATACTCCCTGTAGCATCGCCAATCCTGGCTCCAAAACTTTTATTTTCCAGTGCAGGACGATCCACCGTGCAGGTAAGTCTGGGTTCGCTTCCATCCGATCTCTCCATATGGTTTCGACCTAATCTGCTTCCGCTCACGACGCGGTATATTATCGACGCTGCTTCGGCAGGAAACCAGTTAAGCCTCCAGGCTCTTTCGGCTACCCGTCTCTGGACTTCCGAATATAATCCTTCCACAGGACATTTTCAGGAGTTGGGCCGGAAACTTCGATCGGACTACATAATGGCTGTTCGTGACAACTATCTTGAGCTGGAACAGGGGCCTAAAGACAATACGCTTTTAGATACAGGGCTGGCCGTGCAGCAGGCGTTGCCTGAACCGCAAGTGCATTCTGCCAGGGCAGAGACGGAAGGAGTGCTGTTTAGGGTAGCAGACGGTACTGTGCTCTGGAAAGATTTTGCCTCTGCCTCGATGATTTCTTCTGCTTCAGCCACCGAACATCGGACACAGCTGGAAATGGATCGATCTGCAGCATCGGATGCCGTCCGATTTTCCCTGATCGAACTCGAACGAAAATTCCGCAAATATCGATCCGGATTTTTAAAACATGTTCAGGAACAGTAAGAATGCCCAACTATAATACAACGGGGCTGGTACTGCATCGGTTAAATTTTGGCGAAGCAGATCGAGTTCTCACCATTTTCTCAAACGATTCTGGGAAAATTTCAGTGATTGCAAAGGGGTGCAGAAAGCCTGCCAGCCGTACCAGTGGTGCAACAGAACTATTCACTTATTCAAAATTTCTGCTCGGACACGGCAGATCGATGGATATCGTTAGCCAGTGTGAAATTATTCAGTCGTTTCCTGAAATACGCGACAACATCCTAAAACTCGCATGCGCATCTTATCTATGTGAGCTGCTGGATAGAAGTACGCAGGAACATGATAATCTGGCCAGCGCTGAACTTCTCCATTTAACGCTCACAGCGCTTGCCCAGCTGGAAGCAAACTCTGACTATCAGGATGGAATAGTGCATGCCTACGAATTAAGGCTTATGGAAATTCAGGGTTATGCCCCGGTGCTTATGAACTGTGCCGTGTGCGGCAAGACAGAACTGGGAAGTGTTCCGGGTTTTTCCCCCACACTTGGAGGTGTGCTTTGCAAAGACGACAGGTATCGAGCGCAAGACTGCCAGCAGATCTCTATGCAAGCTGTCCAGCTTCTTCAGAACTACGCATACAGCAGCCAGAACGACTGGCCGACACAGGCTCCTGAAAGGCAAATATCTCGCGAAATCGATCGTGCACTGCGCTGGTATATCCGTTTCAGAATTGATCGGGAGATAAAAAGCCTGCATTTTTTGGATCAACTCCGTGCGGAATCAGAATAAAACTACTCATTAATTATCTATACAACATATTACAGAGGAGGGAAATATCCCTCCTCTGTAATATTTTTATGAACGATAATCCCGTTAAAAAATTACTTCTTACTGCTGCGTCTTCGAGCGAGCAGGCCGGCCATAGTGCAGGAACCCAAAATCAGCGCAAAGGCTCCGGGTTCTGGCGTTGGCTGCAGGTTACCAAACAAGCCGTGGGTTTCGTCATCGGGCCCTGCGGAGAAATACAGCTTCTTGGTGTCTCCACCATTAACGCCATTACCAAACGTGAGTGCCCAAAGTCCATCGATGGCGATAGGATTGCCGAATGCATCGGTCATGGAGCCTACGAAATCTCCCGTGGTGGGATCAAAGGCGTTTATCCAGCCATTACCAAAATTTCCAACCAGCAAATCACCTGCGAAAGCACCAAAGGTGGAGGGGGCGAGCGTAACACCCCAGGGCTGATTGAACCAGCTTCCAGCCTGCAGCCGCTGCAGCAGTGCGCCGTTAGAGTCGAATACGTCCACGAAACCAAGACCCGGCCCGGAATTTCCATCGTGTTTGTCGGCATCCTGCTGGGCAAAAGTTACATAGAGCTTTCCGCCTATATTTTGTATGTTATAGGGCGCATAACCCGATGGAAGCGTATTGTCGGTGAAAGCGCCTGCCGGCAGACTTACTGGATTGAAGGATTGGTCAAAAACATCTACGGTTCCGTTGTGAAAGTCCGTCGCGTAGAGCTGATTCGCGGCTACAGTAAGGCCTTTAAACACGGCTCCACTGGAGGACATGTTCACATGTATGCCAGCGATGGTTCCGCCATGCCATCCAGATATGGTGCCGTCCTCTGTATCAAATACAAAGTTTTCTCCGCCGAAACCAAATATCTGGCCTGTCGGACTACCACCAGGTCCGCCGCCTGCACTTGGGACAGTGACCACGAGGCCTAGGGTAGTAACTATATCGTGCCGGCTGTTTGCAGGGTCTGCTTTTACTCGGTAGACGGTAGCGAGACCGGTCGCATTGTCGGAAATCCAGACTGGGCTGGCAGCGCTAAAGGCAATTCCCCAGGCATTTCCCAGATTGGGATCGTATACCTGCGCCGCTCCCTGAACGTCAGAGATCAGATTTCCCTGGACGTATTGAGCCTGGCTCGAGGCTGGTAAGAGCAGCATCAACGCTGCGGCTGGCAATGCTGTGATTCGTAGTAGATCCTTCATTGAGTTCGCTCTCCTTTGATTTACTACAATGCTCTGACTGCCCGATGGGTGCAACAGTGAGCACCGTGTGTGGTAATGCGCTCCCCAACGCCTTGATAGGGAGCGATAGTGAACAGTGGCTGCTTACTTTTTGGATTACTGCACTGTGTTGCTGAGGCTGGCTGCGCGAACAGAAATTTTGATAGGCGTTCCAGGTAACCATCC
>JBBRDM010000211.1:0-8437 GCA_038203935.1 Chthonomonadales bacterium
AATCGATGTGACCTCTGCAAATGAGTGTTCGCTGAAAGTGATAGGTCTTAGCCGGGCTTGTAATTCCGGCGTTGTTGATGATTTCAGTGGCATGTGCAGTGGGGGCGAATGCCAGACTGAGCACTCCTGCGAAAGCAAGATTCCAAGGCGAAAGTTTCAAAGAACGTTCTTCTTGGGTGTGGTTGATATACAACTATATTTAGGGAGCAAAACAAGGAAATTGTCAGCACAAATCGAAACGGTGCAGTTAAGTCTGCACGATTTGCAGACAGTATAAACTCCTGCAAGAATCGTGCCAGACTAAATAAATAAGTGGTGCGTAAATAAATAAAAAAAATACCCTGAGCTCATTATGAGCTCAGGGTATTTTGAACTATATTGCCAGTGGCACGCTAGGCATTATGGAGGCATCCACCCGGCGCGATGCCGTCAGCTGGAGAATATGGACGTGCGAGGTATTTCTCCAGACAGAATTACGTCGGTTCCAATAAGCGCAGTAGGCCTGCCGGCCATCTACGGTGGGTTCCCAATCGTCCACACCCTGGCCGCTGAAAAGCACAACATATGTGTAGGGCTTGATAGAGATATCCTCGCGAAATATGAACATCTCTTCGGTCATGTCACGAATGCAGCCCTCTAGATACGCTTCCGTACAGATCGCCCAACCTCGAAGATTTACAGTAGTCAGACCATGATTTTGCAGTACTACGTATTCCCCCTGTGCATTTTTAGAGGTATGAAGCTCCACGATCTTCAGCATTATTGGTCCTTCGAGAAGTTATTTAATGACCGATATTCTACAGCAGCAAATTTTGCAGATTCCAACCATTGGAACTAAGAGCATCCAAATACAGAACCACAGTTAAGGCATTTGAAACACGCCCCATTACGAACCATCAGGCTTCCGCATTCTGTACAAATTGGCGCATCCGCCATATTCTGGAAAGTCGTTTTCTCATTTTCCGAAATAGAAATATCGTTCTGCAGTTTTTCGCCATCAGAGAGCATTATTTCACTGCTGTTCGGCGTCTGCCTGTTTCCGAGCAGGTTTGTGTTCTGATCGCTGATGCTCAGGCTGTTTACTTCTTCCAGCGACTCCGAAGTCGGCTCTGGAATCTGATTGAGGAACTTGGAACTCAGCCAGCGGAATATATAGTCCATTATCGACTTGGCGAATCGTATGTTCGGATTGTTGGTTACTCCGGATGGCTCGAAGCGCGAATGTGCGAACTTATCCACCAAAGTCTTCAGCGGGACGCCATATTGCAGCGCCAGCGAAATGGCGGTAGCGAACGAATCCATCAAGCCGGAAATAGTGGAACCTTCCTTACTCATGGTAAGGAAAATCTCACCGGGAGTGCCGTCCTCATACATTCCTACCGTAATATAGCCTTCATGCCCAGATATGCTGAATTTGTGCGTTATGCTTTGTCTTTCGTTCGGCAGTTTACGGCGAAGTGGTCGCCTGTCCGGCACGGCGGGGATTAGTTGGGTAAGCTTAGCAGCGTCTTCAGATTCAATCTTCGCCGTTTCCGCATCGCCTCGTTTGGTCATGAGCGGCTGAGTTCGTTTCGAGCCATCCCGATAGATTGCAATCGCTTTAAGGCCGAGTTTCCAGCCTTCGATGTAGGTTCCCTCGATCTCTTCGATAGTCGCTTCGGCAGGCATATTTACAGTTTTGGAGATCGCTCCGCTGATAAAAGGCTGAGCGGCAGCCATCATGCGCACATGCCCCATGTAGTGGATAGAGCGAATGCCGTTGCCGGGCTTGAAGGCGCAGTCGAAAATAGCGAGATGCTCATCCTTCAGTTCAGGCGCGCCTTCGATAGTATCGTGCTCGCTGATATAGTCGATGATCGACCGGCACTGTTCCGGCGTGTATCCCAGGCGGCTAAGCGCTTCGGGAACGGTGTTGTTGACGATCTTCATGACGCCGCCGCCAACCAGATTCTTATACTTCACAATGGCGATATCCGGCTCGATGCCAGTGGTATCGCAGTCCATCAGGAAACCAATGGTACCCGTGGGAGCCAGGACGGTAGTCTGCGCATTGCGGTAACCATAGTGCTCTCCAGAAGTGATGGCGTTATCCCAGGAGGTTCGGGCAGCTGCCAGCAGATCGTCCGGCGCATACTCCGGATTGATCTCTTCGACGGCTTCTCGATGCATGCGCATCACTCCGAGGAAGGGCTCACGATTCTTAGCATATCCTGGGAAAGCCCAGCCGTGGTCCCTCGCGATGACGCTGGACTGATAGTAAGCCTCGCCCGTCATGATAGCTGTAAGCGCTCCCGCATAAGCTCGGCCTTCCGCGCTGTCGTAGGGCACACCGCGAGACATCAGCAAAGCGCCGAGATTCGCATACCCCAGTCCGAGAGGCCGATAGTCGTGGCTGTTCTCCTCGATGCGCGGGGTGGGATACGATGCGTTATCAACAAGAATCTCCTGAGCGGTCAGCAGAATGCGGCATGCATGCTTGTATTCATCCACATCGAATTCGCCATCCGGCTTGCGGAATTTCATCAAATTGAGCGAAGCCAGGTTACAGGCAGAATCGTTCAGGAACATGTACTCGCTGCATGGATTTGATGCGTAGATTCGGTCTGAGTTCTTGCAGGTGTGCCATCGGTTGATGGTGGTGTCGTACTGCATACCGGGATCGCCACAAACCCAGGCGCTCTCAGCGATCATGTGCATCAGGTCGCGTGCCCGGTAGGTTTCCGAAATACCCTTGTTGATGACATTGCGCGTGTTCCACTCGCCATCCCGCTCATATGCTTTCATGAAATCGTCGTTGACACGAACAGAGTGGTTCGCATTCTGATAAGAAATACTATCGTAGGCGCCGCCCGGAACGTTGAACATTCCGTTAAATCCGGCATCGATAAGAGCCCAGGCTTTTTTCTCTTCCTTCTCTTTGCAGGTGATGAAATCAACGATATCGGGATGTTCGATGTCCAGGATAACCATCTTTGCAGCACGGCGCGTTTTGCCGCCGCTCTTGATTGCCCCTGCAAACTGATCAAATCCCCGCATAAAAGAGACAGGCCCAGAAGCGGTTCCTCCGCCCTGAAGCGGCTCACGCGAGGAGCGAATCGGCGAGAGGTTGGTGCCGGTTCCGCTGCCAAATTTAAAAAGCATGCCTTCCGTTTTGGCGAGGGTAAGGATTGAATCCATTGTGTCGTCGACACTGTTAATGAAACAGGCGCTGCATTGAGGTTCCGGCTGATCTGCCAGACCGACATTGAACCAGACAGGAGAGTTGAAGGCCGCTTTCTGGTGCAGCAGCAGATGAGTCAATTCATCCTGGAATGCGCGTGCATCGTCCTCAGATGCAAAGTAGTCCATCTTCCTTCCCCAGTCAGCGATAGTATCAGCGACTCGGCCGATCAGCTGACGGACGCTTCGTTCACGCTCTGGAGTGCCAATGTGGCCGCGGAAGTATTTGGAAACGACCACATTAGTAGCCAGCTGTGTCCAGGATTTTGGAATTTCACAATTCTTCTGTTCGAACACCTTTTCGCCGCGTTCATTGGAGATGACCGCATCTCGGACTTCCCATTCGACGGTGCTGTAGACATCTTCTCCTGGCCTGGTAAATCTGCGCTGAATGGAGAGTCCGGGAGCGCTATTGAGGCGATATTTGCTGCCGGCCGCCGAAGCGTCCTCAGTCGATGGGACTTTGACACGTCCGAATGTTGCCCCTACGCTGTCACTGTCGACCTGGGCAGTGTATGCATGGGTGATCACCGGCTCGGTCTCTGCAGTATCCATAACGGAATTTAAATCGGTCTGATGCGATATGGGATCCTGGCTCAATGTCTAATACCTCCTGAGAATTTCAATATACGTGTACTTATGTCTGTGTAATTATACACTACGATTCTAACATCCTGGCTAAAATCATACTGCTTTATCAAAACTATTTAATTTTTTCTTACCGTATTTCGGCGCAGCATATTCACTATTTCACGAAACTGAGTTGCATCTTCGAACTGCCGATAAACCGATGCAAATCGTACATACGCGACCTGATCTATCGCTTTGAGCTGTTCCATTACCAGCTCCCCTACTTCCCTGGCGGACACTTCTTTTTCAAGACGATTGTAAAGCATACGTTCGATATCCTGCGCCGCCTCCTCTAAAGTTTCGTTACTTATATCACGACGGCCTTTACACGCCAAACGCATCCCGTTAATTATTTTTTTTCTATCAAAAGTTTCGCGTCGATTATCGCTCTTGATAACATAGAGCTGCAGCTCTTCTATTTCTTCCTGAGTCGTGAATCTTCTTCCGCAGGCTTCGCATTCTCGCCTGCGTTTGATGGAAGCACCATCGTTTAGTGTTCGAGTTTCCAGAACTCGATCTCGGTTGGATATCCCGCAAAATGGACATTTCATGTCGGTATTTCTGCCTGCAAGGTTTCCAGTATTCCTCAAGATATTGAAAAAAGTGGGAGTTTTTATCAACTACATCTAGTGTATTATACTACTATTGTTGGAAGGAAAACACTAAATCTTGAGGAATATTTCGTCAGTTACGCTATATGTAGAATTATATATTATGTTACTCCGCTAGGGGTAGTTTGTCAAGTCTGTTTAAAAAAAATGATTTTTTATACGCTAAAGAATCGACAAGCAGCGATACTCTGGAGTAAAATGAAACGGTTCTACTGCTTTTTTCGAGAAGATATTCGATGCGATCTCATAGGACAAGTGCAGAGGTGCCGGTGAGGATAGACACTTACTATTCTAAATCACTTAAGTTGGTCCAGCCCTACAGTTTTATTCTTCCGGAGGCAGCTGCAGATAGCAGCAGAACATTTCCGCTCATCATGCTGCTGCATGGCCGGGATTCGCATCACGACGAACCTGGCAAATACACTCGCTTGGCACGGTATGCTGCAGCAGTGGAAGCAATAATCGTATGCCCGGAAGGCGATAACGGCTGGTACACGAACTCGGCGGATGGGCTGCAGCTTTATGAAGACGATATCATTCTAGATCTGATCCCGCACGTGCAGAGCGCCTTGCCCATTGCCGACCCGGGCCGGCAATGGGCAATTGGCGGATTCTCTATGGGGGGATATGGGGCGATTAAGCTGGCGCTCAAACACCATCAGTTATTTTTGACCGCATTCAGCAGCAGCGGCGCTGTGGAAAAACCTATGCAGCCAAAGATAAGCCCAATATTTGGAGATCCGGAAAAAGATCTTGGATTCCGCCGAGCAGAAAGTCTGGCGACGCTTTGTGAACATGCACTCAGTCGGTATCCTGTGGAAAGACCGTTTCTATTCCTGGACTGTGGTCTGAAAGATCCTCTTTTGGAAGCAAATCAAAATTATGCCAATCATCTTCGTTTTATAGGATATCCTTATGAGTATACCGAGATGGTGGGCTGGCACACATGGCCCTACTTCGATAGAGCATTGAAAAATGTGCTGCCCAAAATTCTGCATCGAATCGTTTCGTGAAGGGATCTAAATTTGCGTGAATTCGATCTGGTTGTAATCGGCGGCGGCTCTGCCGGGCTCAAGGCGGCAAGAACTGCGGCGAGACTGGGAAGATCTGTCCTGCTGGCTGAAGAGCGTGAGCTTGGAGGCGAGTGTTTCTGGGCTGGCTGCGTTCCCACTAAAGCGATGGTGCGCGCAGCCCAGGTGTGGCAGCTTGTCCGCCGGTGTTCTGATTTTGGGATCACCGTCGATATCAAAGAAACCAGTTTTGCAAAAGCGATGGACTACAAAGAAGATGTCATCCGAAAAGTCGGGGGAGACGGCCCTTCGGATGGCGGGCTCTCCAAACTCGGGGCTGTCTATTTGAATACACGCGCTTATTTTGAGGGCAGCCACGAAGTTCGTGTGGGAGATGAAGTGGTGTATGGACGCCAGATAATTCTGGCTGCAGGGACAGTTCCCTACATTCCTCCCGTGCAGGGATTAGAGGAAGCCGGATATATTACGAACAGGGAGGCTGCTAATCTCACCGCTCTCCCCAAGCAGATTGTAATCATTGGCGGCGGGCCGATCGGGCTGGAGTTCGCTCAAATATTTAGAAGATTTGGATCTGAAATCACCCTGATCGATAAAAATACACATCTGCTCAAACAGGAAGATATCGAAATCGCTGATTTGGCGAAAGGATTTTTGGAAGCCGAAGGAGTCCGCATCGTTACTAAAGGGCAGACCGAAAAAGTCGAAAAGCTGGGTGATAGAAAAAGAGTGTTCGTACGGCATAAGGATGGTCTCATAACAGTCGATTGCGACGAGATACTCGTGGCAGCCGGCAGGAGAATCGCCCCGGAATATCTTAATTTATCAGCAGCAGGGATACAGTACGAGGAAAAGAGGGTCGTTACAGATCGATTTCTTCGAACAAGTGTTCCGCATATCTGGGCGGCAGGAGATGTTTGCGGCGGATATCTGTTCACGCATGTTGCAAGCTATGAAGGCAAACTGGCCGCACTGAATGCGTTTACGGATAAGCCGGAAGCTTTTGACCATCGCGTGGTGCCGCGATGCACTTTTATAGATCCTGAAGTGGGCAGCATCGGATTGACGGAGCAGAAGGCCATAGAACTCGGTCTTGAAGTGCATATTCAATCCTTCTCGTTCGCAGACCTGGATAGGGCAATTATACACGGGGAACCGCATGGAATGGTAAAGTTAGTGGTGGATGACCTCGATGGTCAGCTTCTTGGAGCACACCTGATCGGCCCGGATGCGTCGAGTGTGCTGGCTGAGCTGGCTGTCTGCATGAAGAATCATCTGCCTGTATCTGCGATAGCCGATACCATGCACGCCTATCCAAGTTTTCCGGAAGCTGTCGAAGCAGCCGCTCTGTCTGCGCCCAACTATCGAGGACAGGTGGAAGGAGCTACGGGCGATGCCTGAGCAGAATCCGTCGGCAAACAAATATTTGATATTTTTTCGATTCGCGAAGGAGTTTACTGCACGTCTGTCGAAAGATTGCGGCACGTGTTACTCCAGCAGAAAGCTGTCATCTGTTCAAATTCTAGAGGTTTCCGCTGACTACCACAACATTTTCCCATTCGGCAGCGCATACTCATGATTATTACTGTAGCCAGTTTTAAAGGCGGGGTGGGAAAGACCACCACCGCGGTACATCTTGCCACTTATATGAATGAATTGGCGCCAACACTTCTAATCGATGGTGATCCGAATAGAAGCGCGTCCGGATGGACTAAACGAGGTTCATTGCCTTTTAAAGTGGTGGATGAACGTCAGGCGGCACGTTTCGCCAGAGACTATCCGCATATTGTGATAGATACTCAGGCCCGGCCCAGCCAGGAAGATCTGCAGGCTCTGGTGGAAGGATGCGATCTGCTGGTCATTCCAACAACACCGGATGCGCTGGCTTTAGATGCACTCATTCTTACTGTGGATACACTAAAATCGCTTAAAACGGATCGGTACCGTATACTGCTTACAATGATTCCTCCAAAACCAAGCCGAGATGGAGATGATGCTGCAGCTTATCTCGAAGAGGCGCAGCTGCCTGTCTTTAATGCCCGTATTCGGAGGCTGGTCGCTTTTCAAAAGGCCGCACTGGCCGGTGTGCCCGTCAGCTCTGCGATAGATCCGCGCGCAACACTGGGCTGGGAAGATTATGTTAATGTCGGAAAGGAGATAACTGCGTGATGAGTAAGTTCAGGGACTTCTTTGATGCTGCCAAACTGAGGGAAGGCGAGCCCGACAAGCTTGAATTAGCGCGCCCCAGCAGGATAAAGGTAGTGGGAGTGGGGGGCGGCGGAACGAATGCCGTCAACCGGATGATTGAGGCGGAACTGACTGGAGTCGAGTTCCTTGCGATGAATACCGATGTGCAGGTACTGTCTAACTCCCAGGCACATCATACGCTTCATCTGGGAGAAGATTCTACTCGTGGCTTAGGCGCGGGTGGAAATCCGGAAGTTGGCCGAAATGCCGCTGAAGAGAGCAAGCGTGAAATTAAAAAAATGCTGGAAGGCTGTGATATGGTATTTATCACGGCAGGAATGGGCGGCGGAACAGGCACAGGGGCTGCGCCGCTTATAGCAGAAATTGCACGCAATATGGGGCTGCTGACGGTTGCGGTAGTCACCAAGCCATTTGGTTTTGAGGGGCCGCGCAGAATGCGCCTGGCAGATGAAGGCATCGCGAATCTCCGCCAGAAAGTGGATACGATTATTATCGTACCCAACGATAAACTTCTCTCTGCCGACAACAGGCGCATGAAACTGAACGAAGCATTCAAAATGGCGGATGATGTGCTGCGCCAAGGGGTGCAGGGTATATCAGATATCATCACCATTCCCGGTATGATAAACGTCGATTTCGCGGATGTGCGCGCAATAATGTCGGATGCGGGAGCTGCGCTTCTTGGCATTGGAACTGGGTCCGGAGGCCGCCGAGCTGCAGAAGCTGCCCAAAGAGCAGTCT
>JBBRDM010000212.1:0-8400 GCA_038203935.1 Chthonomonadales bacterium
CTGGGCGAAAAAATCGCTCGCGCTGGACTGGAGCGGCCCGGATCGCGCAAATTCGCAGATCTTAAATCAGGTGCTGGATTATGCACTGAGAGGAGGTGAGAAACGAGCGTCCCGATCCCTTAATGTTGCTGTGAAATAAACTTAAAGTGGAATGCAGCAGCGCATAATCGAAATTTAACCAGATCTTAATAAGTACTTAAAGCAGACGAAATACAATGTTCTTCGCCGAAGCAGTTACATGCTGTTCGTTGCAAGTTCAACTTCACTCCAGTGCTCTGAATAGAAATCTGGAATGTCCGCTCATAAGGAGATACTAATGGTCACCAGAACTAAGGGGTTTACACTTATCGAACTGCTCGTGGTTATCGCCATTATAGCGATTCTCGCAGCCATTTTATTCCCGGTATTTGCTCAGGCGCGTGAATCAGCGCGCAAGATCACCTGTGTTTCTAATCTTCGCCAACTTACCAGCGCCTGGCTTATGTATGCTCAGGACTACGACGAGACCTGGGTTACTTCTGCTAAAGGCTACACAGATCCCGCTGATCCCTGTAATAACACTGGTGATGGTCTGGACGTTCACTATAAGGCGCAGCCTTATGTTAAAAATCTTAGTATATTCTTCTGTCCTGATCGAACAGAGACCTGGCCAGATGCCGTAAATCCGCTGAACCCAAGCGGCCGGTATATCGGTTATGGAATGAATTATGGCCCTTACCACAATCGCGCTGGCTATGGAGTGTTCCACATTCCCACGAACTATACCCAGGGAGTGACGGGAATAGCCGCGTGCCAGTATGTCTTCCCCGGACGTACTCTTGCAGAATTCATTACCCCGGCAGATATGGTCGCTCAGATCGAAACGAACGATACTCCGCAGTTCACCAACTCTCCTTATGACCAGTGCAGCAACGACAGCAACACTCCTGCCTGCAACTCCAAAATTCGGCATGGAGGCAGATACACCGTCTCCTTCACCGATGGCCATGCAAAATCCTGGGTGATGAAACCCTACAGCGACAACACATTCGGTGAAGGTTTCCTCCTTGAGCCCGCTGATCCTGTGAATATCCTGAAGTTCTGTTATAATCCGGATGCAACTATCGATGGGAACTTTGATCCGGCCAGTGACGGAGGAATTAAATCTCTGGAAGGGGCGAATAGCTGCAGCGGGGTTGTGAACCTGGAAGCGACCACTCGAACTCCAATCCCCTACAACTAAATGCATGGAGCAATATTATGAAGAGTAAAATATCTCCACCGGTGATGATCGGGGCGATCTGTGCGGCAGTTCTGCTTATCGGGTTGATTGCCTGGAAAATGTTCATCCCTGCAAGTGAAAGCGGATCAGCGGATATCGTCAAAGCCGCTCATATTCGTAAAGAAGCCAGAGAAAACAGCGGTAAATAAGTTTTGTTTTAAAAGGAGTGTTGATGGAATTACCCGCCTCAACACTCCTCTTTTATAATCTATCTCCTGCTGCGGAGATCAGTGCAGCCTGCCCCCCTTCTCCCAAAAACAGGAGAAAGGGGAAATTCAACCTCACCCCCGGCCCTATTCCTTCGGCAGACGACGGAGCATCTGCCCTACCGTCTCCTTGTTGGTTGCGGAAGTTTTAACCTCAACCTGGCCCTATTCCTTCGGCAGACGACGGAGCATCTGCCCTACAGTTTCTCTCGTTTCTCGCTAGAGAGGGGGCAGAAGGTGAGGTGGAAAATAATCGAATTATGCTATTTTGTATTGCTCGCGTACATAACATCAACTTGTGGGTTATGATAGGAATGGGAGAATAAATTGGCAGCAGTTTTTGATATTATCTTATGTGATCTTCAGCCTGATATGGTGAGGGCGTGGAAACGGGCATTTGTGGACTACCCTGAAGTGGAAGTGGCTTATGGCGATTTGATGGAAGTGGAGGCAGATGCTTATGTGTTCCCTGCAAATAGCTACGGAATAATGGATGGTGGAATAGACGCTGATTTAAAGGCTCGGTTTCCAGGAATTGAAGCAAATGTTCAAGACGCGATTTCGGCATTTGGATTGCTGCTGCCGGTTGGTAAAGCGCTTGTCGTCGAGACAGGCGATCCCTATATTTCATATCTTTTTTGTGCGCCGACAATGGAAGTACCCTCACGAGTTGGGCATACTGAAAACGCCTATTTAGCCATGAAAGCCGTACTCATTGCGGTTGAAACGTTCAACTCTGAAAACAAAGGCGCTATCACCTCCATCGCGATACCGGGGTTTTGCACGGGCGTTGGTGAAATGCATGTGGATGATGCCGCCTCTCAAATGGCACGGGCTTATGCCGATTTAATCTTCCCTTAAGTTCGACGATTCTCAAACTGAATTGAATATTGCGAGCCTAGGTGTTTGCCCTGTCCTGATTTTGACTCTCCTGATCCTCTGCTGTAACAGATTTTTCCATCACCTTTTCAATCTGCTCTACCAGCTTATCCGGCTGCGTTGCCTCTTCCAAAATATGAACTTCCGGGTCTCCGTCATCAATGCCAGCATGCTCTAATAAAGCTTTCAGCATGGTCAGCATTTTACTGTTTTCCTGCTCCGCCAGCAAATTGATCTGCAGGTCGAGATGATTCCGGCGATCGGCCAGCCGCCCCTGCCGATTCTGGCTGATCATGACGAAAGTAGTGAGGAAAATCGCTTCCAACGACACGACCAGGGTAAGAAAGGAGAAGGGAAAAGGATCAGGATGTTTAATACCAGGCGCTTCATTCCAGACTATCCAGAAGCCGAACCATATCAGATGGACCCATACAAATTTCATGCTTCCACAAAAGTTAGCTATTCTATCGGCAATAACATCACTATGCGACCGTTTTGCGTCGGCTGCTTCTTCGAGCTGTGCAATTGCAGCGATATTCCGTTCAGTGAGCTCACTGGCGGTTCGGGGAGTGTGGTATGAAGTTGAATCGTTTTTATTCACTGTGACGGCCATTAGAATCCCTGCTTGCTTTTTCAGATTGTTATAGACAGACTGACAGTTAAACGGGATTGTTCCCGTTTGCCGTATTCCATTAACAGCGCGCATCCACTTCCATAAGCGGTATCAACGAGGATATACATTCCTGAATAATATTTTGCATAGATCGCTTATTCAGCAATCAAATCTATGAAATTGCTCTGTTGGAAATTGTGGGGAGATTAAAAAAGGCGTTATCGGCGAGAGAATGCTTGAGAGTTTACCAAGTAAAACAGTAACTTTAATTTAACCACAAATGTGCAGACTAAACGTAAAAAGTTCGGGGCAGATTCGCAGAAAAAAATGATCGCAATTACGATTTATGCAGGCAGCACATTTTATATTTTCGGCCGCTGCCGCACGGACAGGGATCATTGCGTCCTGAGATGCGCACTGTGAGGGGAGTTCCTGCCTGGTGAGTCCTGGTCATGATTTCGGCGGGAGCTCGACCTGCGCGGAGAAGAGAAGCCATCTTACGCATGGGGGTATCGATGTGGTTGAAGAAGCTGCGGTAGCCCGCGCATAGGAAGTTCAAACCGGACTCACCGTCTGGAGTTTTTATGAAACGGTGCTTTGGACACTCGCCGTTACAGGCGAATCGGACTTCACATTCACGGCAGTATTGAGGCAGCGTGTTCTGCTTGGCATCGCCGAAAGCAACCTGCCGGGGAGACTGGACGAGTTCAATGAGAGTCTTATCACGCATGTTTCCCAGGCGATATTCCGGATAGACATAGTGATCACAGGAGTACACATCCCCATTATGCTCCATGGCGAGCGCCTGCCCGCAGGTTTCGCGGAATACACATAACGAAGCTCTTTTTCCTGCCCAGATTCCGAGCGCCACATCGAAATGCTGGACAAATATTTTTCCTACATCCGACTTTATCCAGATATCGAATATGGTGATGAGAAACCTGCCCCAATCCTCAGCACGGACGCTCCAATCGGTGACAGGGCTGCGAATATCGCCAGGTCGCGGCGGTGCAGCCAACGAGAGCGAAATGAGTTCTGTAGAAGCAGGTTCTGACTCTCGATTTGAAAGAGCGGGGGCAACTCGCTCGACAAGGGGAATGAACTGCATGAAACCGGAACCGATCTCTTTCAAAAACCGATAGACACGTTCCGGCTGCAGGGAGTTGCGGCGATTGGCGACCGTGAGCGTATTGAAATCTACTCTATGTTTCGTGAGTACCTCGATTCCGCGAACCACTGCTTCGAAAGTCGGCTTGCCCTGCTTGTCGACGCGATAGGCATCATGAAGATCTTCGGGGCCGTCGATGCTGAGGCCAACCAGGAATCTGTTCTGGGATAGAAATTGGCCCCATTCATCATCTAGCAATGTGCCGTTGGTCTGAAGGGCGTTCAGGATTTGCTTCCCGTCAGCGTAACGATTTTGAAGCTCGACGACCTTTCGGAAGAATCTCACTCCGAGCAGGGTGGGCTCGCCGCCCTGCCAGGCAAAACTGATTTCTGGTATATCCTGCTGTTCGATATACTGCCGGATATAGCTCTCTAAAATATCGTCCGGCATCTGCCAGGAAGGCTGGTCCTTGCGGCCTTCGCTAAGATACAGTTGCTCTTTTTCCAGATAGAAGCAGTATTTGCAATCCATGTTGCAGATCGGCCCAATGGGCTTTGTCATGATATGAAAAGCGGTGGGGAGAGGCTGCTTCGGCGCTGGCCGCAGCGTCGAACTCAAGCCAGCCATTAGTACGTCTCCAGACCAAGGCGCGCAAACTGTTCTGGCGGGGCATCGCACTCTTGCATAAGCCTTGTCATATGGCCAATCATGCGCCGCTCAACCTCTGCATTCCTGATTGGGGCGGACTGTTTTGGGTCAGAATCGAGATCGTAAAGGCGTGTCTCCATGACGTCCCCACTTATGGACATCCAACTTTTTGCGGGGATCTTGAGCGTGGGGCAGTTTTTAGTAAATGGAAACGGCGGCGTAAGTTCCGCCTTGCTCAACTGATCTTGGGCGAGGAATCCGCGCATCGTAGTTGGCAGCAGCGTGTAGTTGTTGAGGGGCTGATTTTCTTCGCTGGCTGGAGAGCGCATGTAGACATAACGGCCATCGGTGACGTTGACCTGCATGCCGTGCATGCCGAATATTCCTGCCTCACGCACGGGCAAATCATCTGCAATAGTTTCCTTTAGCGAGCAGCCGAGCATATCCTTGCCGCGATCCGCTCCGAAGAAATCCAGGAGTGTCGGCCCGATATCAATGGACGGCTGCACCAGGCTTGTACGCCGTTCACCTTGTTTGCCTGAACGTGGATCCCAAACAAAGAAAGGAGTATGGGCAACTTCCTCGTAGAACGGCATCCATATTTTTGCCCAGCAGTTGTGTTCGCCCAGCATAAAGCCATGGTCTGTCCAGACAATCAGCATCGTGTCTTCCCACATATTACACGTATCCATGAGATCGAGCACATCTCCCAGATAAGCATCGCACTGCGAGAGCAGGGCAGCGTATTCGTATCTAAGATGCTGGACCTCTTCTGAAGTCTCCTGTACAGAGCGATAGTAGGGCCAGTCGAAGGAGAGTGCATTGTGATCGTAGGGATAGCGGTCTTTATAGCGCCGATTGGAAAAGAAAGGTTCGTGTGGATCAAAAGTCTCCAGCTGGAGAAACCAGTTATCCTGATCGGCATTGCGCCGGATGAAATCGAGGCCGTTTGCAAAGGTCCGTGCCTGAGGAAGATCGGCTTCACGCTCTGCCATTTTTCTATTGATGAGATCCTGCCTGCCCATAGTATCCATTTTGGCATTGCGTCCGCGAGGATTCGGCGGCAGAGTGGGATCGGCGACCTGGCCAATCCAGGCATCGCCTTCCTGCCCCCGCGAAAACTCCCATGTGTTGTAGCGGGTGTGGTAGGTGGCGCCGCCATCTTCCCAGTAGTGGTAGTGGTCGCTCGCAAGGTGCGTATAAACTCCGGCTTGCTTCAGCATTTCGGGAACAGAATCGCGAAAGGTTCCACCGGTCCCCAGGCGCGATGCAGGAAATTTGGCCTCCCAGTATGCAGATCGCGGCGGGCAGGCATACACGGCATGGAGCAGACGTAGGAACTGTCAAAGGTCACGCATTTCTGAGCAAGCCGAGTAAAGTTTGGAGCGTGAGTCCAGTCACATCCATATGGCGGGAGCAGATGCCGGTTCAGCGAATCGAACATGACCATAATCGTTTTCAAACCGTCACCTCTTCGACTAATTTAATCACTGAACGAACAGACGCGGGCAGCGCGCGATAAGATTAACATATTCATTTCAAGCTGTCAACGATTTTTAACTCGACGCAACAGCGTTGTCGACATTGAAAAAACTTCATCCCGTCTAAAAAATCCTACTTTATGCAAATTTTTGCTTATTCCAGATAAAAACTGCTTCAAACTTGGATAGTGGATACCAATAATAAAGAAATGTGGAGTTTCACCACATCTCTGCCCCATCCTCTAAATATCAGGTATAATTGAGGGGACAGTGCCGTGGAGGCTGTATCCCTTATGTTAAAGTCTCAGTTGACGAACGCAATTTCCCGAACCCGATTTGGAAAATATGCCTGGATAGTTCTCATCTACAATGTCTGCGTGATGATCTGGGGCGCTTTCGTGCGCGCTACGATCTCCGGTGATGGCTGCGGCCCAAGCTGGCCGCTCTGCAGCGGACAGGTAATACCCTCTTTTGTGAAAGTCAAAACCGTTATTGAATTTGTTCACCGCGCTTCGACCGGAATAGATAGTCCCCTCATTATTGTTCTGATCGCCTGGGCTTATATAGCATTTCCAAAAAAACACCCCGTCCGCATTGGCGCTACGCTTGCTGCTCTATTCACGGTTACAGAAGCGCTCCTTGGCATGGTGCTCGTTGTCTTCAAGCTGGTTGCCCATAACCAATCGATGACCAGAGCGGGAGTAATGGCGCTGCACCTTATGAATACGCTGCTTCTCCTGGCCTCCATTACGCTTATCGCCTGGTGGGCTGGAGAACGAGAGGGAGTGAGCAGGCGGCCAAGGTTATCTAAACAGGGTGCAGTGGGCTGGGCATTGGCGCTGGGGATTGCAGGAACGCTTATATTAGCTGCCAGTGGAGCGATTACCGCTCTTGGCGATACGCTCTATCCAAACACCCCTTTTGCGCAGGATTTCTCTCCGACAGCACATCTTTTAATTAAACTCCGCGTGCTTCATCCGCTAATAGCAATCTCCGTAGGCTTGTATGTGGTGCTGATAAGCGGCTTGATGATTCATCTTCGCCCCTCAGAGGATGTGAAGAAATACGCACGCTGGATCGCAGGGCTTTTCGGGACTGAGATTGTTCTGGGAACGGTAAATGCTTTCATGCACGCTCCCGTGCCGATGCAGCTCGTTCATCTTTATGTGGCTTATCTTTTGTGGGTTGCGCTTATTCTGATGACTGGAGCAGCGGTTGCTGAAAGTGTTCCGCAGGTAGAACTTTCGCCTGGAAGTACCGTGGAAAATACAGAGGCTGTACACGCAGCATTAGGGCCGGCTGGCTGGCGTGATTATCTCATCCTTACCAAGCCGCGAGTTATCAGCCTTTTGTTGTTTACCACGCTGGCAGCTATGTTTATTGCTGCAGATGCCTCTCATCATGTGACGCCATTTCTTTTCATTGCAGTGGCTATTGGCGGTTATATGGCGGCGGGATCCGCCAATGCTACCAATATGGTGATAGACCGCGATATCGACGGCTTGATGAAGCGAACCACCCAGCGCCCCACCGTTACTCGTAAAATATCTTCGAGAAATGCACTCATTTTTGCTTTTCTCATGGAATTGGGCTCGTTTGCTATTCTTTGGAGCGCGGCGAATCTTCTCTCAGCGATGCTTGCTCTTGCCGGACTCGTGTTCTATGTGATTATCTACACATTGATGCTTAAGCGAAGAACCCTCCATAATATCGTCATCGGTGGTGCTGCAGGTTCGTTTCCTCCTCTGGTTGGATGGGCAGCCGTGACTGGTAATCTCAGCCCGCTGGCATGGTGGCTGTTCGCAATAATATTTGTCTGGACCCCGGTTCACTTCTGGGCGCTGGCCTTACTTTTGAAGGATGACTATGCGGAGGCTGGAGTTCCGATGCTTCCAGTGGTTCGCGGGGAACGTATCACGGTAGTCCAAATTGGGCTCTACGCTATTCTCACTGCGGTTGTCTCCATTGTGCCTATGCTGCAGAGCGCAGTGGGGTACATCTATTTCGTGGCTGCTGTTTTGCTGAATGGCGCTCTCCTTCTCCGATGTTTGCAGCTTTATCGTCATATCGATCGGCCGCGCGCGAGTTCGCTGTTTCACTATTCCATGATCTATCTCGCTCTGCTCTTTCTTATGCTGGCGGTGGATAGAAGTTTCGGACCTGAAGTAGCTGGACGACCGCTCAAAAGAATTGAAGCATCTCCG
>JBBRDM010000213.1:0-8383 GCA_038203935.1 Chthonomonadales bacterium
GTCCTGCTCGTTGAAGCGTATTTCGGCGCCAACCTGGTCGGCCTGGTTTTTCTTTCCTGGATGCCCTCATTTCTGAAAGAAAAATTCGGCCTTGACCTTGCAAAGGCAAGCCTCGGCGCGACGCTTTTTACTCAAATCGGAATGATGTGCGGCTCGTTGCTGGGTGGAGTGATTGCTGATAAATGGAGCAAAACACACCTCGATGGCAGAATTCGTTTACAGGCAATAGCCGTATTTCTCGGAGTTCCGTTTGTATTTTTATGTGGATATACGCTCGATAAAGTAACACTGGTTATTGCGATGACTCTGTTTGGGCTCAGTAAGGGGGCGTACGATTCCAATCTGACTGCCGCATTTTACGACGTCATCGCACCTTCTCGTCGCAGCACCGCCACCGGCCTGATGAACTTTATCGGCTGGGTAGGAGCGGGGTTGGGAACTGTAGCGATTGGAGTGGCGGTCGATCATCATATCACGATGAGCGCGGCCATCTCCTCAACCGCTGTTATCTATTTGTCCTGCGCCCTCATACTTTTTTACACTGCAAAATTCAAGGTGTCGCGCGATATCACGGCTATGCGGCTATAGAAGCGGATGCGAAACTATAGGATCGGTTTGGAATCGTAAAGGACATCTCCGGTTGCAAGTTTTCTGGATGGGCTTTAATATCCAGCAGCATCACTTTTGTTTGATAGTGCACCACAAGATAACTCCTATTAATTATGCATACCAGTTTATTACACATACCTGTATATTATGGATGTCAGGGGTTTACAAAAAGAGCAAAGTCGGGTAGATTCGCGCAAGACTTCAATGGAGTTCAGGAGAGCAGGAATGGACGGCGCAGAATCGCCTCGCGACTTAAAAAATTCACTTGCAGATGCACTTCGGGATAATCGACTCGCAATCGTAAATGCTCGTGAAGAGCTCGTTAAATTACTGACCATACGAAACATGATGGAATCGGAGCTGAAACGCAAAGATTCCCGAATTGCCGATTTGAAGACTAAAATTGAGTTTGCAGAGAAAGTTAAAAAACCGGAATTAGTCGAAGAGATCAAAGCCGAAATCGCAAAACTGCAGCAGGAGCGGGACAGCTTAGACAGTTCGCTCATTGAAGTGCAGGCAAAATCTGAAGCAGCGAAGATCGGCCATTACGAAGACGAAGGTCTGGCCCACTCCAGAGACAGCGAAATAAGAGCGCAATATGCTCAGCGCGCAGCGGATATAGTCGAGATGGCAGGTAATGAGCTGCCACTTTCGGACGCGGATAATTTATGGGAGAGAGCCGCCGCGAAAGCAGGAAACCTAAGTGCGCAGGCAGCAGCCATCGCTGAAGCAATGCTGAAAGATACGCAGAGGGCTAACGCAGGTGAAGGTGTACCGCTGCCATCAGAAAAGACCACAGAAGAGCTGTTGATCGAATTGGAAACACGACTATTAGCTGCTTCAAATATTTCACAGGACGCAAATAATCCTGCCATAAATCCCTCTTTAGAGGGAGCATTAGAAGTCCCAAAAATCACGTTTGCTGCACATATTAAAGGAGATTCGAACCCCATGGCACTATCCAAACGCGTCCGAGTTGCCGGTATCGGTACCGGCGGCATTTTCCGAGGCGCGCACCTTCCCCCCTATGTCAATATCCCGCAGGCGCAGCTTGTGGCGCTCTGCGATCCGGATAAAGAGGCGCAGGATCTCGCTTATAAACGATTTCAAAGGCTTATCGAGGAAAAAGTAGCGAAAGCTCGTGAAGAAAACGATCTGGACACTGTCGAGAGACTGGAAAGCGATCTTGAAAATATCGTGATCTGTGAGGATATCAGCCAGGTCATAGAGAAGGTAAAGCCGGATCTGGTCGATATCTGTACCCAGCCATTTCTGCATACCCCGCTTTCTATCCAGGCGCTCGAAGCAGGCATCAACGTCATGTGTGAAAAGCCGCTTTCCCGCAGCTGGCTGGAGTCGGAGCGGCTTATCCCGGCTATCAAACGAAGCGGAAAGATATATCAGCATAACGAAAACTGGCTGTGGGAGCCGGACTACTACACGGCTAAAAAATTGGTCGACTCCGGAGCTATAGGCGAGCCAATAGTGATGTTCCTTGCTCAGGCACATGGCGGTCCGGAAGGAAATGGCAAGTTCTGGGACCCGGCAAACGGTGGTGGCGGTGCACTTCTCGATAACGGCATACATGCTATCGGAGCGGCCTGGTTTGTCTGCGGCATGGATAAAAAACCAACGATGGTGAAAGCAGCGGAGCCTTTTGGTATGAGTATCCGCATGCCGGATAGAATTATCGATGGTCGTTTCCAAAAAGTGACTGTGGATGACGATGCCCATATCCTGATCCGTTTCGAGGATGAGAAATCCGGAGCGTGGAGTACGGCACATATCGAAGGATCGTGGTCTGAAAGAGACTCACCGGAAACTGCAATCATTGGAACAACGGGTACGATTCGCTACAAAAATGAAGAAGGCAAACGCTACGCAGTGGTGTATGATTCCTACGATCGTGAACAGCGGCGGATGCAGTGCAGTGGTTCGACCTGGGCGTACTGGCCATCCGGCCACTACGGCGAGATGCTGAATATGGTGGAGTGCGTGCGCAACAATGTCCATTCAATCTGCACCGCAGAGTTCGGCGCAGATAACTCGGCTATCGTCGGTGCTTCTTACCTTTCCGAAAAGAACGGCAAGCGGTCAGTCCATGTAGAAGAGTTTAAAACATTCGCTCGCGATATCGCTGCCAAATATCCGAACGACCCCAAAGCTGCCGATGACGCACTCGTAGACAGCCTTCTCTCCGCAGTTCGAGAAAAGAAATAAATCTCTGCGAATTTTGAGCGTCTTGATACTTTAACCCCCTTCTCCAGAAAACTGGAGAAGGGGTAATGTTTTATCCCCATCGAAACACTCCTCAAGGTAGAATAGATATTCTGTTCGCACCCTAGGTTATTATTGAATCACATACATAGATAGAAACAATTTTTTGATTATTTAACAGCTTATCTGGCTGGCAGCGAGGGTGTCAATGCAAAAGTATTTCAGATGTTACAGTGGGCCATCGCCTATTTTCGCTAATGCTCTCTTTTTTGTACTGACCGCAATCTTACTGCTGCC
Organism: Chthonomonadales bacterium; assembly: GCA_038203935.1. Classification (GTDB taxonomy): domain Bacteria; phylum Armatimonadota; class Chthonomonadetes; order Chthonomonadales; family Chthonomonadaceae; genus JANXSG01. Next base: position 3,124 of record JBBRDM010000213.1, read on the forward strand.
CATAGTATCCTCTGCTGATAACTCTGGTGCAAAAGTCCAAACTGCCGGATTACGAATTAAAGGTACGTTTATCCAGTATCATAGCTGGATGAAAAGTATGGATACAGCAGCCTGGCAGAATGAACTGGATGCGCTTCATCGGGCGAAGTTCGATACATTAATAGTCAAACCGTTTCCAGCGTATTCGGTTCAGAAAAGAGCTGTCGATGCGACAAATATTATTGTAGAGTATGCGGATAGGCATGGCATGCGGATTATGCTCGGGCTGGATTCAGACGAATCAGTGCACGTACAAATGGGCGATTCTCGCGCTGCTGACAAAATTACTGCAGCATGTATGCGCACTGCTGATAGGCTTTGGAAGCGGTATGGAAAGCATAAATCTTTTGGTGGATGGTATCTGTCTGGTGAAATATTAGGTGCGCCATCCATCTCCAGCACGATGCGGATAAACAGCTTGCGAGAAATATTACAGCATGTCCGCAGCCACTGCAAAAGCCTGTCAGGAGTACAGCCATTTGCAATTTCCCTGCCGATCAGCACTGCTTCTTTCATAAAAAATGCCGAAAAAGATTTATCCAGCTTTCTGAAAGATATCGGCATTGATATTCTTATTCTGAAAGATGCATCTAGATTATTGGCTAACGCAGGAAATTCCCCTGAAATTCTCCGTACGATTCGTGATGCCTGCTTAACTCAAGGTGTTCAGTTCTGGTCCGAGCTGGAGAACTTCGAACAAGAATCTCCTTCGAAGCTGGCGTCTTCTTCCACCGCTTCAAACTCAATTGACAGCCAGATAGCCTTTCGTGCGCCCTTTGTACAGCAGTTTGTTTTCGTCGACTTCCTCCAGAATATAAGCCCGTTTCGGGGCCAGAATCAACGGAAACGATATAACGATTATATTCACCTTTTTGTGAACAAAGCATTCTTTCCCACGTTTGGGCGCAGCGTTCAAATAGATCCCGCATTTGCTTACTACAAAGGCCGCTCGCCGGCAAGTATTGTTTCTGAAGTTCGAACAAATGGATATTCCGTTGTCCATTACATACTTACTTCGGACTCCACCGTCAATCCAGAACTGATCGATGCATTCCATCTCAAGGGAGTGGGAGTGTGGTATGCAACCTTCGGGAATGGAACCTATAACGTCCATGATCTTCCTTCGGGCTGGCAGGAGTGGAAAATGGTTACCCGGAGTCATCTGGAAGGTAAGCTACTCGAAGATGGATACGCCAGGCTCTGTCTCAATAATCCCGATTATCGCTCCTGGAAGAAAAAACAGATCGCTCGAATGCTGCTGGCAAATCCATTTCAAGGTGTGGATATCATGGAATCGCATTGGCCGGAGTTCCCCGGGGCGGAGAGTCCAGCCTATGCATGTTTTTGCCCGCACTGTCTGGCAGCTTTTAGACGGATGTATCCCGCAGAGACCGCCTTTCCCGACATTTTGCATGCAGAATCTCCGCGATCGCCGCAGAGAAATCCTGACTTGTGGAGCAAGTGGCTTACTTTTCGACAGAAAAGCCTTACGAATTTTTTGGATGATATCGTCAATGGGCAAGGGGGAATTCGTGCCCTTGCATCGGACAAAAAAGTGTGCATCTGGACTCTTGCACTATCTCAGCCAGGCGGCCTGCGTATCGTGCGCGATACCAGCGGTGAAGACCCCGCCGATATGGCGCGAACGGTTAAGCCGGATCTGTTTTGCTTCCAGACATACTGGCCGGACTGGATTCGAGCAGATCTTAAACCGGACTATGTGAGGCAGTACGCTCCTTTCGTCCAGGCAGTACGTTCAGCAGCTCCAGAACTACCATTGATGATTCAGGCGGATGTTGGCTCACAATCACAGAACCGGCGCAGCAGAGAATGGATTGAATCGTTTGAACGAACATGCGGCGAGATGGGTATCGAAAATACGACCTTTTATGAGTTTTTTATTCGGGATGATCTCTACACGGTTCCACCAAAAATTGCAGACGCGCACCGTTCAGAGGACCTGATTGAACTGACTTTTACCAGCAGATTGGATGCGAAATCAGCAGCAGAGGTGCAGCATTATCAGATTGATACCGGGCAAATTGTTTCCGTGACGGTGGATGGAAATATTGTCCAGCTGCATGTCCATGGACTATTGTCTCATCATCCTGTAATTCTCACCGTGAGCGGGATTGCCGCCGATTTAAGCAAACTCCTATTTTCTGATCACAAAAAGGCTGTGCTTGATAAACAAACTCTTGAAATTCGATAGTCGATCCGCTTTCAAATAGAAGCAGCTCAGTGCGGAATACACTTCGGTCAAATTTGTGAAAAGCAGCACAGACTTGAATTAATGACTGCTTATCGAGGTATAATTTGAGCAGTATTTTAAAATTGCCGGTTGTGGAGAGTGAGATATGGCAACTATCCGCCAGGTTCGAGAGCGTATCAAAGTAGCAAAGAATATTCAGCAGATCACCAAAGCTATGAAGATTATGTCTGCAACTCGATTGAAGAAAGCCCAGGACAGAGTAACTCAGGCGCGGCCATATGCCAATACAATGCGCGAAATGATGACCAGCCTTGCCTCAGCGGTTGGTGATCAAGTGCAGCATCCATTGCTGGAAGTAAGAACTCCACGAAACATCGGTTTTCTTATTGTTACTTCTGATCGAGGACTGGCTGGATCATATAACTCATCCATGCTCCGCAAATCGTTTGAAATGATCCGCCAGTTTGATAAAGATCGCGTCAAACTATTTATAGTCGGAAAAAAAGGAATTCAGTTCTTCCGCCGACGCGGATATAACGTAGTTTCAGAATTCACTCTCCCGAATTCAGGTATCACTTTCGCAGAGGCTCGAAATATTACGCGCATTATACGAGGCGCTTTCGAGCGTGAAGAGATCGACCAGCTCATTCTTTTTTACACAAAATTTGTCACCGCGATTTCCCAATTTCCGATCAATGTGCAGCTGCTTCCCATCGAGCAGCCAGGCGGCGCATCTGATCAGGCGGCTCCGGTCGAATCAAAAGAAGTGAACGACTATATTTTTGAGCCCTCTGCAGACGAACTGCTCCAGACACTGCTGCCAAAATATCTGGAGGGTCAAGTCTATCAGGCGCTGCTGGAATCGACTGCGAGTGAGCACGGGGCTCGAATGACAGCAATGAGTTCTGCTTCGGATAACGCAGGAACCATGATCAACACGCTTACTTTGACGCTCAATAGAGCGCGCCAGGCGAATATCACCAGAGAGATATCTGAGATTGTCGGCGGCGCGGAAGCGCTCAAAGGCTAGCAATATACATCAGTCTAAAAAGTAATTTTCCTTCAGCCCAAATAAGGCTGAAGGATTTTTTTTGCCTTTATAAAGGATATGAGCAGAATTGTTTAGATATCCCTGCGATTAACCCCATATATCGAAACAAATTATACTCTTAGCCTAAGCAAAAACAAAGATTCTCCGACAATACTATAGATCGAAAGGGAATTCAAATTATGGAACAAACTGTCACAAAACTTGATGATATGAAACTTGACGTCCTCAAAGAGGTAGGCAACATCGGCGCTGGGAACGCAATGACGGCGCTCGCGACCATGGTCAACCATCCGGTGAACATGTCGATACCGCATGTCGGAATTGTTTCCCTGTCCGAATTCGCACTCATGACCGGAGGGCCTGAATCGCTTGCCGTTGGTATTTACATGCCGGTCGATGGAGATGCTCCCGGCCATGTGGCTTTCCTGCTTTCCGATATAAGCGCCTGCCGTCTTGCAGATCAGATATTAGGGCAGGCGCTTGGCACTACGAGTGTCTTAGGTGAGATGGAATGCTCGGTGATGATGGAAGTAGGAAATATTTTAGCTTCCTCATATCTCGTGGCCATCGGAGAGATGACTGGGCTTAATCTGCTCTCATCACCTCCTGCGATAGCGGTTGATTACACCGCTGCAATTCTTTCGACTATTGCCACCGCTTTTGCATCTCTTGAAGACCAGGCTCTCACCATTGTTACTCATATTGGTGAAGAGTTAGGTTCAATCGAAGGATTTTTCATCTATATTCCCGAACCAGGCAGCCTTGCGATCATCTTAAAAGCGCTGCAGATGGATTTTTAAATGAGCGAATCGCTTATGGTTGGTATGGCAGAAATGAAAATAATTACCTCCCCGGACGATATTCTCATCGCTCTGGGGCTTGGTTCCTGCGTTGGAATCTGCGCTTACGATAAGACGGCAAGGATTGCCGGCTTATCCCATGTCGTACTGCCAGACAGCAGTGGTCATGAAGCTTGCGCAGGAAAATTTGCCAATTCGGCAGTACCGCTTCTGCTTGAAGCTATGTGCAGTAAGGGAGCAACGATGCGCAATATTCGCATTGCTCTCGCTGGAGGAGCACAGCTTTTCTCTTTTAGCGGAAACGGCCCGAAATTGGAAATTGGATTAAGAAATGCGACTGCAGTGCAGATGCATTTGGATAAATTGAATATGACAGTAGTTGCTTCTGACCTCGGCGGTACCGTCGGACGCACTGTTCACCTGTACGGAGATGGACGCGTTCGTGTGAAAACGATAGGTAAAGGCGAAGTCGATTTGGCAGCTCTTGGCGGAGCGCCAATTCTTGCAAGAGCGGTATCAAAATAGATGACTGAAATTTTTGATGATTTAAACGTGAGCTCTGGAGGCTGCAGTGGATAGATTGAATTCTAAACGAGCCGAATTTGCCAGGCAGGGAAATGTTCCCAGTATGCAGACACGGCTGGGGAATCCGCCGGCTTTAGTTCTGGTGGATACTACGGAACCAGAATCAGAGAAAAAGCAAGCCAGCCTTACTATAGCTGAAATTATTTCGAGGGTGAAAGAGTTGCCGGCCCTTCCGGATGTTGCGCTCAAAGTGATGCAGCTTACTTCCAGCGAATCGGTAACTACCAAAGAGATTTCACAGATTATTGTGCGGGATCCAAATTTTGCGGCTCATGTACTGAAACTGGCTAACTCCTCTTACTATGGACTGCCCAGGGCGGTAAGCACTATCAGCGATTCTGTTTCGCTCCTGGGATATCGGACCGTACGCAGTTTGGCGATAGTTGCCGCGACACATGCGGAGCTTGGAAGTGAAGTAGCCGGATATGAACTGGAGCCAGGTGATCTATGGCGCCATTCGCTGGCCTGCGCGATGTCTGCGCAAATGCTTGCTGAAATTGTGCACTACCCGGATACCGAAGAGGCATTTGTCGCCGGCCTGCTGCACGATATCGGCAAGGTGATCCTGGGAAC
>JBBRDM010000214.1:0-8325 GCA_038203935.1 Chthonomonadales bacterium
AAGTCCGAACGACATCGTGTTTCGATTGGAACCGACAGAGGCAAACTCATAGGATTCTTTGAGATTCCCTGTAATCTGGTCGGTGCCAAAACCCGCGGATTTATTGGTAGTCCAGCCCAGATTAAAATCTATATTTGCGCCATGAGAGATATCGTTATGATCGAATCCAAATCGGATATTTTTAGTAGACTGATCAGAAAATGTAAAAAAGCTGCTTCGCTGGAGTTCCGTAAGAATTGATAATCGGTTATTGCTTCCCAGCCCCTGCTGGTGGCGATAACTGCCGTTGAAATTCCTGTCGAAACCGTCCTTGAAATAACCCTGCATTGCCAGAAGTCCGCCATTTTGAGGTCCTAAACCAGTCCCTAACGGCTGCAAACCATGCCCGACGGCTCCATATCCGAATGCCTGGCTATATACACCAGAGCTGGCAGGACTGGCGCTAAAACCAGGATTTACTCCGCTTGATTGGTAGCTTGAAGTGTTATAATCGCTGGTCTGCTTCCCGGCCAGATACTCCTGTTCCAAACGATAGCCTTCACTGCGTTTTTGTGTGACATCGAACCGCAAAAAGGCAGCGGCGGCGGCTCCTTCGGCGAAAGTGTAAGGAAATCGGGCAAAATAACCTTCATCAATATTCTGTCCGAATTCCGGCAGGTAGTCCGTCCTTGCCCGCCGGGGAGTTCTATCAAGAGGTATTAGGATTCGTGGCAGTACAATTAACTTCTGTCCAAAAAGCACTACTCCTACATGCCTCAGTAACAGATATTTGTGCGGAATATACTCTGCTGATTTAACACGCAGCTCATAATGATGGTGGGGAGCAACGCAGGTAGTTGCAATAAATTTTTCTGCAAAGCTGTATCCAGATGAGTTTGCAAAGGCTTCTCCGCCGCGCACATAGACAGGATCCATGAGCTTATTCTGGAGCAGGTCCGGTAAAAGCACTGCGCGGGGATTATCGAATCGAAAGCTTCTGGAGTTCGGATAGAAATGAATCGTATCTGCATAGGACATCGATCCCTGCCGTTCCAGCTTTGCATTACCCTTGAAAATGAGTTCGCGGCGTATATTGCCTGTCACTTCATCCGCAGAAATCGTCATCCCGGCAAAAGTTACTTTCACATTGCCATGCGCTTCAAACTCACCAGAAGCTTGATTCAGGCGAGTAAGCTCATCCGCCTCGAATCCCAATTCAGGAATGGCAGGCAGGCTGCTCTTGCGCGCAGCATCCGGAGAGGGAATTGCTGCAGAATCTTCTATCGGTGCGGACGGCGCAGCAGATCCAGCGGCAGGCTTTTTCTGATCGGGGGTAGTAGTGGGAGTCTGTGCAGTTACAGCTGCGTCCGACATGAGAATGAGCACGATGCCTGGCAGCCAGGCGTATCGGTGTAAAATGGTTTGCAATGGACTCAAATTTTCTTATCCATGTCAATGAGAGGAAATAAAACGGGGATACTAGAATCTCAATTGAGATTCTTAAATGAATTTTAAATCCATTCGAAAATGCAAAGCGTTCGTTTTATCAAGACGTTCAACGCCTCGAACCGGTTCTTGGCTCTGTAATCAGCCTGCGTATAAATGCATACAGAGGAATCGCAATAAGCGCGTTATATCCTACTGTTCCCAACAGCGATTTTGCCCAGTGTGAGAAATGAATTTCAGGATCAAAAATAAAAAATAGGGTTCCTGCGGCTGCGGTGCCAGCAGCGGACATCAGCACTGCGATTAAATAGTTATCTCGAAATACATGGTTATCCAGCCAGCCCACAATGCTGCAGGCAATTACCCTGCTCACGATCAAACTGCCATACCCTGCATGCGGAGGGGCAGCGAGCACAGCCATCAGCAGCCCCGCTGTAAATCCCACCGCTGCCCCGCCATCCACATTGCAGAAAAGCGAACAGAGAATCGCTGCTGCGCATAAAAAATCTGGTCTGGCCGAATGAATTCTCAGCGCATCGGCATAGACGGCCTGCAATATGGCTGCAATAAAAAGTGTTATCCCAAAGCCCAGGTTTTTCCTGGTGTCTGCATTCATGGGATAACGTAGACCTCTTCGAGCTTATCGAAATCTACGGCAGGCTTTACTCTAGCGCGCTTGAGAAGATTTCCCTCATCTTCTTTCACTTCCATGACGGTGCCAAGAGCCAGTCCCGCAGGGAAAACTCCTCCCAGCCCGGAGGTTACCACCAGATCGCCGATTTTTATATCGGCGTCGTTCGGCAGATAGAGTATTGTCAGCAGGTGTGTGTTATCCCCTTTACAGACACCGGTCGCTCGCGATTCCGCGCGCTGTACTCGCGCCCCCGCCCCAGAGTTTTGATCTGTCAGCATGAGCACCGAACAGGTAGTTGGAGTCATTTCAGTAACTCTGCCTACCAGGCCGTTCCTGGTAATGACAACACTATTGACATGAATACCATCCATGCTGCCGCGCGAAATAGTGATCGTATCAAATTTGGGGTCGGGGCGGCGCCAGAGCACATTCGCCGCAATCGGCCGAGTCTTAGAACTCTGTATAAATCCGATATCCTGCGTGAGCCGTACCAGGTCTACTTCCGCTTCGCGAAGCCGCGTATTCTCACCTTCCAGTTCTGCGACGCGAGCATGAAGATCTCGGTTTTCCCTGGCCAGACTATAGCCATGAAAGACCCAGCCTGTCTGAACACTGCACCAACGGGAGAACCGTCCGAGGGCGTTGGCAGGAGGCGCAATTACAGTGCGGATGAGAACGACGAGCACATCCGGCTTACCTTTCGCCATGGTTCGATTATGCCACACACCGGCCAGCGCGCCCAGGAGCAGAAATACGAGGGTTGCTTTAAAACGGCGGGCAGAAGGAGTACGCTCCGAGCGCATATCTACACCCCAGGGACGCGCAGTAAGAGCGGCCAGCGATTAACCTTTCAGGACACGCCTGAGCGCGGGGCTGGTATCCATCTCTTCAAGAAGTTTTCCTGTGCCCAGAACGACACAGGAGAGCGGATCGTTTGCAATATGAACCGGCATGGAGGTTTCACGCGAAATTAGCTTATCGATGCCTTCCAGCAGCGCCCCGCCCCCAGCAAGCACTATCCCCCGCTCATAAATGTCGGACGAAAGCTCTGGCGGCGTTGATTCGAGGGTGAGTTTTACAGCCTCCACGATAGAATTTATTGGGTCCTGTATCGCTTCTCGAATCTCCGTGCTTGTGATGGTCGTACTTCGGGGCAGCCCTGAAATGAGATCGCGACCCCTGACCACCATAGTTCGCTCTGCTGATCCTGCGAATGCCGAGCCGACCTCGAACTTCGCCTCTTCTGCAGTGCGATCGCCTATGTAGAGATTGTAGGTGCGCCGAATATAGTTGATAATCGCCTCATCGATCTCATCACCTGCAATGCGAATCGATCGGCTGGTAACGATGCCTGTCATTGAGATAACAGCTACTTCCGTGGTGCCCCCGCCTATATCTACTATCATCGAACCAGTAGGCTCTGAAACGGGAAGCCCGGCGCCAATAGCTGCAGCCATGGGTTCTTCCATTACATAGGCTTCTCGTGCGCCCGCCTTTTTCGCAGCTTCCAAAACAGCACGCTGTTCCACCTCGGTCACGCCAGAGGGAACACCGATTACCATTCTCGGCGAGACCAGCATGGTGCGGCGATGCACTTTATGAATAAACGTGCGAATCATGACTTCAGTCTGATCGAAGTCTGCAATGACGCCGTCACGAAGAGGCCGAACAGCAATGATATGCCCTGGAGTGCGGCCAAGCATGCGCTTTGCCTCTTCACCCACTGCAAATACTTTTTTAGGATTATCACGGTCTACGGCAACGACGGAGGGTTCGCGCAATAATATCCCTCGTCCATGAACGTGAACAAGGGTATTGGCCGTGCCCAGGTCAATTCCCATGTCGCGGGAAAAACGACCAAAAAGGGCGCGTATAGGATTCATGCGGATAATTATCTCCTGAATGACTGTGAGGCGTCCACATTATAACACAATCTTCTTACTTTGAATAGTTCTATTTATCCAAATGCCGGCCAGCAATTCTACAGATGCATCTCTGAGTCAGAGCCGTATATTGAATCGATTTCTGAATAGTACATTTTGTGGATAAATAAGGAGGTATACGTGACTAAATCAGGAATCTGATCCGCCGCTGTCGAAGCTTCCGCCGGAATCAAAACTCGAACCGCTGTCGAAACTTCCTGAGTCAAAACTCGAACCGCTATCGAAGCTGCTCCCTGCGTCAAAACTGGATCCTGGGTCAAATGAACTGCCCATATCACTGCTATCTTGATCAAATGTGGAGGTGTCTGAATCACTTATATTGGAATTGTCAAAGGTGGGAATATCAACTTGATCCAATCCAGAAAAAATGCTTCCTACTCCGCCATCCCCTAGTCCAAATGAATCATTTCCTCCGAAATCTACGACATCCTGGCTGGGAGGCAATTCAGACTGCGTCGGGTCATAAACCGGATCACCCGAGGGGGAAATAAAAAGTGGGTAAGAAGGTGCCGCAGATGAATCTGTAAGGGTATCCAGTAGTAAACCTGACTGCATTCCGATAGCAAAATCGGTATAACCCGCATATCCGGGAGAATAGAAAATTTCTCCCCCGTGCCCATAGTCGCGATAGGGATCGTAGTGCGGGGCATGATACCAGGGGACACTGCGTCCGCTCACTGAAAAAGTTCTGACCTGGGGAGTATACCCCTGCTGAACAGAACCGACATCCGCAGCACAGGCAAGCACTTTGCGGCGCTTGCCGCCCATCGCAATATTCACTGGAGTCAGTTCGGATATTCTGGAAGGCCGGGAACAGAAGAAACAGGCGCTGCGCTCATTCTCCGGAATATCAAGCGCATCCAGATCAGAAATCTCGGGCGCAGGTACCGAATAGAGTGTCCCGTTGCCCTGCAACGGTGTCGCTTTATAATCTGTACCATCAACTGCTACTGCCAGACCGGTGCCGCCGGTTAGCTTATCGATGATGGCATGGCTGCTTTCAGCCTCTTCTTTTGCGATTTCCAGCAGAGCCTGGGCTCTGCCCATATCCACTGGAGCACGCGCAGTTTTGACGATTTGAGCGGCCTGTTCCAGGTGATGAGCGGCTTGCTGACGAGCGGATCTGGCGCTGTCTACTTCAGGGCCTTCCGGCAGCAGATCTAAATAGGTATCTGCGTAGGTCAGGCCGTCAACCACTTCTCTCCGCAGACGGTTTACTGTCAGAAACGCACCTTGCATCATCTTTTCATGGCTGGATTTTGCTGACAAAAATTTTGCAACGAGAGCAATAGGGATCGCTGCTGCCAGACAGAAAACAAAAAAGATGAAAATCGGCACAATTTCGAAAAGACTCAAGCCTGTCACCCCCAGCAAAAACACACATTTTAGTTTGAAATCTGCTTGAATTATTAAATCTTATATAACTCGGAAATACAGTCTCAAACTCTAATTTGATCGCGAGGCTCGGAGGCCGGCAATTATTATTCCCGTGCCCAACGCTATATTAAACACCACCCAGGGGGTCAATGCCCAGAATCCAATAGTGGAAGCAAGTGGAATAGTGCCCCGGAAAAATTCCCATCCCAGATGCAGCATCAGACCAGCGGACATCCAGCCAAGAAGCCCCATATCTTTGCGGTCGGATGGCTCGATTCCGAGCATCAGAAATGCAGGTATCAGTTCACTATGCGCTATGATGTTCAGATGCGCTGATTCGCCGAGAAAACCCGCCATCCAGTCTGGAAACAAAATTCCGAAGGCAAGCGCAAAAGTGGCAGCCAGCGGATAGTTTGCAGGCCGGCCCATTCGTTTCCTCAGCTCTCCCAATGCCCAGCAGCCTGCAAAGAGCCAAGCAACTATCCAGAATCGTGCGACTCCATCGCCATGAACTTCCTGCGAAAGATGTGTCGCAGACCCCGCGTTCAGAATGCCTGCTCCATACTTGTTTTCGGGTCCATCCGCTTTGGTGGAAGAGCGCTGAAGAATCGATTTGATATCCGCAGGATCGTGTACTCCACTCGCATAGACCAGAGCAGCAGCAGCGGCAACATGCGGGGACGCCATCGAGGTTCCCTGAAATGCAAAATAATCATCTTCCACTCCGCCATTTGGATCAGAGAGGAGTGTGTTTTGCAGAATTCCGCCATGGTCTGGATCGACCTGTTTGTCGCCGCCCGGGGCCGAAATTGCAACCGCCTTGCCCCAGCTGGAGTAGAAGCTGAGTTTCGCTTTAGGCCCCACAGCGGAAACAGCGATACAAGAAGGATAGGCAGCAGGATAACCCACTCCTTCGCTTCCAGAGTTGCCCGCAGCACAGACGATCGTTACGCTTTTTTTACTGGCATAAGCACAGGCCGAGCGAATAAGGCTGTCCGGAAACGGTCCACCCAGGCTCATGTTGATGACGTTGGCGCCGTGGTCTGCCGCCCAGCGAATTGCCTCGGCAATAGTATCTGATCGACCTGAGCCATGCGCCGTGAGAACCTTGATGGGCATAATAGATGCTTCAAACGCCAATCCCGCGACACCTTCGCCATTATTCGTACTTTCGGCTATCGTACCAGCAACGTGCGTTCCATGCCCATTGTCGTCATTTGGCATAGAGTCTTTACCGCAGAAATCATATCCGGGTACGAAGCGCGTATCCCCAAAATCTTTAGCGCGTGGTCCTTTTTTAGTATTGTCATAAGCCACACCAGTATCGATTACAGCAACCACAGCGCCACGTCCGCGATTATGCTCCCAAGCCTCTTCTGCGTGAACCATTGCAAAATTCCACTGTTCATCGTAGCGAGGATCGTTTGGCCGCCACTTATTCGATTCCGGCTGTGTTGCGGTGGTATCCGGCAGAGGTTTTTCACTGTTTAAACTCTCTGGAGTGTGATAGAGATGAATCTGATCTGCGGCCTCCACAGAGGGATCCGCTCTCAGCGCAGCAAGTTCATCAGTCAGTTTTTTACCAGCAGGTAACTTAAAATGAAATACTCCAAGGCTCCGCGAAGTATCATCATCCCATGCCAGCGGAGTTCCCGTGATAGGAGCCAGGCGAGAAAGGATTCCTCCTTCTATGCCAGGTTTTAACTGCACCGCAATCTCATCCGGCAGAATCCAGGCGTCTCCGTCCACAGCAGGCCAGTTCAGCGCTGTTTCCGGCTGCTGTTGAGCCCGGCTCTCCCGGAACCAGGAGAACAGGATAGGAGAAACGGTGAGTAACAAACCCACCGCAGCAGCTGACCGCCAGAAATTTGATTGGGAATGATTCGGCATTGCATACCTCGTATTTCGCGATTTACATTCAGGTGACAAAAACTACTTTGGAAGCCAATCCTTATGACGGCTGAGTATGTATTCATAACGGTCTATAGCTCGCCCGGTCATCTCGTTGAATAACGGAGTTCCGCCGGTGTAGACCGTACTTTTAGGGTCGCCAAATTTGTTAAGGCCTTCTCGCTTAATTTGATCTTCAATCCATTTTTTCTTCTGTTCATCCAAGTCGGGCATTGTCTGCTTCCTTCCCTAGTCGGATTCTATTCTTGAAAATAGTAGTTCTATTACTGTGTATGGACGCTTTTTCAACGGTGATAGTTTCAAAAAGTGCGCGGTTCCGCTTTGCGGAGTGCCTCTGCACTCACCTCAGCGAGCGTATCATTGATAAATGCTCCAGCGCCCGCTTCCGAACCAGCAAGATATTTCAGTTTATCTGGCGTGCGGTATGGTGGATAGAACTCTATATGAAATCTATAGTACTCGAAGTCGTCATCAACGGTTTTACACGGACGCTGATGCATAGCCATGATGTACGGCATCGATTTATCCCATAGATTGTTATACTTCATCAGAACAACTTTTAATATCTCTGCCAGTGACCTTTTTTCCGTATCGCTGAAATCGGTTATCGCCTGCCGGAGTGCACGAGGAATAATGTGGATTTCATATGGATAACGCGCAAAAAAGGGAATCAGCGCAACGAAGTCTGCGTTTTCGGCAACTATTCTGCGGCCGTCGCTTAACTCTTCGGTCAACACCTCTCCAATTAGATCGCGGCCTGTCTTCTGAAAATGGTTTCTGCACGCTCGAAGTTCTCGCTCGGCAGTGGGAGGCAGGAATGGATAAGCGTAAATCTGCCCGTGAGGATGGGTGAGCGTTACTCCGATTTCACGCCCTTTGTTCTCGAATATGAAAATGTATTTTACAAAATCATGAGTTGAAAGCGATTCAAACCGATCTGCCCAGACACTGACCAGCTCCTCAATTTTATCTACTGAAAGGACCGCCAGTTCACAATCGGGATTCGAGGTGTAGCATACTACCTCACATATACCC
>JBBRDM010000215.1:0-8275 GCA_038203935.1 Chthonomonadales bacterium
GGTGTCGCTTTTGATCCAGGCATGTTTTACATCGGTAATCTCAAATTAAGTAATGGTGTCATCACACCGGAATCTGGCGCATATGCCCTGCTTCGCGAATTGGGATTATCCGGTATCGCGTTATTGCGCCAACGACGTGACTGATATGCTTAGGAAGCCCCCAATTAAGGATTCCATTTGAGTATTTTGGGAAATCAGGAATTCACGGATTGTAAGAGTATTGAAATGTAATAACACGGAGGTCAAAAATTACGTTTTTGACCTCCATATTATTTTATATAATTTCTTTATGGTTTGCTCATGTGAAATGATAATGCAACCGCTACTGTATCAACCTTACTGGCTAACCACCTGAATCATATGATGTGAAGCAATCGAGCGGACTGCAAATCGAGAATCAGACATGGCACGCCGTACAGCGGCAGAAATTACCTGAGAGACGAAATATTGGAACTATGACTGCTTACTTAACCGAAAATTGCCTTGGCCTGCCCGGCAAACCGAGCGATCTCCCGCCCGACGCCTCAGCCTCCATCAAGCGCGACCGTGACCCTGCAATAGATATCATGCGAGGATGGTGTATCGTCATGATGATTGCCGCACATTTCGGTGACGGGCCGCTGTTCTGGAATCTGATTCATTTGCAGAAATTTATCGGCGGGGCCGAAGGGTTTGTCAGTTATTCCGGGCTGGTACTGGGCATGGTGGCTTCGCGGCGGGGAAGCAGGGAAGAAAATGCTGTCTTAAACGCCCGAATTCTGCGGCGTGCGGGGCAGATTTTGTGTCTGCACTACCTGCTCATTGTCAGCATCCTTGTCCTGCACGAAATGACCGGGCGCATGGCGTTTGTGCCCTCCGTGCGCGTGTTGGGCGGATGGTATTCAGCCCTCTATATGCTGCTGACGCTTCGGTTCCAGATTGATTTTGCCAATATCCTACCCGTCTATGTCCTCTTTCTTCTCTGTGCTCCAGCGCTGCTGGCGATCTTCCGGCGTGGTTACACGGGGCTGTGCCTGGCGGCATCCATCGGCCTGTATTTAGTCGCTCAGGTTTCGCCTTCACTCTTGCGCGTGACGGATGCTCGTTTCGGCGATGAGGCATTTCGACTGCCAGCATGGCAGGTTCTCTTCATCTTCGGCCTCAGCTTGGGCTTTTATCGGCGCAAAATCGTGGCCGTCTGGCCTGCCTGGAAGAACTGGATTATCCCTCTGTGCCTCTGCTGTTACTGCGCGGTGTTCGTAATAGAAACGATTCATCGACTGAGCCTATTTGGGTGGAACCCGGTAAGTCCGGCCATTGAGGCAGCATACTTTGGCCGTTCCAGTTTGCGCCCTATTCGCCTGCTAGCCTTCGCCTCCGCCAATCTCCTGACCTATCTGCTGCTGCGTCGCGTCTGCAAACGTGAAACGCCCCTGCGCTGCCTGCTGTGGTTGAGTACGCTGGGCAGGAACAGTCTCTACTGTTTTATAGCTCATTTCGGCCTGCTGCTGATGTTCTATATGTTGGGAATCGCCGGCTGGTCGCCCATTTGGCACGATTTCGCTATCGTTCTCATACTCATTACGATCTACAACATGGCGAAGCACCATATTCTCAGCCAAATTATTCCTAACTAATTTAGACACGAACCCAGGAGGCATGCAGAGGGGAATTTATATTACAAATGCGGGTGATACGAAGTTTCAGTCGAAGCTTTAGCAGAACGTAAGGAGGGTGAATACTATCACTTTAACCCTCCTTGCCGTTACATTTTCAAACGGGCGGCTGATGGGGATCGAACCCACGACCTCCAGGGCCACAACCTGGCACTCTAACCAACTGAGCTACAGTCGCCATATAATCGTGCCTCCGGCAAGGTTCGAACTTGCGGCCATCCGCTTAGAAGGCGGATGCTCTATCCACTGAGCTACGAAGGCCTACTGGAGCGGGAGACGAGATTCGAACTCGCGACTTCCAACTTGGAAGGATGGCACTCTACCACTGAGTTACTCCCGCACGATCCTCCATAGTGTATCACGACTCCTCTCCTGAAGTCAAGAGAATTTCCAATTTGGCTCACATACTTATGACCAAATTGCCTCCTGGAAAATTGCAAACAATTCATTTTTCCACAAATAAAAATCGGGCAATCAAATAGACAGAGGAGATATATGTACTTATAACCTATGCTACCCACATAGTTTTCATACCGTTTTCATATATTTTCAATATAATGTCTGCGCAGGGCCGCCACAGCGCTCTGCAAATAAGACAGGAAAGGCAGATCGTCTGGATAGGCAGGTCATGTGGCTTAATCCAGCGGTCTGCCTATTAGAATAACTGCTGATTTGGATTGTTTCCTCGGGAAGAATTCTGATGACCCTATAAAATAGTCTGCGCTCTTTTCCGCTGTGATCTGCTCTTGCAGCGGCTGCCTGCGGTATAATCATACAAGACTGGGAAAAAATAATTGTGGTAATTTTCCGGATTCAATTCATTGGATATGAGTAGCCAAATGTCTCTACAAATGGCTAATGCCCTGAAGCTGGAGACTCGCATGCATGAATCTGTGATCGAGCAGAAATACTATCAAACTGAAGCAGTTCTTAGTGAAATACAAATAATACGCACCTACAGCCGAACTGTATTTGAAAAATTCACGACCACAGGACGGTTATCGAGCGGTGAAAAAGTCAGACTGGAAACACTCGTCACTTTTTTACGTGAGAAAATTAGATCAGGCGATAAACTGCTAATCAAAAATCTGGCTGCCACCATACTTGAAAATTCCAAATCCAGCATTGGATTCATTGCCAGCCAGCTTGCAGGTGGAAGAAGAGAACGAATACCTGAACTCATCGATAGTATTACCAGCGTTATGTGGGAAAAACTGCTGAAAATCGATCAAAGCCAGCAGTTCTGGGAAGCAAATTTTCAAACATGCCTTAAAAATACTGCGTGTAACTGCCTGACCCGACTTAATCGCGATACGCAGCATGAGATGCCACAATTAACGAAGGATGAAGATGGCATCGAAACAGACCGGCTGGAATTCCTTGCGGATGAAAATGCCCCAGACCCGCTAAGGATGATAATTATTGATGCGGCGCTGCACATACTGACAATGCAGGAACGCACTGTACTGTTACTATCCGTAAAAGAAGGCTGGACACATCAGGAGATCGGGGAGAAGCTGAGCATCACCGACCGCACCGTCAGAAATATTTTAACGAGAACTGAAAAAAAATTCGCAGGATTGCGCGATGATGCTTGCTGAGTATGAGGTGTAACGATATGACAATTTCACAAAATGACTATGAACTGGACCAGCTTTTTACAAAGTGGTTCGAAGATCAAAATTTAGATAAACCGCTGCCACTGAAAACCTGGATCGCACAGTATCCACAATATACCCAGGAGTTCATTTCCTGGGCAGCTAATGCTCCATTGCTCGCACGTCCAGAAAACGGAACCACTGATCCTGATCTGGAAGCACAGGTAATTGAAATCGGGACGAAGACGCTGATGCAGGCGCTGGAGCGGACACATTTAGCTGCCGATGCGATGCACAATCTGCTGGATCAAGGTAAGAAAATCGGACTGCAGCCGCAGGAATTGGCAGTCAAAATTGGCGTTGGCCGGATGCTGTTAGCCAGGCTCAATCAGTGCCTTATTCAAGCGGAAACAATACCGGTCTCCATAATTTCAAAATTAGCAGAAACGCTTGAGGTGCAGTTCGAAACAGTTCAAGTATATCTGTCTGGACCGGCAAGATTAAGTACAGCCGTTAATTATAAAGCCGATCAGGTTCCTCGCGCAGGCGAAAAACGCTCGTTCCAGGCTGCGGTAGAAGCATCAACAGATCTTACACATGAGGAAAAAATGAGACTTTTGCAGGAGTAGCTGCCTACTTTCGAATTGATAAGTAACGACCCAGATTCATCCTGCCCGGGTGCAAACATCCTGCGATAAGAACGGCCGCTTTTCTAAACGGCGACTGAAGCCAATCTCTGGAATTGCGAAGCCCATCTTCGGTCACAAACTCCCTTCATGCGCTAAGATTCTTTAAAGAAGATTCCCCTTCACCTGTTTCTAGGAGAGAGTTCTGGCAGGATGAATCCACTCCCTCTCCCGCGAGGAACGAGCATCTGGGAGATGGCCGGGGTGAGGTTAAATTTCCCCCTTCTCCTGTTTTTGGGAGAAGGGGACAGGGGATGAGGGCGCGAATTATTCGATTACGTCTGAAAGACGACCGCTCTTTGCAGACGGGGGTTTTCAACCTCCGGATCAATTCGGCATATGTTTCGTACGACCGCTTTTTTCACTCGGGGTTTTTCAACCTCTGGCGAATGTACTAAGCCACTGCTTTGAACGCGGAAGCAGCAGCCCCGCATAAATCTTCGATATCGGAATCTGACATAGCATAGGAGAGGAAAGCTGCTTCAAATTGTGATGGCGGCCAGTAGATTCCATGCTCCAGCATCTCTCTAAACCAGGCTCCAAAACGGACAGTGTCAGAATGCTTTGCAGATTCGAAATCCGTCACCTTGTCAACCTGAGTGAAAAATACGGTGAGCATAGATCCGACCTGATTAACAACTACAGAAACCCCCGCCTCTGCTGCAGATTTTCGCAGGCCGGCTGCTGCTTTCTGGCTGATCTGCTCCATGCGGGGATAGATCGACGCCTGTCCTTCACGCAAAATAGTGAGCATTTCGAGGCCTGCTGTGACTGCGACGGGATTTCCAGAAAGCGTGCCCGCCTGATACACTGGTCCCACAGGCGCTACCTTATCCATAATATCCGCGCGTCCACCATAGGCTCCCAGTGGCAGCCCGCCTCCCACAATCTTTCCAAGTGTCGTCATATCCGGTACAACACCGAAAAGAGCTTGCGCTCCTCCATAACCCAGACGGAATCCCGTCATCACTTCGTCGAATATAAGCAGGCTGTCAAATTGTTGTGTTATCTCGCGCAGCGATTTCAGATACCCATCACTAGGAGGAACGCATCCCATATTTCCCACCACTGGCTCTAAAATCACACAAGCTATCTCATTCCCAACACGGTTGAATAAATCCTGAACCTGAGCTATGTCATTATAGGGAAGTGTGATCGTATCTGCTGTAAACGCCGCAGGTACCCCGGCGCATTCCGGCAGCCCCAGAGTCGCGATTCCAGATCCTGCTTTCGCCAGCAAAAAATCGGCATGACCGTGATAGTTACCTTCAAACTTTAAAATCTTGTCGCGGCCGGTAAAACCGCGGGCAGCTCTTATAGCGCTCATGGTGGCTTCGGTGCCGGATGAGACCATTCTGACTTTTTCTATGGAGGGCACGGCGTCGCAGATTGCCTGAGCCAGTCTTACTTCCAGTTTCGTAGGCGCTCCAAAAGTTGTGCCTCTGCCAAGCTGGGCAGATATTTTGGAGACAATGCGAGGATGCGCATGGCCTAATAACAGCGGCCCCCAGGAACCTATACAGTCTAGATATCTGTTGCCGTCTGCATCGACCAGATAGGCTCCTTCACCTCGTTCGATAAAGATAGGATTGCCGCCAACGGCACGAAATGCGCGCACGGGCGAATTGACTCCGCCGGGAATTACTTTCAGCGCTTCCTCAAACAGCAGCCTGGATTTTTCATGTTCCATAAGTTGGGGATGATCCTCTCGATTCAGAGCAGGTTTAGCTCTATTGGTGCTCATTGTACCGTTATAATAGAGAGTTGACAACCCCAACAAACCTAAGCAGCTGTTTTCAACCGTTGTTTAAGATCGTGCTGCAGCAATTTAATGAATTCACTGGCCTGATCCTGTGTCAACGCATCCATGCTATTCACTTCAAAAAGTTCCGCAGCACGTGCATTCTCTTCCAGTCCTGATCTGCGGCAAAGGCTTCTAATAGCGTCACGCTGAGGATTGAGAATCATTTTGGCTGAATCGGTACCCGCTTTTTTAGTCGATGCTGCCGGTTTAGAAGAACTGCTCTGCGTGGCATTAGTTTCAGGTTCAGCAAATGCGTTTTTGTCTGCTTTGATTTCACTGGCACGATTAACATGGGAACGATTAAAAGGCGCGTATCCGGCTGAAGATGAATTTCGACCGCTGCCGATCTGATGATCGTCTTCTGCAAGCTCTTCCAGAGATGCAACGCCAACATTTACCGCATCTCTCAATGCCCTCGCTTTGGCCCTGGTTTCACTCATACGAATAAGGCACTGCTGCATTGCGGGAGCAACGTTGGAAGGGCTTGCATCTCCAATGCCGGTAAACTGCATTTCTATTCCATCTCGGAGCAGGACCACGGTTGCATAACTAATTGCAGCTCTTCCATTCTCATCCGACGGAATTTGAAGAAGCTCTGTTTTGATGGACTGCAGTCCCTGACTATGCGCCATATCCAGGAGCCCGGCATAGAGTACAAACGACTTTCCCTGGCGTTCAACAATAAACTCACGTTTCATACTATTCTCCTCAAAATATGTATAGTATATTATAATAATATATACGTACATTTGTCAACCTTAATTTGTATTTTTTAGAAAAATTTTGATTATTTTTTTCCATTTTAAAGCTGTTATAATTGTCAGTAATTAACAGATTATATCAACTACTATTACCTTCTGTTAGTCTGTTAGAGTTGACAGGCTGCTGCCGAGTGTGCTAGACTCCCGTTGGTCGAAAGCCAAATCAGCTTCATGGCTTAAATTTTATCCGAAATATAGGATAGAGAATAAACTTATAAGGAGGAACCGGGGCGGCGCCAAGCGCCCCAACAATTGCGAAAGGAGAGACCGCATGTCTTTCAAGGAAAGCGCCCGCATTTCACTGCTAACGGTGGGTGTGGCAGCTATTGGAGTAGTGGTACTCACTCCTCGTCTATCTGGCGCTCCGCGCAGAAATGACGACAATCGAGCAAAGTTGAGTGAAGTTAAACCGGAATCGCAGGCAGATTCTAACCGTCCGCTTGTAGTGCGAGAACCGATTCCCTTCACCACTGTAAAAAAAACTACCCAGACACTGCGTTCAGGCAGCAGTCGTACGCTGCGCAACGGAGTGAATGGAATAAAAGAGACGGCTTATCGTAATGCCTTGCAGGCAGACAGCAGCGAAGCAAAGCGAGAAGTCATCAGCAGCAAAATTATCAAACAACCAGTATCCGAAATTGTAGAGGAAGGCCGACGTTCCGAACTTCCTTCTCGTGGATACTTCTCTGGCAGACGAATTCTAGTGATGAATGCCACTACCTACGATCCCTATCACTGTGGCGGATCGGGCACTGGAAGAACTCGAACGGGTCTGCTAGGCGGCTATGGTGTAGTCGCTGTCGATCCAAAATACATTCCGATGGGAACCCGCCTCTTTATTGAGGGATATGGATATGCGGTGGCAGCAGATACTGGCGGCGCTATCAAAGGGAACCGGATCGATCTGGGAATCGACTCGAAACACGACGCCGCTCATATTCAAAATATGAAGAGTGTGAAGGTACATCTTCTGAACTAATTGTAATACTTGCGGGGGTGGAGACTAGCTGCGATGCTATTCCGCCCCCACTTTTGCCGCAGGCTCCTCAGCTTCCTTATCTCCTGAAATCATTATGATCGACCCCACATCACCACGGCAGGCTCAAGAACTGCTTAATGCGCACGGATTAAGAGCGCAAAAACGCCTCGGCCAGAATTTCCTGTGCGATAAAAATATTCTGGATAAGATCGTTAAAGGCGCCGAACTCTCGGCTGAAGATTCCGTGGTGGAAATAGGCGGCGGTTTAGGGGCGCTGACTCTCGCGTTATCTTCCGCAGCAGGCCAGGTGACAACCATTGAAATCGATCAGCTTCTCCTTCCGATTCTTGAGGAAGCAGCCGCGCCCAGAAGCAACGTTCGATTGATTTTTGAAGATTTCTTGAGACTGAATATTTCCACTCTGTTCGATGAAGCGTTTGGAGATTCACCGGGAACCGTGGTTGCCAATATCCCTTATTACATCACAACACCCATCCTGGAACAGCTCCTGCTGCACAAGCAGAGACTCAAAAAAATTGTCCTGTTGGTTCAGCAGGAGTTTGCAGCCCGAATGATGGCAGCCGCTGGTTCCGATGAGTGCGGCGCGATGTCACTCTATGTACAGTATCATGCGCGGATAGAACTGGTGGGGATTGTTCCTAAAACGGTCTTTCTTCCTCAGCCGGAAGTCAACTCTGCTATTATCGCGCTTACCCCGGTGATCCCGGGCACGGTTCCAGTCAGCAGCGAAACACGCCTCTTTTATCTCACTCGCGCTGCGTTCGGCCAAAG
>JBBRDM010000216.1:0-8184 GCA_038203935.1 Chthonomonadales bacterium
CCGAAGATTTAACGGCTCTCAATGTGCTGGATGCCGGATGTGGAAGCGGCAGGTATATGACTCATCTCCGCATACGCAATCCAAATAGCATTGTTGGTCTGGACCAGAGCGCCGAAATGCTCCATAAAGGATTGCAGGATCAAGCTGCTTACAATTCGGACGAGGGATTGCTGTCAATATCCGCAGGAATCGTTCAGGGATGCATTGAGCAGTTCCCAATAAAAGATTCGTGGGCTGATTTGATAGTTTGCGGATTAACACTAGGTCATCTAACTGATCTCTATGCACCTTTGAAAGAACTAAATCGGGTAACAAAGGGTGCTGGAACGCTTGTTTGCAGCGATTTTCATCCCGCAGGCGCAGCACTTGGTTGGACACGTGATTTTAAAACGGATGGCCAGCGATTCTCGGTGCGTCACACAGCACACACCATTGAATCCTGGTATTCCGCTGCAGCGCTTACGGGATGGTCGGTGCAAAATATTGTCGAACCATTTCTGAATCCATCAGACATTCCTACCGGTGCGCTGTTCGATTCCAGATGTCTGGAAATACCTGTTGCATTAGTCTTTGAACTGAAAAAAGTAGGGGATAAAGCGTGAAAGTACTACTCATTAATCCTAAAATGTGTTCTAAGCGAAGTATGCGGCTGCCTGTCTCTCTCCTCGCACTTGGCTCAGCGCTCGAAGGCAAGCACGACTATCGCATAATCGACGGAAACATGCTGGATGATCCGCTTCAAACTGCTCGAGAAGCTCTCGCGGATGGAGAGCCGGCACTAATCGGTGTCAGTGTCATGCCCGGGCCCCAGGTCGCTGCGGCGATTGAAATTTCATCAGCTCTGCGCAAGTCACATCCACAAGCTGCTATTGTCTGGGGCGGCTACTTCCCGACCATGTACTCGAGTGCGGCTATCAATGCATCTTACGTCGATTATCTGGTAAGAGGGCAGGGAGAAATCACTCTCCTCGAACTGCTCGAAGCTCTGCCTGATGCAGGCCCGCCCACTTCTGGAGCTTCAGCATCACATACCGATGCTATAAAAAATATCCATGGGCTGACCTGGAAGGATGATCAGGGTATTCACCATAATCCTGATCGTCATTTTCGTTCGCCCGACGACTTTCCGCAGTATCCCTACGAGCGAGTTGGTAACGTTCGAGGCTATTTGCGCCCATCTTTCCTGGGGACACGCACTGCCGTCCATCAGGCATCGATTGGATGCAGATATCACTGCAGTTTTTGTGGTGTTGTATCGATGTTCAATGGTTTGACGCGTCTGCAAGGTCCTGAGCGTACGATTGCAGCGATGACCACACTCCGGGATAAGTACGGAGCCAACGCCATGCAGTTCTATGATAATAACTTTTTTGATCGCGAGGAAACGAGCATTCCACTACTGCAGTCTCTCGCAAACATGAATATGCCGTACTGGTGTTATGCCCGGGCTGATACACTGGCTAATTTTTCTGCATCGACCTGGGAATTAATCAGGCAAAGTGGATTGCGCATGCCCTATATCGGCGCGGAAGCTGCCAGCGAATCCGTGCTCAAATCGATGAAAAAAGGGACCCGCGTAGAACATACTTTAGAAGCGGCACGGTTATGC
This sequence comes from Chthonomonadales bacterium, assembly GCA_038203935.1. Taxonomy (GTDB): domain Bacteria; phylum Armatimonadota; class Chthonomonadetes; order Chthonomonadales; family Chthonomonadaceae; genus JANXSG01. Next base: position 1,610 of record JBBRDM010000216.1, read on the forward strand.
CGCGCACATGGAATCATTCCTGAATTCTCTTTTGTGCTTGGCGGCCCGGAAGATGCGGAAGCCGAAACCGAAAAAACTCTGCAGTTCGTAAAACGCCTTAAAAAAATTCATCCTGAATGCGAAGTCATCTTATATTTTTACAGCCCAACGCCTCAGCGAGATAATAGAAAGCAGCCGGAAGGGGATAATGCTGCTAGATTGCCTACATTGAACAGTTACGGGCCGAAAGGACCGGCTCTGCCGGAAACCCCCGAAGAATGGACTCAAAAGGAATGGGTCAACTTCGTGTGCCATCAGGATGCACCCTGGCTCTCACCCAGAATGCGCCAGCGAGTTAAGGATTTTAGCCGGGTGCTCTACTGCAGATATCCAACCGTTCAGGATGTACGAACTCCGATATGGGGCAAAAATATACTTCGCAATATGGCTGGCTGGAGATATGCTGCCTCTAAATATGAGAATCCGTGGGAACTAGATTTTGCCCGACGTTGGATTCCTTTGTGTGAGCCGCAGAGCGAGAGTCTGTAAAAGCATTGAACAGGGTTTTTAAAATCGCATCCTAACGTGTAAAACAGTGTGACTGCCTTTGGTCGTCGGAAATATTTTTGCCCGACCAACTGCAAATTTTGTTTAGGTGATTCATTTAACAGTTTATGGAATCTGATAAATCTTTTAAAAATATTCCGCCTCTTACAATAAAAGACATCCAGCGTCTTTTAAAGCTTGCTGCTCCTTTCAAAAGACAGCTGCTCTCCGCATCAATAATTACCCTGCTGACCACTGGAGTCTCTCTCTCGCTGCCTCTGGCAGCCAGGCATACACTGGACGAAGTGCTCAAACATCGTCGAATCTCCGAGTGGAACAGTCTGACATTAGGGTTCACTGGACTGATTTTACTGGGTGGAGTGCTTCGCTATTTACAGATCGTACTTATAGCAATCGCTTCTAATCGAATTGTTTGCGATCTACGAAACAGGCTGTATTCCCATCTGCTCACGCTTCCCGTTTCTTTTTTTGACCACACAAAAAGCGGCAGCCTGGCCTCACACCTTTCTAACGATGTCTCAGTGCTTCAGCAAACGCTTACGGATGATCTCGTGCGGCTTTCCAGCTACATTCTAACTCTAGCAGGCGGAATAACGATGACCATGCTGATCGACTGGAGGCTGTCTTCAGCAATTCTTGTGCTGCTGACAACGATGCTAAGCATGTGCCTGTTGTTCGGGAAAAGGCTGCGCCATCGTTCTCGCGCGGGACTCGACGCCCTGTCGATTGCTTTAGGAATGATGACGGAAACACTCTCAAACATCCGGCTGGTCAAGGCATTTGCCAGAGAGTCATTCGAAGCAAAACGAGCAGAAAATGCGCTGGAACAGGTTAATAGCTTTAACACGCAGAGCAGTATACTGGAAGGAGCCTTGAGCGCTTGTGTCAGCACCGGATTTCTGTTGGTTATTCTATCCGTCATGTGGGTAGAAGGCCACCGCTTGCTGAACGGAACCATGTCGCCAGGTTCACTCCTCGCATATATGATGACCCTGGCAATCTTAATCGGTCCGCTGGGATCCCTGGCATCGCAGTATGGCAGAATTCAGCGATCGGTCGGGGCGTCGGATCGAATTTTCAGCATACTCGAATCAGAACCGGACCCTGTCGATGAAGCGAATGCTGAATCTTTTCCAGCAGGACCAGGCGCGATCACTTTTCATTCGATCGCGTTTGCCTACGAATGCAGCCAGCCAGTTTTAGAATCCGTTTCCTTGCATATCCCAGCCGGCAAGGTCACAGCGGTTATCGGTTCCAGTGGGGCCGGTAAAACTACCCTGGTGATGCTGCTCTACCGCTTTTATAATCCTCTCTCCGGGAAAATATGTATCGATGGTGTGCCGATTGAACGGATTTCCAGGCGTTTGCTCAGAGAAAATATTGGTTTGGTTCCTCAGGAACCCATACTATTTGATGGAACTCTCATGGAAAATATCCGTTATGGAAATCTGGAGGCTTCGGATGAGGAAGTATTAATGGCTGCCGAAACTGCAAACGTGAATGAATTTGCATCTTCGTTTTCATTGAAGTACCAAACGGTGGTTGGTGAACGTGGAATCACACTTTCCGGCGGGCAGCGCCAACGGGTTGCGATTGCGAGAGCGCTGTTGAAAAATCCACGCATACTGATTTTGGATGAGGCAACCTCGTCTCTGGATGTTCATTCAGAATGGCTGGTGCGTGAAGCGATGGAACGACTTATGCGAGGCAGAACAACGCTCGTCATCGCCCATCGACTGACGACCATTCAGGATGCGGATCAGATAGCGGTTCTCAATAATGGTGTCATTGAAGAGGTAGGTACTCATGTCGAGCTGATGAGTGCAGAAGGCTACTATGCCTCGATTCACGGCAGAAAATATAGGTCCAGCATTTCTCAGGATATCGCATCATTATCGGTGATCTAGTTAAAAACGAAGACTCACGCAAGTTAAGAATGCAGTCTTAACGGAAATTTTAACCATTTTTTACGCTGCCAGCTTAGGTGCTCTTGAGGATAACCAAGCATATCTGCAAATCCCCCAGTATACGCAGCAATCAATTCACACTCTTTTTTGGTCAGACCGCTGAGTCTGTCCTTTGTAATTTCTGGAAGTATGGCGCTGGCGCCTCTGTCTTTAGTAAACGAACTGTTCGAATAGGTGGGAAAATGCGCACTGGTAGGCTGCAGAAGGTTAGGGTGCGGCGCTATACCCAGAAATTCTGCCGATTGTTCCATTACAAGCGTCGGTTCCGCAACCAAATCCTCGTAGCGGATTAGCAGGTATCTCCCCTTATCCGATTTCTCTGAATAGCTTGCCGCGATTTGCAGCGAAAGCGAGATCTCCTTGAGCACTCTTTTCCTGGATCGGAACTCTCCTAAAATGCGTTCTTCAAGGCGCTTTCTGGAGGTATAAATGGAAAGAGGGTCGCGTATTACATGAATAATTTTTGCCTGAGGAAGCTCAGAAAGCAGAGTTTTTATATTAAATTCATTAGTAGGCGTTTTTTCAGCCCACCTTAACACGTTTGTGTGCATGCCGCTTTCGATCATAATTGATTGATAAGCCAGCGCTGCCGCGATGACCTGTATTGATGTCTTCGCGGCCGCTAATTCCAGCTTCACTACGGGATACCATGCCTTCAACATTCTGGCGAATTGAACATATGGTGAGTAATCTGATACTGTTCTCCCGAGCAGCCAATAGGGGGCCTGATTAATAGGATTTGCTAATCTTCGAACCCATTCGCATCCAAGCTGGCATATTTGCTGCTCCTCAGATTGTATGTTCTGGGGAGTTTCCAATCTGGAAACGAATCCACCCTCTGAGGGCAGCACACTCAATTGAGGATGTCCATCAAGAAGGTCTCGAACCAGAGTTGTGCCGCTTCGGTGTACTCCGCAAATAAAGACCGGATGTTTAGCCAAATCTACTCCAAGCCGGTAATCCTCGCTGCTAATCTTATATTCCTCCAGATTTTCAGCAGCGTTCCATACAGCATACGACCATTGGTCCGCTGTGATGAGCAGTTCTATAGATGGCAAACCTTCCAATCTCGATTTAGGAAGTAAGTGATCGAAAAGTATTTCTAATTCTATAATTTTATCAAACAATGGCAGGCGACCTTTAGATACATAGTTCTGATTTAATTATATATACCAACGATTATCCCCATGGCTGACGATAAAGCATGCAGAAACTTTTTGCTTGAAGGCACGTATGAAAATATCCGGGCGGGCAACGGCATAAATATAATGCACTGCAAACAAATCACTACAGAACCGAAGTGCCGTTTCCGACAATTATGAAGTGAGACAACTTCTTTACAACCACTCAGAAACCCACCTCTATACGACCCCGCAAGGCTGCCGCTATGACCGGTGAAGTAACACTGGATCCAGAAGAATGGGACGAAGCGAGCATGGCTTTTCATCAGGCTGTGGATAGATGTATTCTAGAAATGCGCAGTGTTCGCAATCGTCCCGTTTGGCAGAAATTTCCTGAAAATATCAAGAATCTACTGCAAACCGATGTTCCCCAAGAGCCTCGATCTCTGTCCGAACTCTGTACTTTTTTCTGCGAATCACTGCTTCCTTACAGCAATGGTAATACCCATCCAAGATTTTTTGGCTGGGTGCATGGCAGCGGCAATATTGCGGGAGTGGCCGGCGAAATGCTGGCTGCATTTATGAATGCTAATCTCGGCGGCCGAGACCACGCTGCTGTATATATTGAACGTCAGGTATTGAACTGGTGCAAGCAGATTTTTTCGTTTCCAGTCGTAAGCAGCGGACTGGTAACGACCGGCACCTCTATGAGCACTTTGATAGCTCTCACCGTAGCCCGCAATGTGTTTGCAGGCGGCGATGTTCAGAAAATTGGGCTTGCCAATCTGCCTGCAAGACTGGTTGGTTATACTTCCAGTGAAGCGCATTGCAGTGTTGCCAAAGCGTTCGACCAGCTTGGTCTCGGACAGGATGCACTGCGCCGAATACCTGCGGACAACAGTTTTCGTCTGGATACGAATGCGCTATTAAAAAATATACAGGATGATCGTGCTGCAGGATATCAGCCGATTTGTGTGACTGCTTCCGCAGGAACCGTGAATACAGGCGCTATCGACGACCTTGAAACCATTGCACAAATTTGCCGTGAGCAGAATTTATGGATGCATGTCGATGGAGCTTTCGGTGGGCTGGCAATCCTTTCAGATACTCACAAAGATTCACTGAAAGGCATCGAGCAGGCAGATTCTATTGCATTCGATTTCCATAAATGGCTGCACGTTCCGTATGATGCTGGCTGTGTGCTGATAAAAAACGAAGCGGCGCATAGAAAAGCTTACTCCAGCAGAATGGAGTACCTTTCTGGTTCAGAGAACGGACTCGCTGGAGGCGATCCCTGGTTTTGCGAGTATGGTCCCGAGTTGTCGCGTGGTTTTCGAGCGTTAAAAGTATGGTTTACACTGCAAACATACGGTCTTAATCAATTTGCAAAGTTGATCGAACAGAACTGCCGCCAGGCAAAATATCTCAGTAGTCTAGTTACTGCAAATTCTGAATTAGAAATGCTGGCTGAAGTCAGCTTGAATATTGCCTGTTTTAGATACATTGGATCGGAGCTTGCTCCCTCTGTGATGAATAAGCTGAATGCAGCGATTGTAACGGAGCTGCAGACCGAAGGTGTTGCTGCCCCATCGACCACGACTATTCGCGGATGTACTGCAATTCGTGTCGCAATTACAAACCACAGAACTGTTATGGAAGATATGGATACAATCGTTGCAGAAGTCTGCAGACTGGGAAGGAAGCAGCTTTGCCAATGATCACCGACATGCATTTAAAACCCGGCAGTTTAGAGGAAATACTCGTCAGTGGTGGAGATCAGCGGTGCGATATAGATCCTCGTACCGGGTTAAATAGTTTTGGATGCAGTCCTTATCCCACTCCTGATGTATTGAGTTACGGCTCCTCAACAGCAAGTTCGATTTCCGAATATGCGTTCGCGCAGCTTGAGCATGAATGCGCTCATATTCTGGAATACGATTCAAATCCTGCCTCTCTCGATTCTGCATTTGAGGCGCTTCGTCATGATCTGCTGGAAATATTGCAATTAACCGGGACTGGCACGGAGATTGTATTTTCGCCATCAGGAACAGACTCGACGCTGCAGGCGCTTTTATTGGTAAAAAGCGCTGCGCAGAACAAACCGCTCGACTGCATTATGATGGCATCAGATGAAACTGGAAGCGGAGTTCCGAATGCTCTGTCCGGTCGGCATTTCAGCAATATAACATCCAAAGGGTTGCCTGTATATAAAGGAGACTCTATTGCAGGACTTAATTCTGGAATTGAGTTATATGCCATTGCATCACGATGCGGGAATGGTGTCTACAGATCTGTGCAGGAAATCGATCAGCAATTGATGGAAACCGTCGCGCAATCGGTATCCAATGGGAATCACGTCCTCCTGCAGGTCATGGAGTGTTCGAAATTAGGAAGCAGATCGCCCAATCTGGAGACTATTGCTAAAATAAAGCACCGGTTTGGAAATGATGTGACTGTGGTGATTGACGCCTGCCAGATGCGGCTAAGCCGGAAACGCCTGAAGCGATATCTGAGCAGTGGATTTATCGTACTCATCAGCGGGTCTAAATTCTTTACCGGCCCTCCTTTCAGCGGGGCACTGCTTATACCCAGATCGATGGCACATACTTTTCAGAAATGCAGGGTTATTCCGGGTGGCCTCGCCGCCTACACTTCACGATATGACTGGCCTGCGCGATGGGATGCCTTACGTTCTGCGTTTCCTATCCATGCGAACTATGGTCAGCTCTTCAGGTGGCGCGCCGCAGTATTAGAGATGCAGCGATATTTTTCTATCCCGCTGGCATTTCGCCGAGAAGTACTTTCGAATTTCTCAAACATGGTCGAAAGCCTTATCGCAGACCGCAAAAGTGATATATCTTTGTTCCAAACTCCGCTTCTGCCTCAATTGAATAGAGATTCTGATATCGATGATGAGGAGATGAGCGTCCAAACCATCTTT
>JBBRDM010000217.1:0-8055 GCA_038203935.1 Chthonomonadales bacterium
CAAAACGACTGCTTCTTCAGTCTGGGGTTAACTCCCGGAAATAGGAATGCAGTGATTCCATGTAGGTGTGCTTTGACTCTTCATTTTATCCACAATGAAGTGGTGGTTGGTAATACCGCATTGGACACGAAGGAATAGACAGATCAAAAGACTAAATAGGAAAAGGTGTGTTTCTGTTGAACTACTCGGACTGAGACCCGGTCTGAGAGTGTATTAATCGCGTGTAACGGCAAGACCTGCCGGAATAACACGCCAAGAGAACAGGAGGAACGGACGGGATGACGAAAGTCGCAGAGAAAGAAGCGCCTGCTCACATTAATAACGAGACTCTTCTCGAACTGATGCGAATCATGCTGCTCATTAGAAGATTTGAGGAGCCTTGCGATAAGTACTACCGCGCCGGTAAAATGGGCGGATATGTTCACTACTATATAGGTCAGGAAGCAATTGCCGCAGGATTAATTCCTCTGATGGTTCCGGGCGATACCATGCTCGCGTCATATCGTGATCATGGCCATGCATTGGCGCTGGGCACAGAACCTCGAAAAGTTATGGCGGAGTTATTTGGCCGGGCAACCGGAGCAGCAGGCGGCAAGGGCGGCTCCATGCACATCTTCGATATGGCTCGGGGATTTCTCGGCGGATATGGCATTGTCGGAGGCAGCGTGCCGCTCTCAGTCGGAGCTGCATTCGCCCTTAAGTATCGTGGTGATAAGAATATCTGCTCCACATTCTTCGGTGATGGCGCCATGCAGCAGGGATCGGTCCACGAAGCCATGAATATGGCCGGCCTCTATAAAGTACCGTGCCTGTTTGTATTGGAAAATAACAAATATGCGATGGGGACATCTGTAGAACGGCACTCCTCCCAGACAGACTTTGTAAAGCGTGTGACCAATGCCTATAACATCCAGGGTGAGACTGTGGATGGTATGGATGTTCTGAAAGTGCGTGCAGCATCTGAAAGAATCCTCAAACACATGCGTGAGACCGGCGAACCCTATTTCCTGGAAGCGCTCTGCTATCGTTACGTGGGGCATGGTTATGCCGATAACGCACAACAGCAGAAATTTTACCGGACAGAAGAAGAGATCGAGGCCCAGCGGAAACGCGATCCCATCGATACTTTCCGGCATGCGCTGATCGAAATGGGCGCAGCAACGGACAAACAGATAGACGCGATTGATGAAGAGTGTAAGGCAATTGTGGCGGACGCTATCGAATTCGCAGACAACAGCCCATTCCCTTCACCGGACAGCCTCTACGAGAACGTTTTCACTGATATGTGATGTTGAGGAGATTATTTCTGTGGCTATAATGCGATATGCGGAGGCCCTTCGTCTGGCAATGACCGAAGAGATGGAGCGCGATCCGAATGTGTTTGTGTGCGGAGAAGAAGTGGCCCAATACCAGGGTACCTTCCGTGTTACCGAGGGAATGTATCAGAAGTTTCAAAATGAAAATCACGGCATGAGAGTCCTGGATACCCCAATCAGCGAAGCGGGAATCGTAGGGCTTGCTACGGGAGCGGCAATGGCCGGCCTGCGACCTATAGCCGAGTTTATGACCTGGTCATTTGCACTGGTTGCAATGGATCAGATTATCAATCACACTGCCAAGATCCACTACATGAGCGGCGGGACCTGCAAAGTACCTGTCGTGCTTCGCGGCCCTGCGGGAGCTGGAAATCAGCTTTCGGCGCAGCACTCCCAGAGCCTTGAGTCCTGGTATGCCCACATTCCTGGCCTGAAAGTGGTGCTTCCCAGCACCGCCGCTGATGCCAAGGGACTGCTCAAGACCGCTATCCGAGATGATAACCCGGTTATCTTTATGGAGCACGCTGGGCTTTACCAGCAGCGCGGAGAAGTTCCTGAAGATCCCGATTTCATGATTCCTTTCGGGGTGGCGGATATTAAGCGGGCAGGCAAAGATGTCACTATTGTAAGCTACTCGAATCAAGTGCGATTCTGTATCTCAGCTGCGGATAAAATTGCAGAAGAGACGGGTATCGAGTGCGAAGTTATCGATCTCCGAACGCTCATTCCTCTCGATATGGCCACCGTAGTTCGATCCGTTGAAAAAACGCATCGGGCTGTCGTGGTGCATGAAGAGTGGAAGAGTGTCGGATTTGGTGCAGAGTTAGCCAGCCGGATCTATGAAGAGGCTTTTGATGCCCTGGATGCCCCAATCGAAAGAGTGGGCGGGCCATTCGTGCCTATGCCCTATTCCAAGCCTCTGGAGCGAGCCGCCATTCCCCACGAGGAAGACATCTACGCCGCTATCAAGCGCGTAATTGGCTAGGTGAGATTAGGCCGTATTCAAGCCCTCAACGCTTTCTCCTCTCCCGAAATAGGAGGGAGGAGGCGTACTCAAAGAAGTGATTTGTTTAGGAGATGATATGGCGGAAGTGAAAATGCCCAAAATGGGTGACGGCATGGAGGAAGGTATGATCACCTCCTGGCTGAAAAAAGAAGGAGATCGCGTCCAAGAGGGTGATGCGATAGCCGAGGTGGAGACCGACAAAGCAAACGTCGAGATTCCAGCAGAAGAGTCAGGCGTGTTATCGAAAATACTTGTCCAGGCAGGCACCACTGTCTCGGTCGGCGCAACGATCGCGCATATAGGCGAAGCAGGAAGCATCAAGGCAGGCAACGGCGCTCATGCAGCTGCTCCGATGACCGAAGAGCCGAAAACACCTGTCCATAATGAAGTTCCTATAGCCGGTGCGCAGGTGGAACCTGAAACGGTCGGCCCGGATTCTGAACGCATTAAAGCCTCCCCACTCGCCCGTAAAATGGCTGCGGAACTGGGCATCGATCTGGCACGCCTCCGGGGAACCGGTCCCAGTGGGCGAATAGTTGAGCGCGATATCAAACAGTATCAATCTCAGCCGAACGCTGCTACAAATGCACCAGCTGCAGTGGTGTCTGCACCGGCCGTCAGGAAAACAGCTGCACCAGCCTCTGTTTCCCCAAGCCTCCCGACGGATATTAAACCCAGCAAAATGCGGGAAGCGATTGCGCGCCGCACTCAGCAGAGCACGCAGAACGCACCTCATTTCTACGTGACCATGCTGATCGAGATGGATCGTGCGATGGGAGTGCTTAAAGAGCTGAATACAGATACGCCGGACAGCAAAATAACAGTAAATGACCTGATCATCAAGGCCTGCTCGAACAGCCTGCTAAAAGTGCCCGAGGTAAACTCATCCTGGACCTCGGAAAATACTATTCGGCGTTATTCAGAAATCAACATTGGAGTGGCGGTAGGCATAGAAGAGGGACTCATTATTCCTGTTATAAAGAATTGTGAATCAAAATCTCTCAGACAAATCTCTGCCGATGCCAAAGCGCTCATTACCAGAGCCAGAGCTTACCAGCTCCAGCCGTCCGACTACAGCGGTGGAACTTTTAGCATCTCAAATCTCGGCATGATGGGTGTGGATGAATTCACAGGGATTATTAACCCGCCTGAATCAGCAATATTGGCGATTGGCGGAATATCACGTGATCCAGTCGTCGAAGCAAACACCGACAACATTGTGATTCGTTCACGGATGAAAGTTACGCTCTCCTCGGATCATCGTGTACTCGATGGAGTCACTTCCGCGAGATTTTTGCAGGAAGTCAAAAAATCGCTCGAAGCGCCGTTCACTCTGCTGAATTAGTTTTCGCAGTATCGTCTAATATATCCAATTATATTCAATCTAATAACGCTGCAAAGTCGTAGGTTTTCCTTCGAAGTTGCAGTGTTATTTTTAAGTTTTCTATTCATTGCCTAATCAAATCGAGCATGTTATTTCCTAACGGGCAGGCAAGCGTCCCTCCCAATCTTTTACTCTCTGCAGAATAGAATGGTAAATCAGGAGGAGACAAGGGATGAGGAAATCATATTTCATTATTATTAAGAGGAACATGCCGGTTGCGAACTATGGCTGCTGATAGGCTTCTATTCAATTCCTTATCCCAATAAAAGCGGACGATCGAGCTTGAGAAACGGATTGATTCGATACTTCGTGAAGGTTGTGACGAGTTGGTCACAATTAACCCCTTGGTATCCTCTCAAGGGGACCGAGCGACTTCTATCGCGAATGGAATCACAGGCTATAACTCATTTTGGTATGCATCAAAGGAAATGCAGTATATGATTTTGCTGTTTGGGTTCCTACTTTATGCAGCTTGAATATAGGTTTTTCTCTCCAGTTTCAGTGAGTATCGGCTTGTGATGGGCGGAGCAGTTCGTCAGACGAAGTTTGTGTGTTTATAATTACTGGCCGCAGGAGAGTATCGGCTGGAACAGCTGACGCGCTCGAAGCTCTCAGCAGTTGATGGCTGGCAAGCTCTAGCTCTGCTCTTTCTTCCAGTTTCTGTAAACACTCCTGGGCAGCGTCTCTAATCTTCAGATTGGCGCTTTTTGAAATATGCTGACCCACAATTCTCTTGACATGTGGAACTGCAGTGGTGTCTCCTACCTGCTCAAGCGCCTTTAGAATAGTCAGCGTTAGGTCAGCATTACTGCCAACTATTGCACGGTATAGGGCTTGTCTCTGATCACCACTCAGCAATGAATTATCAGCTGCTTGTAATCTAGGAAGCAACTCGATCAATTTTAATTCCGCCATACGCTTGATTTCTGGATCGCCGAATTCCAGGGCTTCGGCAAAGGCGCCCACAGTACGGATATCTTGAAATTGGGCTAACTCTTTTGTGATCCGCTTTTGAGCTGAGGTTACTCCCACGGACATTCCAAAAAGCCCAAGCATGCCGCTTGTGGTCATAATAGAGTCCCAGTTGTGAGTAATCAGTCCCGAGATAACTGTTACTGAGAATAGTCCCAAAAGTATGCAGGAAAATATTTGGGAAGACCGTTTGTGTTTGCGCTGTTCTTGAGCCAGAGCAGCCAAAAATTCCTCAATATGCTCTTTGCCAAACTTTTTTATTGATTCTTCAGCGGCCACTCTCTCGGATTCAGTCTTACTCCCCAACTGTTTCATTATTTGCAGAACTTCATCGCTCGGCTCTCTCATCTGTTCTAGCACGGCTGCGCTCCTTGCCTCCTAAATTACGGGACGAGATTTATTGGAAATTTGCGTGTGGATCATCATGATGTTTCTAGCAATACAAATAAATTCCCACAACTGATTCTGTCTGAATTTTAGCCATCAGAAGTGACCTTGGGAATAGATTCTATCATCTCTTCAATCCTGTTTCTCAAAGTCAATCTGTTAGCAGAGAGCTCTGAGAGTGCGGCCGTGAGCAGCGTACGCGCTTCATCTGAATTATTGCTTCGAAGTGCGATTGCTGCTTTAGCACATGATATTTCAGCGCTGCTCACTCCTATTTTCCGACTCATTGAGTGCTGAAGTTGATCGCTTGCCGCCTTGATGTCTCCAAGGTGCCATGCATAAAACCAGGCTGCCTCTAGTTTATATTCTGCCTGGAGGGTAGGGTTTAGTGGAGAAGCGATCTTCAGTACATGGTTCAGTTGTATACCAGCCTCTTTGATATCCTTTTTTTGTAAACACTGCAGGTATTTGAAGTATCGGCCGCCCGCTTCAAAGATTGTCCCGTCTTCTACAGCAATCGCCGCTTGAAGCGCCTTCTCAGGCCATTCCGCTGAAGGCCGCTCCGCCATATAAAGGGCAAGCAGATGGAAAAGAGCGGCATCCCGATCTGCTAGAGGACCGCCACGGCGAAGCTGAAGCCACCTCGCTCCGTCACTGAGAAACGCATCGTTTCGTGTAGGCAGCATTGTGATCACGAAAATTCCAAAGGACATTATTCCCAGAAATGCGAATGGAGTTCTCAAACCAGGAAATATTCCTGCTGCCAAAAAGCTGATTGCTGCAAACAGCAGGCTCAAAAATGGACCTCCCAGAAGCACTTGCGCGAAGCGCGGAAGGAGCTCATCCGTGTCTGTAGGAATGGTGACGCATAATCCGCCATAAAATGTTAAATTACGGTTTAATCGAATATGCCATTTTGCTTCATCATTCCAATCAATACGAAGCGGTCCGACAATATATAAATAAGGACGAAAATTAACATATATACCTGCAATGAGATGGCCAAGCTCATGTATTGCAAGCGTTAGAAAGCAAACAGGGAATACGCCCAAAATGACAGCCCATATGGGTATTGATCTGGAGTGATGCAGAGTATCTCCCCCGCTTTTGCCTAAGAGATATCCCAAGACTAACGGCGCGAAAAAACCTAAAACTACTTGCAATACTTTAAAAAAATTGAATTTAATTGATTTTTTGGCAGGCTTTACGGATAACTCACTTTCCTCCCCAAGCAGAGGTTGCTTCATTGTATTTGCTCCCGATGATAGAAATATTTTCTAGTCCACGATTCTCAGTGTATGAGTTAATTTTGAGGCTATTCACAAATTTGTGAATATATAGTAATAAAAAATAGCAAACTTTTTTTCAGAAATAAAAAGCTTTGTTACTCTATTCTAATCTGTAAAATTGCAATCATTCGTCGTAGAAATTACATTCGATTCCACATCAGGAACAGAGAAATATCCTATGAGCCGCCGCTCATATTCCCGGCTCGGCTGCCTGCCCACCTTGCCAAGAAGAGATGTCAGCTGCTGTAAAAATTTGGAGTACTCTTCCTTTGTGAGATAGAGAGATTTTGTGATAAATGAGATTTCCCTTGATTTTGGAGGGAGTTCAGCGGTGAGTGTATATCTATGGAAGGCAGACTGGATGACGCCTGTTAGTACGGTTATCAGGCCCATGATATCTTCTGCCTGAAGATTATTTCGCTCTGATTCGGTTAGAAATGAAGCCGATTCAACCAGAGTGAACTGACGCTCGACGGTTCCCTTCACTCGTCTCTCTCCAACAATCTTGATAAGTCCGGCTTGTAAAAGAATATTTATGTGCCTGTATACTGTACCCAATGGGACGTCTGGCATGAGGATTGCAATCTGCCGAGGCGTTAGAGTACAGTCGTTGAGTTCCATAAGTATTTGAGCGCGAACGAGGTGCATAATCGCTTTAATTTTGCTGTATTGCATATCCATGTTCTATTATATTCACAATTATGTGAATATTTCAAGTATTGTGAACAAATAATTCCTAATTTATCAAACAATAAATATTTTCTTGATTATTCGTGGTTATTAAATATAGAAGGATGAACAGCTTTTACTTCGAGGAGAAGTCTAACAAATTTCCATATTGGATATGCATGGAGCGGTGAAACGGAGCGATGAGGCATAGTCGTGGGCGTATACAGGAGGCTTGTCAGAAGTGGCATATCGGCAAAGACACAGCGTGCATGCTGAAACAGAAGAACGCCTACGCCTGCAAACGATAGGGCTGCAGCATTTTCTAGATGGTTTCGAACGTGAACTACGATCCCAGTTTCAAATCAAACAATGAGTCGGGGTATGAACTCATGCCCTCCACCATTTTTCAGCAGGTAACGGCGGTTAATCCGGACGTGCTTATCATGCCGGAACATAAAGATGCGCGCTACTACGCCTATACAGCCCCCTATATGGAGTTCCGCCAGGGTTTTGCAGGAACGCCTGAAAGAGTGAGGGAAATCTACCCCCAAAGCTTCAGCATGATCTACGTCCCGGATGGTCCTATAGATAGACGACGTCCCGAACTTGTTACGTCAGTCAAACGAGGCGATATTCTTCTTTTCCGCGCCTGGTTTAACGATCCATTGAATGAACAGGTGAAAGCTATCTACAGGGAGGCGCAGAAATAGCATGCTTGTCTAAGTTTCTGAGTCGAAATTAGATTCCACTCAGTCATAAATTCTCGGGAATGCTGCCTTTATCATTCGAGTAATCTCCATGCTACATAAATTCCTAACTGAGAAGTTTGCTCGAGATTCGAACTATCCAATTCTTACTCTCAGCTTGCTGCTAGCATTAAGCGTCATCCAGGAATTCAAGGTAATCATCAGCCGCCTGCCATCCATGGAATGCGAACCTGGAACCGATCGGCCTGCGTGTGTAACTTGAACTTTTTTTCCATCCACTCCCTCAGGTAACTGCACGGCTATCGTTTTTAACCGCAGATGTCCC
>JBBRDM010000218.1:0-7900 GCA_038203935.1 Chthonomonadales bacterium
TGCGGAAAGGAGTCGGGGCGGTGGCACATGCTTACCATTTCCAGAGCTTTTGGAACTTTCGCCCGCACTTCATGGCGCCCTGCGCCGGTCACTCTCAGCGCGAAAGCAACATTCTCATAGACTGTTTTATTGGGGAGCAGACCGAAATCCTGAAATACGATGCCAAGTTTCCGGCGGAAGAGGGGAATATCTCTGGAATGAATCTGGTTGAGATTCTGCCCTGCGACAACTACAGTGCCTTTATTGGCTCGCTCTTCTCGATAGAGGAGTTTGAGCAGTGTCGATTTGCCTGCGCCCGTCTGCCCGACAATAAACACGAATTCACCCTTACCTATTTTAAGGTTGATATCGGATAGTGCTGTGACGTGATTGGGATAATCTACGGTTACATTGCGGAGTTCGATCATGAGGAGCTGCCGTGCCGATCGGTAAATTGGACCAGCCCAAATTGGACTGGATTAGGATGCTCTATTAAAACACTAATCAGGTTGTTCTGTCAATAGTACCAGGGATGAAAACTTGATTTATTCTTGACACCGGCCCTTCGAGAGGGTACACTATGTCTCGTGCCTGTGGGCCTATAGCTCAATGGTGGAGCGGCCGGCTCATAACTGGTTGGTTGTAGGTTCGAATCCTACTGGGCCCATATATTTTTTATTATCGCCACTTCTAATTTGATTTTAGAGGTGGCGATTGCATTTATACTGTACATGGGTACCATCTACAATGAGTATTAATCAGTTTTATAAAATCTGCGTGTGATGATATAAACATTTTCTAGCCGCGGATGCATTCAATAGCGGGCCATGGAGAAATGGTCGATGAAATTATTTTTAGCCTCAAAAAAGCACAAAATGCACAAAAAGCACCTGTCGATTTTGTGTATTTTGTGCTTTTTTGCGGCAAAATTTTAATATTCAATACTTTATAAATCGTGATTTCTAGAATCTACTAATCTATACTTTTGACTGCAAGGAATTGAATATTTAGTCGAAGGATAAGCAGAGCGATATACGGTATGCAATATTCTTCCTACAATGATTCACGACCGTTAATCCGCCCATGCAGGGGGCTTTTGAACATAGATGGGCTTTGCAATTCCAGACTGGTACGGTAGTGCCATGTCTCTTAAACACGGTGTAACCATATAGAAGGGGTAACCATATAGAGTTTACGTTTGCTGGTTGCGTACGTCACAGAAACACGAATATGCTAGATAAGAGGAGGATAGTAGATCGGAATCTGGCATTTGGATTCCTGTACGGAGATCCCGGAAATATGCCATTGCATCGCGACCCGGTTTAGCAGAGAAAAAATAATCCAGGCTTAAGCAATTCGCTTAAGCCTGGATTATTATCATAAATATTAAATTTAATTGCGTTTTGATTTTCGGAACCGTCGTAATGCAAGCGCTCCGCCGCCAAGCAAACATCCACCAAGAAGTGGCAAGGAGCCTGGTTCAGGAAGTCCGAGCGCTGGATCCCATAGCCCTACGATATTGCCCTTTTCGCCAATTAAAAAGAGCTGCGGCGCTATCGGAGGAGACTGCCACTGCAAAGTTGCATTCCAGGTGGCGCCAGGATCAAGGGTGAGCTGCTGATGAGTGTTCAGATAGTCACTCAGGCTGTCCATCACTACAGGAGTCTGAAAAATATCGCCGGCAATATCCGAAACGATATTTACGCTGTCTGGTCCGGTATTCATCAGCTGAATATCAAAGGTAGTAAAATCTGAAGTGATCGGATCGATCTCGACCGGATAACCAAATTGAGCTTGTGAAAGAACAGGCATCGTGAGCGCTGCGATGCCTATTAGAAGAGTGAATCTGCTTGTCATCCTTGTTCCTTTCGGTCTGAACGCGTTGGATCTATATTTTCGTGATGGGATTTCCGAACGGTTTATCAGGCTCTTCACCATCCTTCCTTAGATGATTCGCTTGAATATTAATAACACTATTATATAATACGCTCTTTAATATATGCTGTCAAGTCTTCGATCGCTACTCTTTTTTGCTGCATCGAATCTCTCTCTCGTACTGTTACCGTATCCTTGAGGCTGGTGTCATCACTGCGGCCAATCGTATCGAAATCGACCGTCACACAGAAAGGGGTACCAATCTCATCCTGCCTGCGGTAGAGCTTGCCAATTCCAGCAGTGTCATCGTATACAGCGCGCATCTCACCCGTCGCCTGCAGGGTGTTCTTGATTTTTTTCGCGGTGGATACGATCTCCTCTGCATTCTTTTTGAGCGGAAGAACAGCCACTTTTATCGGAGCGAGCGCAGGTTTGAGGCGTAACACAATGCGTGTTTCTCCGTTTTCCAGCAGCTCCTCGTCATAAGCCTCACAGAGCGCAGCGAGGCAGCCTCGATCGACACCTGCGGCAGGCTCCACCACGTAAGGAATGATGTGCTTGTTGTTCGGCTGATCGAAATAGGTCAGGCGTTCTGTGGAATGTTCGTTTTTAGCCACTTTCGCAGTGAGAGTCAATTTGTCCTGATCACGTGAATGGGAACCGAGGTCGAAATCAGTTCTATTGGCGAAACCTTCCAGTTCATCAAAACCCAGGGTGGGGAATTTATAAAGAATATCGACAGTCCGCTTCGAATAGTGCGAGAGTTTCTCTTTCGCATGCTCCTGAAGCTGGAGGTTTTCACGCTTCAGCCCGACCGTATTGATCCACCACTCTAAATGGTCGTTAATCCAGAACTCGTGCATGGATTCATCATCACCGGGGCGTACGAAATACTCCATCTCCATCTGTTCGAGTTCGCGTACTCGGAAAATAAAGTTGCGCGGTGTAATCTCATTTCGAAATGATTTTCCGATCTGGGCAATTCCAAACGGAAGTTTGCGGCTGGTGGAATCGAGAACATTCTTAAAGTTGACGAACATACCCTGCGCAGTCTCGGGCCGCAGGTAAACATACGAATCATCGTCCGCAACCGGGCCGACATGCGTTTTGAACATCATGTTGAATGCTCTTGGTTCAGTAAATTCGCCTTTGCACTCGCCCGGATGCAACTTGGGATTTCGTGGGCACTCCATTTCACCCATCTTGTCTTCTCGGAATCGTCCCTGGCATGTTTTGCAGTCGACCAGCGGATCCGTGAAAGTATCTTCGTGACCGGAGTATTTCCACACATAACGGTTCATCAAGATGGCCGTCTCGATACCTTCCATATCGTCCCGCTCGTAAACGTTGTGTTTCCACCACAGTCGTTTCAGATTATTCTTCAGCTCCACTCCCAGTGGGCCATAGTCGAATGTTCCCTGCAGGCCACCGTATATTTCACTGCCGGGATATATAAATCCACGCCGTTTGCAAAGCGAAACTATCTGTTCTAACGATTCAGCAGGCATATCAAACCACCTTATCTTCTTGAATATCGATCCACTTCCGCTCAGCGCTGGATTGAATGACCGCATCTATCACCAGCTGGGACCGCCAGCCATCTTCCAGATCAGGAACTATTGTTTGTTGTCCTGAGCGAATAGCTTCAATCCACCTGTAAGTATTGTTCGTTTCGTTTAAACGCCCAGGCCGGAAAAAATCTTCCTCCTCTTTCTCTGCAAAAGAAGGATGAACCGTTCCCTCCACCGGGATATCCTGCCATCTTGCGGTGCCGCGCTTAATCGACCGGAGGAGTGTGCCGCCATGTGTAGCGAGGAAGTGCAGTCTTCCATCGGTGCCATAGACTTCCAGCTCCTGATGCTGCGTAAGTTCCCCTTGCTGCGCTACCCAGCTCGTATGGAAAATTCCCTGCATGCCGCTTTTGAATTCTGATAAAAATGCACAGGAATCATCATTTCTCGGGAGCACACGAGGATCTTCCGTGCGAACCAGTTCAGGCGTCCCATTCAGCCCATCGTCCCAGAGCGCAGTCATGGTATGGCCTGATACTGAAGTGAACTCATCGCCTGTTACAAATCTCGCGAGATCGATCAGGTGTGAGCCGAGATCTCCCAAAATGCCGGAACCGCTTTTCTCTCGCAGCCCGCGCCAGCCCGGTCTGTTTCCTAATCCAAATGCGCCGTGATAGGAACCAGTGATGTGCAGTGGAGTTCCCACAAAACCCTCTTTAATCAATTGATTCATTTTTACTGCGGCCGGGTTAGCACGGTAAGGAAAGTTGGACATTCCAATCAGGCCTTTTTTCTTCGCAGTATCCGCCATTTCTCTTGCTTCTTCTGCATTCATCGCCACCGGTTTCTCACAGGTCACATGCAGTCCTCGTTCCAGTGCAGCCATGACCGCAGGATGGTGCGTATCGTTCGGAGTGCAGATGATGACACCATCCAGGTTTGCGCTGTCCATCATCTCTTCGAAATTAGTATAGTAGGCAGCGTGTGCGCCGTACTTTTCATGAACCTCGCCAATATCTCTTACCGCGCTGCCGCAAACTGCCGTTATTTCCGCATCCGGATGATTTTGAATGGCAGGCAGATGCCAGTAATTTACCCACCAGCTCGGCCCCACAATACCTATACGTACCACACCCATCGCCCTTGTTGCTCCTTACTTTCACTTTGTAAAATCAGAATATCGAAATATTAAGTCCGCCTTGAGAATACCCCATCAGGCAGTATCTTACCGTGCTAAACTTCGCTGATTATTCGTTTTGGGCGCCAGGCAGGCACTTTATGCAGATTGAAAGTATTTGATTCAGTTGGAATTGAAAAAATAGTGCAGTGCGGAAATCGCCTGGCAAGATATCTGGCGCTGCCCCAGTGTGGTTCAAACCAGGTTCGATGTTCATGTCTTGCTATTTGCTCGGCTGCAAATGCAAGCGGCTCGCGTCTTAATATCTGGCCATACTCAATATTTGCAGCAGCGCGCTGTGTCCTAAAAAAAGGGCCAGTTTGAATTAGCCTTATAGGGTCTGCCAAAAGCTGATTACTCCAATTATATTAAAATCGAACGCCTCAAGCCAGATTTTTGTTAATCCTCATATACGGATATACACCTTAATTCTACACTAACTTTATCATAAATAATCGCACTTTCCGAACAGAAAATCGAGTTATTTTTTTCTACTCACGGAAGCAAAAATAATCCCGATTTTTACTTGACACCCGGTTAAAAGCCGTGTACAATTGTGGAACAAAGTAGTGGGCTAGTGGATTATAAGTAGTATATAAATAGTATAAAGATCCCAAAAGAATATACAGATAATATAATTATTAGTTGCAGGCATCCTATATGGCCATAAGTAAAGATCAACCACGCATGTGGGGACGATTTGAGCACAGCCTAGATGAAAAAGGCCGTATCATAGTTCCCTTAAAGTTCAGAGAAACGCTCGGAGATGAATTTGTCATTTCTACCGGGCCTGATAACCATATTCGCATATATCCGATGGCGGTATGGGAAAAACTCGAAGAACAGCTTTTAAGTGCAGATCTTTACGATGAACAGAATCCTGAATTAGTGTTTCTGCAGCGCATGTTCGGTAATTGTGAATTTGTCGGTTATGATCAGCAGAACAGGCTGCAAATTCCACTCTATATGCGCGAGTGGGCAAAACTCAGAGAAAAAGAGGCTTCTATCGTCGTTGGAAATGGAAGTCGATTAGAAATTTGGAATCGCACACTTTGGGAAGAATACAGCAGGAGCTTCACTTCAAAAAATGCAGCGGATGCCTCGATTGCAAGAAAAAATGCATCGAGCTCTCCAATGTCTGTAGTGGATGCTGGTAGTGACCAGGTGGAGAAAGCGCTCGAAGGATCGGCCAATTAACCAGTCTCAGCACGGAGATCAGCGGTGAACGCTGAATACAGCTACCATGAGCCAGTACTTTTACTTGAGACTCTGGAACTGCTGAATCTCTCTCCTGGTAAAACAGTGTTGGATGCGACCTTAGGGGGAGGCGGGCATAGCAGCCGGATTATTTCCCACATAGCCCCGGGCGGAACTCTGATAGCGCTGGACAGAGATTTAGATGCTCTTGAAGAAGCTGGTCAGAAACTGCAGTCTCAAGCCAATGATGTTCAGGTTATACTGGCGCATACCTCTTTCGGAGAAATGGAAAGTGCGCTTTCAGCGCAAAGCGCAGCCAGGGATATTCGTTTGGATGGAGTCCTATTTGATTTAGGAGTCTCCTCTCATCAGCTGGATACGGAACGTGGATTTAGCTTTAGAAGAGATGAGAAAATCGACATGCGGATGGATGCCTCTTCAGGGCAAACCGCAGCGAATCTATTAGCAGAAGAACCAGAAGAAGAGATAGCCCGGATACTTTGGGAATACGGTGAAGAACGCTTTTCAAGAAGAATTGCGCACAACATAGTCGCAATGCGCAAAAGTGGTGAAGCGATTACATCCACATTTGAACTGGTGAAGGTGATAGAACGATCCGTTCCACGGTCTGCATGGCCGAAAGATATTCATGTAGCGACAAAAGCCATGATGGCTCTGAGAATCGCTGTAAACTGTGAACTAGATCAATTGAGAGCCGGGCTTGAAGCCGCAGTAAATCGACTAAAACCATCGGGAAGAGTATTGGTAATCAGCTTCCACTCGCTGGAAGATCGAATTGTCAAACAGGCTTTCAACGCGATGTCTGGGAGGTCGCCGTTACCGCAGGCATCATCGATGGCGAGCGTTCAGGCAGCGATGAACCAGCCCGAACCTATGCTTAAGCTGATAACCAGGAAACCTGTCTTACCAACTCAAACCGAAATCGCACGGAACCCTAGATCAAGAAGTGCGCGGTTGAGAGCAGCTGAAAAAATTTAACTTTTAGTATTTCTAAGATTTGTGAGGATTAAAATGGCGGCAGCCGAACGATTACGTGAAAGTGAATACAGAGCACATAGTTTGCCATCCTCGCGAAGCCTGCATCGCGGAGATACACTGCGTGCCCCTTCCATACCGGTAAAAACGACTCCTGTAGTTCGCACCGTTAAAACTCAGTCTCCGCGTATGTTAAGCGGTGAGGTTGGGTTGATGCTGATACTATTCGCATTTATGGCAGTTGGAGGCCTCACATTTCTCACAGGTTACTCCAGGCAGGCTCAGGAGACATGGAAAGCCCGCTCGCTGTCAACACAACTGAATCAGACGAGAGCTCTGAACCAAATATTAAAGCAAGAGTTGACAATCAGAGAGTCCGAGTCGAATATTGCTCAGCAGGCTGGACAGCGCGGAATGAAACTGTTAAGCGACCAGACTGTTGTGAGCGCAGTGGCAGAAAAGACGATAGGCGGGCAGATAGCAGCCAGTTCTGAAATAAGATAGTTTTTGTGAGAAAGCGAGTGTGGCTATGGCTGTTCGAAGCATGTCGTCAACCCATTTTCATCGAAAGCGAATAGCTGCAGCGTTTTTTGTGACCTTACTCTGTTACTTGAACCTGGTAGCAAAGCTGTTCATTCTTCAAGGCGTCGATGGAAATAAATTAAGTAAAAAATCGGCATCGCTGCGAACAAAAAAAGAGAATATACAGCCAAATCGAGGTTCAATTCTGGATAGCGCTGGAAAGCCGCTGGCCAATAGTATCTATTCTGGCGAAATATGTTTCGATCCAATGGATATCTCATCGCATAAGCTGTCGAATACCAAGGATAGAGATAAATTGCTTGCAGGCATTGAAAACAGTCTTGCTGCCGGCGCTTCCATACTTCAGATACCGAAGGAAACGATAGCGGCAGATATTATTAACGACTGCAGCAGCTTTATCGCTCGTGGTAATCAGCCACAGTTCAGTGGAGTTCAGATAGTCCCAAACCGTATATTGCCGGAGTCTCTGAGCCAACTCACAGTGGCAGAACTTTCCTCGAGAGTTCTCGAAGCCTGTATCGAAGCGAATAAAATTAAGCATTTTCGTTATGTACTTTTGAAAAAAGATGCTCCTTTAGAATGTGCGCTGGCAGTACGGTCTTTTAAGCCAAAGCTGATAGGC
>JBBRDM010000219.1:0-7419 GCA_038203935.1 Chthonomonadales bacterium
GATGACTAATCTCTGATCTAACCGCGATACTAGCAATAAATACTTACGATGGGCTCCACGCACCGATCCGCGTTACGGTAACCGCCATTCCAGCTTTGACGCGTAAATCGACTTGTTTGAGACGGATGCGAACAGCGAAAACCTGTTTGCCTCGTTCCTCTGGTGTTTGTATGTTGGCCGGGGTGAACTCTCCAGCAGAAGCAATACTTTCTACTTCACCTGGCAGTAATGCAGAAATTCCATCCACCTTTAACTGCACTTCAGCGCCGACAGCAACCTGCGATAGATTGCCTTCAGGAACAAAAACACGCACCCAGATATCCGAAGGATTTTCCATTCGAATGACCGCCATTCCAGGCGAAATAAGATCTCCCACGGCAGTTAAAATGCGTTCTATCACACCATCCTGAGGTGCGCGCAATATTCGCTCTTCGAGCGTTTTCTGTGAGCTCTTCGCCTGTGCTTTAGCGGCTATGGCTGCTGCTTCTGCCTGAGCAATCTGTTCCTTACGATTACCTGCATTCAGTTCTTTCAGCGCTGTCTGGGCCTGTTTTAGCCGGGCTTCCGCTGCCTGAATATCTTCTTTTCTTGATCCTCGAAGCAGCAGCTTAAGACTCTGCCTGGCCTGCATGGAATCTGCCCTTGCAGCGTCAATATCTTCCTTGCGCGTTCCAGCCAATTCCAGATCGAGGGCAGCTTTTGCCTGCAGATAGGCTTCCTGATACTGCCTCAGCTCTTCGGCTGGTGTTCCCTCCTCGGCGCGCCTGTAAGCCTCTTCCATCTCGTTACTTTTTGCAGTGGCAGCCTCTTCCTCGGCCCTAGTCTGGTCGACTTGCTGACGGCTGACAGCGCCTTCACTAAAGAGACTGGCTGTTCTTGCCATTTCCTTTATTGCCAGAATTTTCTGCGCGTTTGCCGCATCCAACCGGGCTTTCGCCTGCGACTTCTCCTCGAGCGTGAGGCCGCGCTGCGCCTGTGCCAGTCGAGCTTTCGCGCTTTGTTCGGCTGCTCGGACTTGAGCTATCTCTTGCGGACGCGGACCGGCCACCGCCTTGCTCAGCATCGCCAGTGTCTGGTTCAGATGCGCTCGCGCTCCTGCAATCTCTTCGGGCAAGGGGCCGTTGCGCAGCCGTTCCAGATTTGCACTTAATTCTGCAACCGATTCTTCCTGTTTTTGAATATCTTCTCGCCGCGGCCCGTTCTGAACTTCCTTTAGTTGCTGTTCTGCCTGCTCTGCAGCTGCTTTCTTAGCCGCTGTGTCCTGCTCGGCTGGGATCGTTTCAAATTCGAGCAGGGGCTGGCCAGCATGGACAGTATCTCCCTCTTTTACAAGAATCCGAGCAGTGCGGCCACCGATTCGAGACGATATTTCAGAGGGCTGGCTCTCAAAAAACCCTGACAGCGCGACGCGCTGCTTATTTCTCTGATGATCTATATACCAGCCGCCGCCACCAAAAATCGCGATCACCAGCAGCGCTATAATCGGCCGTGCGAAAGAGTGCTTCACTTCAAAACGTCTCCTGGAACTCTGGGTGTAAAAAAATTCCATTTAAGGGCAGTTCGACCTATCGTCTGACCGTAATATTCTTCGATACTGCATAAGTAATTTGCTGTAATCTCGCTTCAAAATCCTGAAACATGCACTTCAGCAATGCTCGTACAGTATTGATCGATCTGCCAATCGATATTATGCGGATAATGCCAGCCGATGTCAAGCGCTGGTATCGGCTGGGCTGTTTGACGTTCGACTGAATTCTCGTTATAATGAAGCGGCGAAAATATCACCTCTGTTTCTGGAGATGGGGCACACTGTATGATCAATTTGACTGAACAGCAGTTTCTTGATTTTCAAAAAGTAATCGCTTGGGAAGTTGGTACAGAATTGCCAGATGGTAGAATTCTTGGTGATTCGGATCTTAAGCTTAAAATAGTCCCTGATGGCGATGCGCGAGTGCAAGCCGTGGCCTCGCGATTCAATGCCCGGGATAAAACCGTAATCGAGGTGGGATCTAATGAGGGGTATCACACTGCTCAGCTCGCCCGAATCTGCAGGCACGTCACCGCCTTCGATGTTCGCCCGCACAATGTTGCCGCGTCTCTCATTAATTTATTCGTCCAGGATATACAGAATGCCCGCGTGGCTCTGCTGGATGCGCGCGATTTAGACAGCAGCTTTGGCACATTCGATATCATGTTTCATGTGGGTGTTCTGTATCATTTGCTCGATCCGGTTACTCATCTCTATAAAATTGCCGATGTCGCAGACGACTTGATTCTCGATACCCACTACTGCCGCGACGACACTTCATTTGAGCGCAGCGATCTCGTTTATGAAGGAAAATCTTACCGTGCGCACTATTTCGGGGAAGGAACCTGGCAGGATAATCGTGCCGGAGTGGAACCTTATGCACGTTGGCTGTATCAAGACGATCTGCTCAAACTGCTCAAAGATGTAGGTTTCGAAACGGTGGAAGTGATATCGGACCGGATGGAAAAAGCTGGTCCGCGCTGGACAGTCATTGCTCGTAAAACACCTAAAACCGCTGCCGCAGTGGAAAAAGCCACTTTTACGGATTCCTCCGATACCTATTCAAAAACTGTGGAACAGTCGATTTCCTCCGCTTTGCCGGGCATGGAAGATGAAATAGCCCGTGCAAATGAAAAAGCTTCCTTCGCCCGATATGAACTTCAGGAGACCCACGAACGCATTCGCATTTTAGAGCAGGAACTGATCTCACTGCGCCAATCCAATGCCGGCCTTCAGCACGAAATGGAAGCTATAAGAAATTCCAATACCTGGCGTTTAGGAAAGATGATCACTGGCCCGCTATCCGCATTCAAACGGCGATGATAGCTTGCAATACTTATGTACATCAGAATGCAATTAATCCTGTTATTCTGCTTTGCTATCGCTGGTTTCCGAGTTAGTATAATGGGCAGGTATAACTCTGCAATGCATCGAATAGAGTGACCTAATCACTCTTGAAATCACCGTTTTGGCAAGCGATTAAAGATTTAATGAAGCGTTATGATTTAACGAAGCCGTTATAAGGAGAAGAGATTGATAATATCGCTAAAAAAAGCGCTGTTCCTCGGTTTTACATTCATTACACTTGGTATTGGGGCCACACGTACTAGAGCGGACGACAGCGCCATTCGGGCGGACGGAGCCGAACTGACGAAGCTATCCGGTGGATTCAGCTTTACAGAGGGACCGGCATCCGATGCCAAAGGAAATATCTATTTTACCGACCAGCCTAATGACCGCATTATGAAGTGGAGCGTCAACGGGAAGCTTTCCACCTTCATGCACCCCGCCGGGCGATCCAATGGTTTATGCTTCGATTCGGCAGGATATTTATGGGCATGCGCCGATGGGAAGAATGAGATGTGGCGGATAAGCCCCGCAGGTAAAGTGAAAAAAGTGATTAAGAAGTATCACGGCAAGCTGCTGAATGGCCCAAACGACATCTGGCTGCTGCCGAATGGCGCACTCTATTTCACGGATCCTTTCTACAAACGGGACTACTGGAAGCGCGGCCCCATGGAGCAGGAGTGCCAGGGAGTCTACTATATGGCGCCTGATCATAAATCGCTAAAGCGCGTCGTTTCTGATCTCAAGCAGCCCAATGGGATTATCGGCGCCCCGGATGGCAAAACTCTTTTCGTCGCGGACATCGTCGCCAACAAGACTTATTCCTATCATATCAACAGCAGCGGATCACTCACAAATAAACATCTGTTCTGCGAACTCGGCTCGGACGGGATGACTATCGATAATGAGGGGAATGTGTATCTCACCGGCAAAGGCGTCACTGTTTTCGATAAAACCGGCAAACAGATCGAACACATCGATGTACCAGAAGAGTGGACCGCCAACATCTGCTTCGGCGGCAAAGATAGACATATGCTGTTCATCACAGCCAGCAAAAGCATCTACAGCGTGAATATGCGCGTTCACGGAGTCGGCAGCGAATGAAAATCTTAATGATAATACACCTGATGTGGAACTAAGTATCAGGTGTATTATCATTAAGATTCAGTGCAGTAAATTCGAACGCCTGTGATTTATAACACGGAATTGGCTTCCTCAAAATCGAGGCGCGGATTGCGTGGAAACAGTTTCGCATCGTCGCCATACCCCAGATTGCAGAGAAAATTTACTTTGTATTTTCCATCTGGGAAAAACTCCGCATTCAATTTTGCCGCATCAAACCCCGACATTGGCCCACAATCCAGCCCGAGCGCCCTCGCAGCAAGCATAAAATACGCGCCTTGAAGCGAGCTGTTTCGGAATGCCCCCTCCTCAGCCAATTGTGGATTGGATTCAAACATCGGTTTCATATCGAAATGCGGGAATA
This sequence comes from Chthonomonadales bacterium, assembly GCA_038203935.1. Taxonomy (GTDB): domain Bacteria; phylum Armatimonadota; class Chthonomonadetes; order Chthonomonadales; family Chthonomonadaceae; genus JANXSG01. Next base: position 4,362 of record JBBRDM010000219.1, read on the forward strand.
GTCTGGGAAGCAGGTTGTAAAACTCTGTGTCGTAGGCGATGATCGCGGTCACGGGAGCCGCTTTTGTTTTTTCTAAATTGCCGGGTGAGAGTGCGGGTATGAGACGTTCCTTCGCCTGCTCCGATTTCAAATATACTATACGCATAGGAGACATATTTGCGCTCGTCGGTCCCCACTTTGCCAGATCATAAATCTGTCTTAGAAGATCCTCCGATACCGCCTTCGGCAGCCAGGCATTGTGTGTTCGCGCTTTTCTAAATAGGATATCCAGCCCGGCATCATCGACATGCTTTTCCGATGAGATATTGAGTTGTTCTGTAGTCATGACTTTCCTTCCAGTTGCAGTATATTTCATTAATTGATCTAATTAATTGAGCACATTATAATGCATATCGCTATAAAAAGTCAAGTGCTATGTAATATATTCTGAAATAGGCTATAATAGAAGTATGAAAGATCATGAAATCGTGAAAGATTCGGCAGCAATTTGCGGTATTTCCTCCGCTATGATCAAAGGGTTGCTGCTTGTCCAGGAGAAGTGGGCGCTTTTGATAGTGCATAGGCTCATGAAGGGACCGCTGGGTTTCAATGAACTGAACCGCCAGGCAGATGGTGTCAACACCACCACTCTGTGCCAGCGCCTGACTCTGCTGGAACAGGTAGGAGTGATAGTGAAAACTGTTCATTCGACAATGCCGCCTCGCACCAGCTATGAACTAACCGAAGCCGGACATGCCCTGCAGCCACTATTAGCTGCAATAGAGGTGTGGAGCGAGAAATATCTAACGGGAATTGAGCGCCCATCGGCATGTACAGAAGCAGCATTTAACCGGGATAGTGATCATTCATTAGCCTGATTTCCAGTTCCACCATTTGAGCTTGTCCGGGTCAGGGTTCGGAGTTTCAGCGTAGTAGACTGCACATCGGAATACGTAGAGAAAGCACCGATCAACAGGCCTGCCCTCTATTTCAATCAGTTGATTATACATATTTTCAGGATTCTGGCCTACAAGATCAGATACTGCAGAATATCCCATCCTTTCGAGATCGTTTGCGATAGAAGGCCCTACTCCAGGAATCATTTCTAAAGGCTTTTTATTTACTCTGAGGCGTCTGCTCACTATTTTTCTCCTTTATTTCGCTGACGAATAGCATAAAGTGTTTTCTAAAGCGATGTTCTATGAAATGCGCATTATTCAGCATGTTCCTCTCAATTACAATTTTCCTGCTATAACACAAATTCGCTAATAAACGCACCACAGCTGAATTCCCTGACCGAGTGCCAGTGTGATTTCGGTTCCATTTCCTATCTTCAAAACCAGATGCAAGCACAGTACGCATCGATTCACCGTCGATTTACAAGTCCCGATTATCTACCATAGCCAAAAACGTTACCTGCTGAGAAGTCGAACTGAGTTGATAAGGCATTGCTGAATGTGCAGAGTACTAGACCTTGCCTTTCAATAGTCATACCCCATTCCAGAATAATTTGTGCCTTCGCCATGAGAATGAATGAGTTGACCATGGAAATGGAAGGTGGTGGGATTAAATTTGTATAAAATTACCGCATATTAATCATGGATAGGAAAATATGAAAAATCCCATTCGCATTTTAATTGCAGACAGCAATGCTTTCTTCCGGGAAGGCGTGCGAGCAGTATTGGATGGACCCGGCGATATGGAAGTCGTCGCGCAGGCAAGCAATGCTATGGAAACCGTATCGGCCTTTCAGCATTTTCATCCCGATGTGACTATTCTGGATCTCAGAATGCCCGAAATGGAGTGTTTAAATGCGATGAAGGCTATTCGAACGGAGAGCGCCTCCGCGAAAATTATTATTTTCACGGCTTATGATAGTGAAGAAGATATTATTAGAGGGATGCGGGCAGGAGCCAGCGGCTACCTTTTGAAGGATACTCCGCCAGAGGATCTGCTCCAAATTATACGGCAGGTTCATTCTGGGACGATCAAAATCGCTGCGGACATTTTACATAAAGTCACGCACCACTCCAATTCAGAGGAGCTGTCCGAATGTGAAAGAATCGTTCTCGAAAATTTAGCGCACGGTAAAAGCAACAGCCAGATTGCAGGACATCTGACACTTTCAGAAAGTACGATCAAGTTCCATATCAATAATATTCTGCTAAAGCTCGATGTTTCAAACCGGACAGAAGCGGTAGTAACCGGCTTGAAACGAGGGCTTATTCGTCTGGACTGAAAACAGGTACAATACGATCTATCTCTTATCTGACCCAGCCCTCATTCCACGGAACTCCTTCTCCCAAAAACGAAAAAAAGGAATCACCTTACCCGCTCCTTCTCCCAGATGCGGGTTCTTCACGAGGGAGCGGCCAAGACGCATTCTTGAAATTCCGACTTTCCAGTTGAATCAAGACATTGAAAAAAACTATGGTTATTTCTTTATAGAGGGAGATGCTTTTGAGGTCAATGAATCTACCTGTGGCTTGTTTGATTCACCCACAAATATTCGAAAATCGGGGCGTGTCGTGATAAGAATATGATCGTTTTCCCACCGCCATTCCAGCCGGGCATAGGCAGTAAGTATATTGAGCAAATCGGGAAACGGCCGCGAGGATATACTGCCTTCAATGCGCAGTTTCAAACCCGCTGGTACTTCTGAGCCAATGATTACTTCCACGCCGGCCTGTTTTCCTATTTGCTGCAGCAGATCGGTAACTGGAACAGGATGTCCATTCTGGATATGAAAGGAGACAGGCGCACTCTCCGCAATAATCCGTATATTTGATCGAGACATTTCAGCGCCTCGGCTAGCTGTAGAATCGCTGTTTAGCATCAGTCCGTTGGAGTTCAAATCTTGCTTTAACATCGGCGTATTGAGATTAGTCGCACGAGAAGCCGTATAGGCAGGCTTTTTATCCCTATTCGGCTGCTTCGATTGCAGTTCAGAAACAGAAGGCGCCGCACTGCCTAATCGCGCAGCGCTATCCTGTTTCTGAGGCATCGCATTTCCACCACTGCCCCCACCTCTCGCGCCGAAGAACATCCCACCAGGGCCATTCGGGCCAGAATCGACGTT
>JBBRDM010000220.1:0-7259 GCA_038203935.1 Chthonomonadales bacterium
AAGGTCCCCATATCCCGACGGGCAGCTCGGTGAGGGTGGAAGCTATATGAAGATTGACTGGCGGAGCAGGCTGATTTTTTTCTTCCGTCCACCCTCGATTTCCAAAACTTGCCAGAACAACAATCATCGACAAAGCTAAAGCGCTGCGCCATTTCTTACTCATAACTGCAACCTGCTCTTTCAATCTCAATCCATACTCATCCACTATTTAATTGAGTATTCGCTTCACAACATCTATTACGTTACCAGCATCACCAGTCGCCTGGGCACATTCGAGCTTATCCTTAATAGCATATATTTTTAACGCTTTTTTCATCGCGTTTGCAAACAGCTCTTTGCTAAGCGACATCGCTTTCACAGGCTCCATGCGATACGTGAACTGGTCTTCGCCAAACCATCCCTGATAATCTGTGTCGATCGCTGCATAACAAAACTCAGAAAGACGCCATATATCATCCGTTCCTGTAACCCGATCCTCGTCATTCGAGTTGTATTTAGCGGAGTTGATATGGAAATTCGCGATGGGAACTCCCATGCGTTTCAGAAGATAGAGACTGTCTGCCGGCTGATTTCCAACCATTTGCTCATGACCGTAATCTATCACTACTCCCATGACTGTCGTGCCAACGGATTCGTTCACTGTCTTTGCGACCAGAGCCGCTTTGGCAGTGGTATTCAGAATCATATTGCCTTCACGTGGTTCCTTTTGCTTCGCTTCCGTACCAAATTTTAGTCCAAGGCTATGCGCTTTACGGGCTATCTCTACGCAGCCATCGATAAACCAATCTAACTGACGCCCATAATTCACTTCATAGTGGTAGTCCCAGCCATCGGAACCCGGCCAGAGCTGCACGCTGGGGCAGTCTAATAATTTGCCCAGTTCCACTGTCTGCAGGCAGTAATCAAGCGCCTGCTTGCGTCTTCCTGAATCCGGATTCGTTATACCGCCCATCTTATAGTAAGCACGAGTCCAGATATTGGTATTCATATTCGTGGGAATGAGGTTATTACTGGCCAGAGCGTCTTTTACTTCACGTATTTTGGCGTCACTAATCTGCATGTTTTTATCCAAAAACATCTCATTGTTCAGCTCAATTCCACGAATTCCAGCCTTAGCTACACGTTGAATCTGGCCAATAGCAGTCTCATCCAGCGGTTCTTCCTGGTACGAGGAGCAAAATCGGTCTGCAAAGCCTCCAGCACACCAGTGGCCGGCGGAAAAGTTGATGCCGTACGTATTGAAGAATTCATTAACAATATCTCCCTCCAGGTAATCCGAGTAATCCAAAAACAGAAGAGGCAGATTATCGACATTGACTAACATATATATTTCTCCTTGGGCTGGGGGTTATAAACTGGATTTTGAAGTATCTACATGAGCTGCTGATTCTATATTGTAAGAAGATTTTCCTTCGTGGCTTCCAATGCGCAGTGAGAATTAAGAACGCCATCCAAGCATTTCTCTCGCGTGCTGGATAACAGCATCCGTTACTTGAGACCCACCTAGCATTCTTGCCAGCTCTTCCACTCTCTCCTCAGTATTTAACAGGCGAATGGATACTTTTGTACGTTCATTTTCAATTTTTTTCTCAATAAAAAAATGATTTTCCGCTCGGCTGGCTAGCTGAGGCAGATGGGTGATGCAGAGGATCTGGGTTGTTTGGGAGAGCTTTACCATTTTATCTGCAATCGCGCTCGCAGTTCGGCCCCCTACTCCAGAATCAATTTCATCGAATACCATGGTAGGCAGAGCTTCCTGCAATGATAGAGCCGATTTAATCGCAAGCATAATGCGTGAAATCTCCCCGCCTGAAGCCACCTTGGCGAGCGGACGAAGTGGTTCCCCTGGGTTAACTGAAATCATAAATTCAACCGAATCGCCGCCTTTTGCTCCAGGTTCCATAGTTTCGATTCGAACTTCGAATAGTGTCTTTTCCATTCCCAGATCGCACAAGTTTGCAAGTGTAACGTCTTGAAACTGTAGGGCTGATTTCCTGCGTGCGGCGCTCAGACTTGCGCAGGATGATTCTAATTTCTTTTTTGCATTGAGAATTGCTTTATCTAAATTATTTTTTCGTTCCGAAGCGTTTACCAATAGATTATATTGGACAGATGCTTTCGCCCCAAATTCTAGAATCTCTTCAATAGAATCACCATATTTTCGCTTCAGAGAGCGAATTTGCTCCATGCGCTGATCAAGCTGACTGAGCTGCTCTGGATCTGATTCTATCTTCTCTGGATATCTTAAGAGGTCTCGGGCAGTCTCATCCAGTTCGTAGGCTGCCGACCGAACACTCTGGAGTATCGGATTGAGAGTCTCATCCATAGCGGCGGCTTCTTCTAAAGTTCTGAGTGCCCTATTGAGTCCATCCAGAATTCCTCCGCCTGATTCTCCACCAGACAGCTCCTCCGCCGCACTGAGTGCGCACTCTGTGAGGCGGATCGCATTAGAAGTTCTGCGATATTCCAGCTCCAGACTTTCCTCTTCCCCGGGAATAAGGCCAGCAATCTGTATTTCGTTCACTTGATATGAAAACAGATCCATGAGTCGTTCGCGCTCTTTCGCGTCCGTTTCCAGCTCTTTTCGTTCCGTCAATAATTTTTGGTGTACATGAAATGCTTCTGCTGCGGCAGCCCGCAAAGTTTGCAGTGGTCTGCCGCCCCAATTATCCAGCATTTCAATATGCTTGGATACAGCAAGCAGAGATTGATGCTCATGCTGACCGTGCAGATCAACCAGCCAGTCCCCTATTTCTTTTAACTGACTGACAGCGGCAGGCCTTCCTGCAATACGGCATGTCGATTTTCCGGATAAGGCGACTTCCCGGCTGACGAGAAGCCGGTCTTCTTCCAGAGTGAAACCCATATCCTGAATTAGCTGAGTGAGATCATCATTATCTTCCATATCGAAAACTGCATCAATGATCGCTTTTTCTGAGCCTCCCCGAACCATTTCAGATCCGGCTCTTCCACCAAGAATCAGATTAAGCGCATCCATCAAAATGGATTTGCCCGCGCCAGTTTCCCCAGTAAGTACATTAAAGCCGGAATAGAAGTTCATATCCAGGCTTTCGATGATGGCAAAATTTCTAATGGATAAGTATCTTAGCATGAAATGGTTTCGCTGGGGATGAGTGAAGTATTCTCAGATTTAGCCAATAATTAAAGCATGCTCATTTGACTCGACGAGTGCAATCTGCATTAATTTTACCAGATAACCCTGGACGGTTGGCTGGGAGAACGATCATGAAAACAAATAGGAAATTAGGAAATCAAACGGAGACTGCACGCATTGAAGCACTCCGTGAATATAATATATTAGATACTCCAGCGGAACAGGCATTCGACGACATAACACAGATGGCTGCCTACGTTTGCGATGTTCCTATAAGCCTTATTAGTTTGATAGATGAATCGCGTGAGTGGTTCAAATCGAGAGTAGGCGTTGAAGTATCCGAAACGGCTAGAGACAACTCTTTCAGCAACCTGGTAATCATGCAAAATTCGCTGCTGGTAGTGCCGGATACCCGCACCGATCCACGGTTTTCTGGTCACCCTCTCGTTACAGGTGCGCCAAATATCCGATTCTATGCCGGAACTCCTCTCATCATACCATCACATCTGACGATTGGTACTCTCTGTGTTATTGATCGAATTCCAAGAACGATGACATCTGAGCAGCTCGAGTGCCTGCAAACGTTAGGTCGGCAGATTATAGCACAACTGGAGCTCAGGCGGCATGTCTTTGAGCTGGAAACAGTGAATCAGAAGCTGAAGATCCTGGCTGCTTCGGATGGGCTTACAGAACTTTGGAACTATCGAACCTTCAGGGAAAGACTCGAAGTGGAGTATGCCAGAAGCCGGCGCTATGGATCAGACCTATCCCTCATTTTGCTGGATATAGATAATTTCAAAAGCTACAATGATACTTTCGGCCATCCGGCCGGTGATGAAGTGCTTAAGAATGCTGCAAACATTCTGAAGCGTTCTGTAAGGCAGTCTGACGTCGCTGCCCGGTATGGCGGGGAAGAGTTTGTTCTGCTCTTACCGGAGACTAATGCAGCCAGGGCGGTAGAACTGGCTGAGAGATTGCGCTGTCAGATTACTGAACAAGTTTCAGCAGAACGGCCAATCACGGCTAGCTTTGGTGTATCCACGCTGCGGCCGGCATCGATATCTTCTTCTTCCCTGGTGGATGAAGCAGACCGCGCTTTGTATCACGCGAAAGCACGGGGGAAAAATAGGATGGTACACTGCTACGAAAAGCAGGCGCTATAATTCTTAATCCACACCACCGGATTTTTGATTTCCGATTTGCGTGTTGACAATATTTAGCTTGAAAAACTTTGCCAGTACACGACGAGCGATGGGTGCTGCGGCTGTGGAGCCATGGCCTCCGCCTTCGACCACTACGGTGACTACGATCTGGGGCTTATCTGCAGGTGCAAAACAGGTAAATAGAGAGTTATCTACTTTATTTCCATGGGAGACTGTTTCTGCAGTGCCTGTTTTCCCAGCAATTGATAATCCTGGAATACTAGAGCTCGCGGCAGTTCCGCCCGGTTCCATAGCACGGATCATTCCCTCAACAATAGCTGCGCGCGTATTCGGCTGGATTCCTAAACTACCGCGTGGTTCCGCCTCCAATTTTCTCACTTTAATTTCTCTGCCCTGAGATGTTCGTGTAACTTCACGCACCAGCTGTGGCCGCCATAATGTACCCCCATTTGCAATGGCTGCTGTATAATCCACCAGCTGCAACGGAGTTACCCCGACAAATCCCTGCCCTATCGCCATATTTATAAGGTCTCCGGGCACCCATAAAGCATCTGATCGACGCTTAAATCTTTTTCGTTTCCATTCAGGAGATGGGACTATTCCGTGTGCGTCCTCAGAAGCTGGTAAATCTATTCCTGTCTTGGATCCCAGCCCAAAATTATAGGCCCATTTTGTCAGTTCTGCCTGTCCCATCCTTTGAGCAGCATGCCAGAAGTAGACATCACAAGAAGCGCCAATAGCCCGAGTCAAATTCAAGCTGCCATGACCAGTTCTTTTATCACAATGAAATACTCTGCTTCCCAGCTTGAGCGATCCGGAACAGTAGTCCGTAGAGTTCGCGTTCAATACACCCGATTCCATTCCAGCTGCAGTGGTGATGAGTTTGAAAGTGGAACCGTTCGGATAGGTACTTCTGGAGACTCGGTTTACAAGGGGAAAATTCGGTGTCGCTTTGATCTTATTATAGTCTGGGCCAAAACGGTTTAAATCATAACTGGGAGTACTCACAAAAGCGAGGATAGCTCCATCGTTAGGATCCATAGCTACTACGGCTCCCGGGTGCCCCTGATCCAGCTCTTCTTTAAGAGAATCGTAAGCTACCTGCTGCAGATCGCGGTCTATAGTGAGATGCAGTGTATTTCCCGGCTCCGAGGGAATGGTATCGATATTTCGCCTCATACGGCCACGAGCATCCACTTCAATTCGCTGACCGCCGTCTTTACCGCGAAGATCGGATTCATAAGAAGACTCCAGCCCGGCAACTCCTAGAATATCTCCGCCACGATAACCCATCTTACTCAATTTATCGAGTTTTTCACGGCTGATCGGCCTCGCAACTCCAAGTACATGCGTACATGTCTGATTATCTCTATAATCCCGCATAGGATCTTTTTCGATCAGAACTCCGGGCAGATCTATTCTGTGCTCCTCGATTTGTGTGAGCAGCGGCATATCCGCTTCATTAGAAACAGGAACTGGGTCGAAAGGAGTAGTTTTATTCTGATCTATGAGGGCAGATAAATCTTCTTCCTTTGTGTGCAGTATCTTTGCCAGACGAGAAAGCACATTCGGATTTTTTTTAAGTTCATCCGGCAGTACGGACACTACGTAATGAGGCCGGCTGGCGGCAAGCACTCGTCCTTTGGAATCTAAAATCACCCCTCGCTCGGCTACGCGGCGAATGAGTCTTGTTCTCAGGGTTTCAGACTGCTGCGCATAATCCGATCCGCTTACTATCTGCAGAAACCAGAGTCGCGCCACTATTCCAAAAAACATGACAATGAGCGCCGCTATCAAAATGCGAACTCTTGCTAAATCTGGAATATGGTTGGGAATGTCTATCATCTGTGATGTTGGTTTCGGGGACGAAGGCACCGTATGCGATTCATGACAGTAATTTTTCGGTATACAGGGTAGTCGTTTGAACTATTTTCTCAAACCATTTTCCACTCGGATCGAGCATAGGTATCCACCACGCAGATGGCCGATGGTTGGTGTGGGTCAAGCCTTCGCAAGTCAGGAGCGCATTTCTGATAATCTTAAGCCGTGCTAATTCAGCCTTGATTTCGATATTACGAATATTTTCTCTCGCGGCAGTAGCTTCTGTTCCTCGTTCCAGATTGAGACGCTCGTTCTTCAGCGCGAAAATTTTGTGCTGGAGCAAATTCTTTTCTTGCTGAAGTTCGGAGCTGCGCGATTCGAAGGACTGTCGTCGGCCGATTTCTTCCTCCGTCCATTCCGACACTGATCTGAAATGCATACCCTTATCCCGCTGAACATCCACGCATTGCTGCTTGGTGGTTCTGAGATGTTGATAAAGCAAATCAACTTTTTCCTGTATCGTACTGCCCTTTATTCGCAGATCTTTCAGTACGTTCTTATTTCTTTTCAACTCTTCAATCGCTTCACTGCATCCGTCTTCGCTGGAATAATCACATAGCGCTTCGAGGAGTTCGTGAGGTTTCCGAATGGAACTCAACTTTTTCGCACTCGCTCGCTGTTCTCTAACTACCTCCTGCCAGCTAAGAGCAAATTCTGAAGCAGTAATCATACTGCGGCAGAAGGATGCAGCAAGATGCGGCGGAAGATTCAGTGAGGACTGCCCCACTTTCAGAGAATCCCATGTTTCGTATTTCATTCGTAATATCGGCCGCATATCCAGTTTCACGCCTAATGCTGCCAGTGTGTCGTTCATTTTTTTAGTTCGCGAAACATAGAGAGAGCCTTCTTCGTTGAAGACGAAAATGAACTCCTGTGCCAGCATCGAAACAAGCGTAATTGCTTTACCTACCAGAGTGATTGAGCTGCCTAATTTAGCGTTCAAAACTTGGGACAGCTCCAGGAGGGATTCAATCGGTTTTTTCAAGCCAATGGTGATTGGCTGTTTAGTTTCGATAATTACAACCCGCGGTAATATTCGGATCGTTCCTCTGCCTCTTTCAGGGTGAATTAGGTCAAACGGGATAGCTCCAGCGCCAAAT